>DASZLR010000181.1:0-55953 GCA_035552275.1 Pseudonocardiaceae bacterium | reverse complement strand
GCCGTGCTGCTGGCCAGTTCCGGCACCACTGGCGCGCCCAAGGGAATTCCGCTGTCCGAATGGCAGTTGCTGAACGCCGCCCGCCGGGTCGCCCGGCACCACCGGTTCGGGCCGGACCAGCGCGGCTACACGCCACTGCCGCTGTTCCACGTCAACGCGCAGGTGATGGGGTTGCTGGCCACGGTGGTCAGCGGCGGTTCGCTGGTGCTGGACCGGCGGTTCGACGTGGACGCCTACTGGTCGGTGGTCGCGCGCTGGTCACCCACCTGGCTGAACGCGGTTCCGGCGATCCTCGCCTCGCTGGCCGCCGCGCCGGCCCCGGACGGGCGCGCGGTGCGCCAGGTCCGGTTCGTCCGGTCCGCTTCCGCGCCGCTGGCCACGGACACCCTCCAGCACTTCGCCGCGCACACCGGCCTGTCGGTGCTGGAGACCTACGGGATGACCGAGGCCGCCGGCCAGATCACCGCCAACCCACTCGATCCGGCCGCCCGGCGGATCGGCTCGGTCGGCCTGCCGGTCGGTGTCGGCCTGACCGTCCTCGGCGCGGACGGTCGACCGGCGCGGCCCGGCGAGGAAGGCCTGGTCGCGCTGCGCGGTCGCCAGGTCGTCCGGCATTACCTCGACCTGTCCGGCGAGCGGCCGGAGCGCGTCCGGTCGGCCCGGGACGCCAGCGGCTGGCTGCCCACCGGCGATCTCGGCCGCCGGGATGGCGATGGCTTCGTCTACTTGGCCGGCCGCGCGGACGACGTGATCAACCGGGGCGGCGAGAAGATCCACCCGCTGGAGGTGGAACACCTGCTGCTCACCCATTCGGGCGTACGTTCGGCGGCGGTGGTCGGCGCGCCGCACGACCGGCTCGGCCAGGTGCCGGTCGCGTTCGTCACCGCCCGGCCCGGCGTGGACGAACGGGAGTTGGCGGCCACGCTGCGTCGGCTGTGCGCGCGGCAACTGGCCCGGTACAAGCGGCCCACGGTGATCGAGGTGACCGGCGAACTGCCGACCGGACCCACCGGCAAAGTGTTGCGCCGCGCGCTGCGCGCCGACCTGGCAGCCGGCGGCGTCTGGTGACCATCCAGGCCGTCAAGCCGACCGAGACTCCGGAGCCGGCAGCGCCGTCCGCGCCGGTTTCCGTTGCCCAAGCGGAGAAAGCGCGCCGGCATCTGCACTATGTGGACATTGTGCGGGTGCTGACCGTCGCGCTGGTCGTCGCCGTGCATGTGCTCGCTTTCGAACCGATCGCGCCGACGCTGACCGCCGGGGCGCTGCTCACCATGACGCACGTCAGCCGCGAGGTGTTCTTCCTGCTGACCGCGTACGTGCTGAGCATCGGCTACCAGGATCGCGTGTCGGTGCGCTGGCTTTCGTTCTGGCGCAAGCGATACCTGTTCGTGGTGGTGCCCTATGTGGTCTGGACGGCGGTGTACTTCCTCGCCGACCAGCCGGCGCTGCGGCCGTTCGGCTCGGCGCTGCACGCGATCGGCTATGATCTGCTGACCGGCGCCGCCCGATATCACCTGTATTTCCTGCTGGTCTCCATGCAGATCTACCTGGTGTTCCCGTTGCTGCGCGGGCTGGTCCGGATCACTCGCCGGCGGCACGGCATGGTGCTGGCCGGTTGCGCGATCTTCCAACTGCTCTTCTACACGGCCGTGCAGCGCGGCTGGTCGCTCGGGCCGCTGACCGGTTGGCTGCGGCATCCGGACGCGCTGCTGCCCAGCTATCTCGGCTTCGTCGTGGCCGGTTGTGTCGCCGCCAGCCATCAGGACGCGCTGCTCGCGTGGACTCGCGCGCACCTGGGCCGGGTCTTGGTCGGCTGCGCCGCGACGTTGGCACTCGGCGTCGGCGTGTTCCTGGCCCAGGTGCGGTGGGGCGGGCAGCCGATTCTGCTTGCCAGCGACGTGTTCCAGCCCGTTGTGGTGCTGGAGAGCGTGGCGGTCACCTGGGCTTTCCTGGCCGCCGGGCTGATCTGGCAGGACCACGGCCGGCCGGGCCGGCGGGCGGCGCGGGCCGGCGCGGACGCCTCGTTCGGCGTCTACCTCGCCCATCCGCTGTTGCTGCAGGGACTCCTGATGGTCTCGGCGACAACCGGACTCACCGCGCTCGCCCGACACCAACCGTCCATTGTGGTCATCGTGGTGGAGATGGTGGTCGCCGTTCCGGTGCTGTACGGGCTGTCCGCGCTGCTGGCCACCCTCGCCCGACGGACACCCGCCAGCCTGCCGCTCACCGGTCGCGCCCGCCGCGCCACTCCCCATCGCCGTATTACCTCGAACCGCCCTATCGGCTCGAATTCAGGAGGCACGTCATGACATCTCGTTGGCACGGCATCACGATGGTGATCGACCCCGGCCTGCCGACCGGCGCGTTCACCGATCTGATCGACAGCCACCGCGACTACATCGACCTGGTGAAATTCGGCTGGGGCACGGCGCTGGTCACCAAGGACCTGGACCGCAAGACCGGGGTGCTGCGCGAGGCCGGCGTCGGGTTCTACTTCGGCGGCACCCTGTTCGAGCATCACCTGTGGACCGGCCGGCTGGCCGACTATCTCGCGCTGGTCGAGCGCACGGGCGCCACCCACATCGAGGTGTCCAACGGCACGATTCCGTTGGACCAGGCGGACAAGGCGGACTATGTGCGCCGGATGTCCGGGGTGCGGCCGGTGCTGTCCGAGGTCGGTTACAAGGACGCCGGCCGGTCTGCCCAGCTCACCCCGGCCGACTGGGTCGACGCGCTCGGCGAGGACCTGGCGGCCGGCGCGGCGATGGTGATCACCGAAGCCCGGGAGAGCGGCCGCAGCGGCATCGCCCGCGCGGACGGGCGGATGCGTGAGGACGTGCTGGCGGCGGTGCTGGCCGCGCTCGACCCGAGCCGGGTGCTGTTCGAGGCGCCGACGAAGGAACTACAGGTCGAGCTGATCCGCGAGGTCGGGCCGCAGGCCAACCTGGGTAACGTGGCCACCACCGACGTGATCGGGGTGGAGACGCTGCGCCGAGGCCTGCGCGGCGACACCCTCATCCAGCTCACCACCGAATCCGCTCAACCCACCGAATCGACTGCACTGGTAGGGCCGTACCAGCGGTCCTGGTCCGCCGCCTGAGATCGCGGATTGAATTCACGGAGGAAAACAACATGCGCGATCCGCACGATGTCTGTCATGTCGCCATTCCCGCCCGGGACCTCGATGAGGCGCTGGAGTTCTACGTTTTCGGGCTCGGCGCGAAACTCGCCCGCCGCTACGCCGACCGGATCACCCTCGATTTCTTCGGCGACCAACTGGTCTGCCATTTGTGCGAGGACGTGCCCGCGGCAGCGGTCGCGTATCCCCGGCATTTCGGGGTGAGCTTCGCCAGGGCCGAGGATTTCGACCGGCTGCTTCGCTTGGTGGAGCACCGCAAGCTGCGGGTGCTGTCCGGGCCGGCGGTCCGGTTCGAGGGCACCGCCGAACAGCATCGGATGGTTTTCCTCGCCGACCCGTCCAACAATGTCATCGAGTTCAAGAACTATGACGACCCACGACTCCAGTACTGATTCGGTGATCGCCGATGCCGCTGTGCTGCACCTGGTTCGGCACGGCGAGAGCGAATGGAATCTCGACGGCCGGATTCAGGGCCAGTCGAGCGCGGCGGGAGGACTCACCGCCGCCGGCCGCGACCAGGCGGCCCGCACCGCCCGATGGCTGGCCGAACACGCGCCGCGCGCCGACCTGATCGTGGTCAGCGATCTGTTGCGAGCACGGCAGACCGCGGCGATTATCGCGGACCGGCTCGGCCTGCCGGTCGAACTCGATCCCGAGCTTCGGGAGCAACGGTTGGGCGCGTGGGAGGGCGCCGCGTTCACCGCGCCGCTGGCCGATTCGGGCACCGGTCAGGACGCGATCGACTCGTTGTGGCGCGAACCGCACCACCGGCCGCCGGGCGGGGAGAGCGTGGCCGAGATGTACGCCCGGGTGCACCGGGCGTTGCGCGGCCATGCCGCGCGACGGGCCGGTCGGGAGACGGTGCTGGTCACCCATGGCGGTCCGGTGCGCATGGCGACCGCCGCAGCGCCGCCGATGCCCGGTGTCGCGATGCCGAGATCGCCGGTCGACAACGCGTCGATCATGTCGATCACCGTGTGCCCGGAGCACCGGGTGAACAACGGTAGGTAGGAGGGCCGCATGCCCAGCCTGGTGATTCGTAGGTTTGTCGACAATCTGACGCTGTTGTCCGAAGGAACGCCTGATCCGGCGCGGCTGGCCGTTCGGGTGGGCTCCCTACTGGAATCCGTGCTCGGCGTGGAGCATGTGCTGGAAGCGGCCGAACGCGAGCCCGATCCGAACCGCTACCGGCAGCACATCCTGCACGTGGACCCAGCAGGGCGGTTCTCGGTGGTGGCGCTGGTCTGGCTGCCCGGCCAGGCCACCCCGATCCACGATCACCTCGCCTGGTGCGTCGCCGGCATCCTGACCGGCCGGGAACGCGAGCATCGGTTCGATCGGATGCCCGGCCGTCGTCCGGCGCTGCGTGCGTCGGCGACGGTGTGCAACGAGGTCGGCGACGTCTCGGTGCTGACCGCCGGCCCGGACATCCACCAGGTGTCCTGCGCCGGCGGCGGACGCACCATCTCCCTCCACGTCTACGGCGCGGACATCACCGCGCGGGGCACCAGCGTCAACCTCACCTACCGGCCGGCGCTGGTCACCGCCGCTCCGCCGGCTGGGCGGCCGTCGGCAGCGTGATCCGCAGCACCGCACCGCCTTCGGGCGCGTTGCTGGCGTCCACCGCGCCGCCGTGCCGGTGCGCGATTTCGCTGACCAGCGCCAGTCCCAGCCCGTATCGCCGACGGCCGTGATAACCGGCCGACGGCACCGTCCGTGCGTCGCCGCGCGAACTGTCCTGTCGGCCGGAGGCGAACCGCTCGAACAGCCGGGGCAGCAGCTCCGGGTCGATTCCGGCGCCGTCGTCGCGCACCTCGACCACCGCCGAGACGCCCCGCCGGCGTACCTCGATGGTCACCTCGGTCCGGGCGTGCCGGATCGCGTTGTCCACCAACGCGGTGAGCGCCCGGCGCAGCCCGGCCCGCGCGCCGAGCACGGCCACCGGCTCGTCGGTGACGCAGCGCAGCGTCACTCCGGCGTCATTGGCCGTGCCCGAACTCGCCGCCGCGACCTGCTCGGCCAACTCCGCCAGCTCGACCTGCCGATGCGGCGTGTCGGAGCGCGGATCGGCGGCCAGCAGCAGGTCGTCCAGGATCTCCGACAGGTGCCGGGCATCCGCCACCAGACCATCCACATCGGACTTGTCGGCGGTGGCGTCGGCGCGCTGGTTCAGTTGCCGGCGCAGCAGTTGCGCCCGGGTGCTCAACAGGGTGAGCGGGGTGCGCAGCTCATGGCTGGCGTCCGAGACGAACCGTCGTTGCAGCGCCAGCGCGGCCGACAGCGGGGCGACCGCGCGCCGGCCGTACCAGGCGCCCGCGACCACCGCCAGCAACAGGCCCAGGCCGCCGGACAGGGCGAGCGCCAGCAGCAGCCGGTTCCGCTCGTTCTCGTTGGGGCGCAGGTCAAGCGCGGCCTGCACGATGTCCGGCCCACGACGCTGAGTGCGCACCAGGTACTCGTGGTCGTGGGTGTCCACCTCCGTGATGTCGACCAGGCCCGGGTCGGCGCTGCCGGCGATCTGGTCCAGCGCGGCCACGTCCGGCAGCCAGGCCGGCATGCCCTTGGTCGTCAGCCGGCGAGCACCCGTTTGGATGGTCATCCACACATCCGTCGGCGGGTCGTTCACGTCGTCGGCGCGGGCGACGGTGTCCCGCACCAGGTTCTGCGCGTCGGTGCTCTGGGTCCGTAGCACCACCAGCACCGCGACCCCGGCCAGCAGCAGCACGATCGCGGCCACGGTCAGCCCGACCTGGAGGCCCATCCGCACGGTGGTCCGGCGCAGCGCGGTGGACTCCGGATCGGCTGTCCGGGGCGGGAACCAGCGACTCGTCACAGCCGGCCCAGCTGGTAGCCGCGCCCGCGCACGGTGCTGACCACCCGTCGGCCCAGCTTGCGCCGCAGGTAGTGCACGTAGGTGTCGACCACCACATCGCTCTCCGCGTCCGGAAAAACCAGTGCCCGCAACTGATCCCGGCCGAACACCCGGCTCGGCCGGGTGGCCAGCAGCGCCAGCAGGCCACACTCCCGTTCGGACAGTCGGACCGGCTCGTCCGCGTCGCCGGCGACCTCCCGGGTGTCCAGGTTCAACCGGCCGCCGGGCACCGGCAGCCAGGCGGCGGTGTCCAGGTGCCGGCGCAGCAGCGCCCGCAACCGGGCCAGCAACTCGTCCAGGTCGAACGGCTTGCCCAGGTAGTCCTCGGCGCCGGCGTCCAGTCCGGCCACCCGGTCGGCCGGATTGCCCAGCGCGGACAACACCAGCACCGGCGTCACCACCCCCCGGGAGCGCAGCCGACCGAGCAGGTCGAGCCCGTCCACCGCGGGCAGGCCCCGGTCGAGCACGATGACGTCATACGGCTGGGTGAGCCCGAGATGCAGGCCGCGCTGGCCGTCCGCGGCCGCGTCCACCCGATAGCCCTCGTCGGCGAGCAGCCGGGTGAGCATGCCCGCGAGCTGGGAGTCGTCCTCGACCACCAGTACCCGTGCCGGCTCCGTCATGCCGCCATCATCGCTCACGCTTCTCCTGCCGCGCTCTCAGACGCCTCCAAGGATCGCCGCGCAGACTGAGGCACTATGGACAGCTCGAAGCGCGGCCGCATCGTCGTCCGGGAGTTCGCCAGGCGTCGGGTGCGGACGGTGACCGCCTGGTCGGCGGCCGGTGCCACGGCGATCGCGGCCGTGTTGAGCGTGGTGCTGGCCAACGCCACAGCGTCGGCGGCCGTCACCCCGGCCAAGACCGCGCCCGCCACCGGAAACTCCGCCCCATCACGTCAGTCCGTCCCGAGCACGACTACTCCCACCACCTCGGACCCGACGACCTCGGACCCGACGACGTCCGACACCGGCGGCCTGACCGCCACCACCGCGCCGACCACCGTACCGACCACTGTGGACCCGTCTTACGGATATTCCGGCGGCAACCAGGCCAGCACCGGAGGATCGTGATGGACACCGCCGGCACCACGATCGCGGCGCTGGGCAGCACCGCGACCCTCGTGGTGACCGAGCCGGGCCGGCTGGCCGAGGGCGAGCGGCTGCTGCGCGCCGAGCTCGCCGAACTCGATCTGGCCTGCAGCCGATTCCGGCCCGACTCGGAGATCAGCCGGCTGCACGAGCGCGCCGGGACGGCGGTTACGGTGAGCCCGCTGCTCGCCGACGCGCTCGCCGCCGCGCTGCGCGCCGCCCGACTGACCGACGGCCTGGTCGATCCGACCGTCGGCCGCGCCGTCCGCGAGCTCGGCTACGACCGTGACTTCGCCCACATCACCGACAGCGGTCCGGTGGGTCGGACCACACCGGCGCCCGGCTGGTGGCGGGTGTCGTTCGACCACGAGTCGCGTCAGGTGCTGTTGCCCCGCGATGTGCTGCTCGACCTGGGCGCGACGGCGAAGGCGTTCGGTGCGGACCGCGCCGCCGCCCGGCTCGCCCGCGAGCTCGGCTGCGGCGCGCTGGTCAGCCTCGGCGGCGATGTGAGCGTGGCGGGCGTGGTGCCGCCGGGCGGCTGGCGGATCGGTGTCGGCGACGACCACCGCAGGGCGATGGAGCGACCGGACGTCTCGGTGGCGATCATCGCCGGTGGCCTGGCCACGTCCACCATCGCCTGCCGCCGGTGGCGGCGCGGCGGCCGGCAGGTGCACCACATCGTGGACCCGCGCACCGGCGACATCCCGGACCCGGTGTGGCGGACGGTCAGCGTCGCCGCGGTCGACTGCGTGGACGCCAACACCGCGAGCACGGCGGCGATCGTGCTGGGCGCGGCGGCGCCGGAATGGTTGGTCGAGCAAGGACTGCCGGCCCGGCTGGTCGGCGTGTCCGGCGAGGTGCGGGCGGTGGCCGACTGGCCGGCCGAGCTGGCCGAGGTGGCCTGATGGGCCAGTCGCTGTGGTACCTCAGCAGAGCGACCGGCCTGGTCGCGCTGGTGCTGTTCACCGCGGTGATGGTGCTGGGCGCGCTCAACTCCGGCCGGCTGGCGACCGGCCGGTGGCCGAGGTTCGCGGTGGCCGACGTGCACCGCAACGTGTCGCTGCTGTCGCTGGCGTTCCTGGTGGTGCACATCGCCACCTCGATCATCGACCCGTACGCCGGGATCGGCTGGCTGTCCTCGATCATCCCGTTCACCGCGTCGTACCGACCGCTGTGGATCACCCTGGGCGCGATCGGCGGCGACCTGATAATCGCGATCGTGATCACCAGCCTGCTGCGGTCGCGAATGTCGCACCGGGCGTGGCGGATGATCCACTGGGCCGCCTACCTGTGCTGGCCGGTCGCGGTCGCGCACGGCCTGGGCAGCGCGCTCTACGACGCCCGGCTGGGCTGGGTGCTCGGACTGAACGTGGCCTGCGTGCTGGCAGTGCTGGTCGCCGTCGGCTGGCGGCTGCGGACCACGCACGCCGACACGCTGGCCCGGCGCGGCGAACCGGTGGCGCCCCGATGACGGCGCACACCAACACCGGCCAGTTGCGACCGGCGCCGACCGGCAGCCAGCGGTTGCTGTCGACCTGGCTGGAAACCGGTCGGGCCGCCGGCATCGGCGCGCACGTCGGCCGGTTCGGGCCGCCGCCGCTGGCGGCGTTCCGCGGCCATGGCGGCCGGGAGCGGCTGATCCGGCTGGTCGAGGACGCCGGGCTGACCGGCCACGGCGGGGCGTGGTTCCCGACCGGCCGCAAACTGCGCGCGGTGGCGGGCGCCCGGAAGCGGGCCGTGGTGATCGGCAACGGTTGCGAGGGCGAGCGGATCAGCGAGAAGGACCACGCGCTGCTGACCGTGGCGCCGCATCTGGTGCTCGACGGACTGTCGTTGGCCGCGCACGCGGTGGCCGCCGACGAGGCGTTCCTGTGCGTCAGCCGGGACGACCCGCTGGCCGCGACGGCCGCCGCCGCGGTGGCCGAGCGCACCGACGACCCGGTGCCGGTTCGGGTGATCGAGGTGCCCGAGCGGTATGTGTCCAGCGAGGAGTCCGCGCTGGTCAACTTCATCAACACCGGTGACGCCCGGCCGACGACCAGGCCGCCCGCCGTGTTCGAGCGAGGTGTCCATGGCCGGCCGACGCTGGTCGACAACGTGGAGACGCTGGCGCATCTGGCGCTGATCGCCCGCTACGGAGCCGACTGGTTCCGGCAGCAGGGCACCGCGTCCGCCCCCGGCACGGCGTTGTTCACCCTGACGGGTGCGGTCGCTCGGCCGGGCGTGCACGAGCTGCCGCTGGGCACGACGCTCGCCGACGCGCTGCGCGCGGCCGGCGGGGTGACCGGGCCGGTGCAGGCGGTGCTGCTCGGCGGCTACGCCGGGACGTGGGTGCCGATGCCGCAGGCCGCCGGCTGGCCGCTCGCGCCGAAGGAACTCCGCACCGCCGGCGCGGCGCTCGGTGTCGCCGTGGTGTGCGCGTTGCCGGCCCGCGCCTGTGGACTAGTGGAAACCGCCCGGGTGGTGCGTTATCTGGCGGACGAGTCGGCCCGGCAGTGCGGGCCGTGCATGTTCGGGCTGCCGGCGATCGACGCGGACTTCGCCGACCTGGCGGTCGGGCGCGGTCGAATCGCCCGGGAGGCGTCGCAGCGGCTGCGTCGCCGGCTGGACGTCATCACCGGGCGGGGCGCGTGCGCGCATCCCGACGGCGCGGTGCGGTTGGCGGCCAGCGCGCTGCGGGTGTTCGGGCACGACGTGGAAGCACACGCCGCCGGCCGGCCCTGCCCGCACGCCGCCGCTCCGCCGAGGCTCATCGTGCCCGCCGCGGTTTCGCCAGCGCCGCCTGGATCTTCAGGATCTTCGGAGGGTTGGCGATGACCAACCAGTTTCCCCGAGAAGACGGGCCGCGTCGGCATGGCCGGCGCTACCGGCTGCGGGTCGATCCGATCATGTGCCGGGCGCACGGCCTGTGCGCTGAGCTGCTGCCCGAGGGCATCGACCTGGACGAATGGGGTTATCCGCTGCTGCCGGCCGAGGCCGTGCCGAACACCCTGTTGGACGAGGCGCGTAATGCGGTCGCCGCCTGTCCAACGCTCGCTCTCCGCCTGGAACGACTCAGCAACGTACCCCCTCGGGGTATATGATGGGCAGGCTCGCGGCAAGTGTCGGGCGGGAGGGTGTCATGACAACGGGCTACACCGAGGATAAGGCCGCGTATCTGCGGCGGCTGCGGCGCATCGAGGGCCAGGTGCGCGGCCTGCAGCGGATGGTGGAGAACGACGAGTACTGCATTGACATCCTGACCCAGATCTCCGCGGCTACCAAGGCATTGCAGGCGGTGTCGCTGGCACTGTTGGAGCGGCATCTCGGGCATTGTGTGGCCGAGGCGCTCAACGAGGGCGGCGAGGTCGCCGACGAGAAGCTCCGCGAGGCCAACGAAGCCATCGCCCGCTTGGTGCGCTCCTGACCAACCCACGTTACGTTTGATCCTGTCATGATCGGCTGGGATCGCTGCGGCGCGAGGGGGTTGCGGGGTTGGATGTGGCCCGGCGGCACGCACTGATGGTTGTCGTGGTGGCGTTGCTGGTCGCCGCACTGATCAACGCGGCCGCCGTCGCATCGGCGGTAGGTGGTTCGGCGGCCGGCGGCGGGATCAGGCCGGCCGTCGACTGCTCGGCCCTGGCCGGCGCGGATTTCTCCCAGGTGCCGGACGCGCCGAGCGTGATCGTTTCGGCGGCGCCGACCACCGAGACCGTGGCCGGCAGCCCGCACACCTACTGCTCAGTCTGGGGCTACATCTCGCCACAGACCTACTTCGGCATCAAACTGCCGGTCACCGGCTGGCGGGGTGACTACGTGCAGGAAGGCTGCGGCGGATTCTGCGGCGCCGCGAACCTCACCGACGTTCCGGAGACGGCCAGCGGCTGCCGGATTGTTGACAATGGACAGGTAGTCCTCGCGGCCGACGATGCGGGACACCTCACCAGCAACGGCCTGGACGCGTTGTGGGGCAAGGACGATCTCGCGCTGCGCCAGGTCTTCGGCCGGACGTCGGAGCACAGCCTGGCCCAGATCGCCAAGGCGGTGATCGCCCGCTATTACGGTCGTGCGCCGGCCTACTCCTACTTCGACGGCTGCTCGGACGGCGGCCGTGAGGCCCTGATGCTGGCCCAGCGGTATCCGGACGACTTCAACGGCATCATCGCCGGCTCGCCGGCCGGCGACTTCTCGGCGCTGATGCTCTATCAGGCGTGGCTGGCGCGCACCAATTCCGACCCGGCCGGCCACCAGGTGCTCACCGCCGAGAAGCTGCCCGCGCTGCACGACGCGGTCATCCGCGCCTGCGGTTCCGGAACCGACCCCAACAGGATTGTTGACAATCCTGCTGGTTGCTCGTTCGATCCGGCGGCACTCCGATGCCCGACCGGAACCGACACCCCGAGCTGTCTCACCCCGGCCCAGGTGGACACTGCGCGGGCGCTGTACCGCGGCCCGGTCGGCGTCGATGGACAGTCGTTGTACCCCAGCGTTTCCGTTGGCGGGCAGCGGATCGGCGGCGAACCGTACGGTTCCGAACTGGCGTGGAAGTTCTGGCTGGCGCAGGTGGCCGCCGACCCGAAGGCTCCCGCCGACACCTCTGCCAGCCTGTTCGCGACGAACTACTACAGGTACCTGGCCTTCTGGCCGAACCCGCCCGCCACCAGCAGGATTGTCGACATTCCGCTGAATCAGCAGACACTCACCGCGCCGACCGCCGTCGGCCCCACCCTGTACGACGCCGACGATCCGGACCTCAGCGCGTTCCGCGCGCACGGCGGCAAGCTGCTGCTGTATCACGGCCTGGCCGACCAGGTCATCCCGCCATGGTCCACTGTGGACTACTATGCCGCGGTCGAACGGACCGCCGGCGGGTTCGCGGCCAGTCAGGCGTTCTCCCGGCTGTACCTGGTGCCCGGCGGCTATCACTGCCTCGGCGGCCTACCGCCGACGTCCGGCACGCCGGCCGCCGCCGACGCGGATTTCCTCACCCCGATGACGAACTGGGTGGAACACGGCCAACCGCCGGCAGCCCTCTCGCTGAGCGTCCCACCGCCGACCGGCATCGGCGCCGATGTCGCCGAGACCGTCACGCCGACCGACGCCCTTGCCCACCCCTGAGCGTCTCCCCGTCCAGACCATCTCGGTTATCGACGTTTTCCCTGCCAGTGGACACCGTTGACGCCCCGGCGACGCCCGGTGTTCGGTGGAGAACGTGCCGACAGATATCAATCACGCGCCGATCAATCACGAGCCGCTGAAGTTCGCCTACTGGGTGCCCAACGTCAGTGGCGGTCTGGTCACCAGCACAATCGAGCAGCGCACCGACTGGGGCTACGACTACAACCGCGAACTGGCGGTGCTGGCCGAGAACAACGGTTTCGACTACGCACTCAGTCAGGTCCGGTACCTGGCCAGCTACAGCGCCGCGTACCAGCACGAGTCGACCAGTTTCAGTCTCGCGCTGCTGCTGGCGACCCAGCGCCTCAAAGTGATCGCCGCCGTCCATCCTGGACTCTGGCACCCGGCGGTGCTGGCCAAGCTGGTCGCCACCGCCGACCACATCTCTGGCGGCAGGGCGGCGGTGAACGTGGTCAGTGGCTGGTTCAAGGGCGAGTTCACCGCGCTGGGCGAACCGTGGCTGGAACACGACGAGCGGTACCGCCGGTCCGAGGAGTTCATCCGGGTGCTGCGCGCCAGTTGGACCGAGGACGACGCCGAGTTCGCCGGCGACTTCTACCGACTGCGTGGCTACGACCTCAAGCCCAAGCCACTCCAGGTGCCCGGCCGCACCCATCCGGAGATCTTCCAGGGCGGCAACTCGACGGCCGCGCGAGCGATGGCCGGCCGAGTGTCGGACTGGTACTTCAGCAACGGCAAGGACTTCGACGGCGTCACCGAGCAGATCAACGAGGTCAACTCCGCTGCCGAGGCGCACGACCGGACGGTCCGGTTCGGCCTGAACGGCTTCCTCATCGCCCGCGACACCGAGTCCGAGGCGCGCGACACGCTACGCGAGATCGTGGCCAAGGCGGATATCGATGCGGTGCACGGCTTCCGGGACGCGGTGCGGCAAGCCGGAAGCTCCACATCGGACCAGAAGGGCATGTGGGCGGACTCGAAATTCGAGGATCTCGTGCAGTACAACGACGGATTCCGCAGCCAGCTGATCGGCACACCGGAGCAGATCGCCGAGCGAATCGTGGCCTACAAGAGGCGCGGCGTGAACCTGCTGCTGCTCGGATTCCTGCATTACCACGAGGAAGTCCAGTACTTCGGCCGGCACGTGCTGCCCATCGTCCGCGAACTCGAAGCGAACCTGCACGCCAGCGCCGCCACCCCGGAACCCGTTGGCGCATAAGACAAATACCGCTCAAATGTCAGGAGAGCACATCGGCCGGCGCGCGCTCAACGGCGCACCACCGCCGCACCACGGCCTGCTGTGAAACGCGGACCGCTCGCGGACCGATTCGAAGAAAGGTGCCCATGGGACTGAACTTCCACTGGTTCCTGCCGACCTATGGCGACAGCCGCTATCTGGTCGGCGGCGGCCACGGCACCGAGATCACCACCGCCGGCGGCGACCGTCCGGCGTCGCTGGCCTACCTGGGCCAGATCGCCCGCAGCGCCGAACAACTCGGCTTCCTCGGCGCGCTCACCCCGACCGGCGCCTGGTGCGAGGACGCCTGGCTGACCACGGCGATGCTGGTCGCGTCGACCGAGCGGCTGAAGTTCCTGGTGGCGTTCCGGCCCGGCCTGGTGACGCCCACCCTGGGCGCGCAGATGGCGGCCACCTTCCAGCGACACTCCGAAGGCCGGCTGCTGCTCAACGTGGTGACCGGCGGGGAGGACGCCGAACAGCGCGCCTACGGCGACTTCCTCGGCAAAGACGAGCGATACCAGCGCACCGACGAGTTCCTGACCGTGGTGCGTCGGCTGTGGTCCGGCGAGCGGGTCGACTTCTACGGCCGGCACTTCCAGGTCGAAGCGGCCCGGCTGGCGCAGCTGCCCTCGCCGGTGCCGGAGGTGTACTTCGGCGGCTCATCGGCCCCGGCGCGCACGGTCGCCGCCCAGCACGTCGACGTCTACCTCACCTGGGGCGAGCCGCCGGCCCAGGTGGCCGAGAAGATTGCCGCCGTGCGCCGCGAGGCGGCCGCCGTGGGTCGGTCGCTGCGCTTCGGGATTCGGCTGCACGTGATCAGTCGCGACACCTCGACCGAAGCGTGGGCACAGGCCAAGAAACTGCTCGCCGCCCTCGATCCGACAACCATCAAATCTGTCCAGAGTGGACTGTCAAAGAGCGCGTCCGAAGGCCAGCAGCGCATGCTCGCGCTGCACGGCGGCCGGACCGACAACCTGGAGATTTACCCGAACCTGTGGGCCGGCGTCGGCCTGGTGCGCGGCGGGGCGGGTACCGCGCTGGTCGGCAGCCACGCCGAGGTCGCGGAGCGGATCGAGGAGTATCACGCGCTCGGGATTGACGAGTTCGTGCTGTCCGGGCATCCGCATCTGGAGGAGGCGTACTGGTTTGGCGAGGGAGTTCTGCCGATCCTGCGGCGCAGGGGTCTCTGGCAGCATCCCGCCCAGTCGAACGGGTCGACCGGCCTGGACGTGTCGGCCGGCATGCCGTTCGCCAACCTCGCCGAACCGGCCCCCACCGCGCAATAACGGCGCCTTGGTGGTGATACTGCCAGGGTGAGCGAATCGTCCGCCCGCGGCGCTTACCACCATGGTGCGCTGCGCGCCGCATTGACGGAAGCCGCGCTGGAACTGCTCGATGAGGGCGGCGTCGAACACGTGACCGTTCGTGAGGTCGCCCGCCGGGCCGGCGTGTCCTCCGGCGCCCCATTCCGGCATTTCGCCGATCGGCAGGCGTTGCTGACGGCGGTCACCGAAAAGGTCGTGATCGATTTTCGGGACTGGCAGGCCGCCGCGGTGGCCGCCGCCGAATGTTCGACGTTTCGTGCCTTCGGCCTGGCATTTGTCCGATATGCCGCCAGATATCCGCACCGGTTCCAGGTGCTGCGGTCGGCGGTGTACCGGCGCGATCAGCCGGCGGCGCTGCGGTCCGGTCTGGCCGAGTTCGAGCAGTACGTGACCGAGTTGATCGTGGCCGGCCAGCGGGTGGGCGAACTGCGCTCCGGCGACCCGGCGGTGGTGAACCTCGCCGCGCACGCCCTGGTGTACGGGCTCTCCCAGATGATCGTGGACGGATTCCTGCCGGCCGAGAACGCCGAGCAGCTTGTCGAGCGGGTGCTGGACGTGTTCGGCCAGGGCATCATGCCGGGGTCTTGACCAACCCCGATCCTGCTGATGTAATCACCGCTTACATCGGGAGGTCGACATGCTGATAACCAGGGACAAGCCGATCGCCACCGGGCGGGTGACGATCAGCGCGGCGCCGGCCGAGGTCTATTCGCTGATCAGCGATCCGCCGACCATGATCCAATTCGCCGAGGAGGCCTACCGCGCCACGTGGTTGGCGGGCGCGACGGAAGCCGCTGTCGGAGCGCAGTTCCGGGGCTTCAACCGCAACGGCCGGCGGCGCTGGGTGACCACCTGCGAGATCACCGAACTGGAGCCGGAGCGCCGGTTCGCCTACGAGGTCAACACGCCGTTCAATGTGCCGATCTCCCGCTGGCAGTACGACATCGAGCCGGCCGATCAGGGCTGTGTGGTCACCGAAAGCAATTGGCTGCGGGTGCCGTTGTGGTTCATTCCGCTGGCCATCATGATTACCGGCGTGCCCAACCGCATCGGCGCCAACAACGCCCACATCGCCACCACGCTGGACCGGCTCAAGGAGCATGTCGAAGCGGGGCGACCGTAGTGCCCGATTCGACGGTGCCTGCCGTTTCGACCGCCGTCGATCACGACGGCAATCCGTTGCGGCTGCTGCTCGTCCACGCCCACCCGGACGACGAGACGAGCACCACCGGCGTGACCATCGCGCATTACCGGGCGCGGGGAATCCCGGTGACACTGGTGACGTGCACCAGGGGAGAGCGTGGCGAAAACGCGCTCGTCAAGGGGAACCACGACGGCAGCGACGATTCGGCCGAGCGGTTGGGCGAGCTTCGGGTCGCCGAACTGCGGTCGGCGGCCAGCGAACTGGGACTGACCGATGTCCGATTCCTCGGCGGACCGGGTTCCTGGTGGGATTCGGGCATGGCGGATGCGCGCGTCCACCACCCTCGCGCGTTCGCCGACGGCGACCTGGCCGAGCAGATCGGACAATTGGTCGCCATCATCCGCGAGGTTCGGCCGCAGGTCATCCTGACCTACGACGAAAACGGCGGTTATGGCCACCCTGACCACATCCGCGCGCACGACGTCGCCATCGCCGCGTACGACGCGGCCGCCGATCCGGCGACGTTCCCGGACGCCGGCGATGCCTGGTCGGTCACCAAGCTCTATGCGTCGGCCGTTCCGTACAGCCAGTTGCTCCACGTTGCCGAATACATGTCCACACTGGACATTCCAGGGAACCCGTTCACGTTCGCCGGTGATCCGCCGCCGGTCGAGGCATTGCCGTTCGGCGTACCGGACGAGGCTGTGACCGCGCGCATCGACGCGCATGAGATGGCCGACGCCAAGGTGGCGGCGATGCGGGCGCACCGAACTCAGTTGGGTGTCAACGGCTGGTTCTTCACCCTCGCCGATGCGCCTGGCCGCCCGTTCGGTGTGGAATATTTTCGGATCCTGCGTGGTACCGCTGCTCCGAACCAGGCGGGCGAGCCTGAGAACGATCTTTTCGCCGGTGCCGCCGCACCGGCCGCCACCGCTGGATGAGCCTCGCGTCAACCCTCCTCGGCGATACGCTCGGCCATCTTCTCCTGTGACTCCTCAAGCGCGGCCGGTGCCACGGCCAGGAACTTGCCCAGCGCCTTCGGATCGAAGTCCAAGACCAGCGCGTCGTCCGAGCCGAACCGGAAGCTAACCTCGTTGGCGTAGGTGTCGATCGCGATCGACGCGTTGGCCTCGATCGAGACTCGGCAACTGGCTTCATGCTGCATCTGATGCGGCCTTTCTCGGGTGCGGTTATGGTTTCGGTGACCGGTGCCCACCTGGTCACGGCTCCTATCAATGACTGGTCACATACCTGGACCGCAAGCGCGGTCGTTCATCCATTTGGGTGGTGTTTGAATTGACTCAGGAAAGCCGTAAGGTGTGGTACGTGGGCGACACCGCAGGTACACCGCGCACACGCGCGCTGGCCTCCGCTCTACGGAGGGCACGGATCGCTCGCAACTTCGGGGTACGGGAAGTCGCCCGTCGGCTACAGATGTCGCACGCGACGATCTCCCAGTGGGAGAACGGGAAGCGGGTGCCGCATCCCGACGACGTCGCGTCGATGCTCGCCGTGATCGGCGTGACCGGCAAACGACGGGGCGAGATCCTCGATCTCTCCCGCAACGCCGCCCAGCGCAACTGGCTCACCACCGGGGTCCCCGGAATCGCCCAGCAACTGGAAGCCCTGCTCGAATGCGAGCGCACTGCCACAGAAGTTATCGAGTGCGCCCCGCTGCTGGTGCCAGGCCTACTGCAAACCGCTGACTATGCCCGCGCCATCATCGGCGCAGATGCCACCTTGTCGCGCGCCGAAATCGACGCACGAGTTGAGCTCCGTATTGATCGCCGAAAAATCCTGACTGAAGATCGTGACGATCGGCCACCGGTCGACTACACCGTGTTCGTCGGCGAGTGGGCATTGCGGCAACGGGTCGGCGGTTCGGACGTGCTGGCCGAACAATGCCGACAACTGCTGAAGGCGGCCGCTCTGCCTGCGATTACTCTCCAGGTCGTGCGCATTGCGGACGGCTGGCACCCAGGGCTTCAAGGGCCGGTCGTGCTCTACAACTTCGCCGAAGCGCCGTCGATCGTGCATCTGGAACATCACCGATCCTCGGCGTTTCTGTACGACGATCCAGATGTGACGGCCTACAAACTGGCGGTGCCCGAGATCCGGCGGGCGGCGATGGACCCCGACGACTCCGCGGCGTATATCACCCAGATGATGAGTGGATTGGAGAAGCAGGAATGACGATGATGCCCTCGTGGCGCAAGTCCAGCCACAGCGGCCAGGAGACGAACTGCGTCGAGTTGGCGGGCAGCCTGGATCGGGCGCGTGACTCCAAGAACCCCCACGGTCCAGTCCTGCGCGCCGACTTGCGGCCCTTCCTCACCGCGGTCAAGGACGGTCTGCTAGGCTAAAAACCGGAGCCGGCCCCGCGTGTCCCCCAGGCGCCGGGCCGGCTCCCTTTCCTCGCGTCTCAGCCGTCGGTGACCGGCGGGATCGTGGGCGTGTTATTGCCCCAGACGTTTCTTGTGGCCCTCTACCAGCAAGCCATCGCCATCGCCAAGACCTGGCGTGCGCTTCGCGTCCCACGCTGCCTGCCTGCGCCCAGGACGCTAGCTAAGCCCCATCATCGTCACGATCGTTCAAAATTGCCCGTTACCCTGCTGCCTAGGTGTGCAGGAGGGGGCACGGTGATGCCGTGCTGATCCGTTTTGAGGCATCGAACTACCGATCGATGGCCGTGCCCACCGAGCTGTCGATGGTCGCGATCGACCGCGACCGTCCGGCAGCACGCGACCAGCCGATGCTCGGTGAGAGCTTGCTGCCCGTCGCCGCCATATTCGGGCCGAATGCCTCAGGCAAGTCAAACTTCATCGCTGCCTTCGCCTGGGTGCGCGACGCCGTGCAGCACTCGCTACGAATGTGGGACGACGAGATTCCGATCGAGCCGTTCGCCTTCGGCGCCGGCCCGAGCAAGCCGAGCGAATTCGTCATCGAGTCGATCATCGACGGAATCAGGTTCGAGTACGCCCTCGAAATCGACCGCGAGCAGGTGCTGTACGAGGGGCTATTCCACTACCCCGAGAAGAAACGCCGACGTATCTTCGAGCGCGATGGCAACGAGCTCAGGCTTCAGCGTGGACTTGGCGGACTGTCCGGAACCCGAGAACTACTCACTGAGCGCGCGCTCGCGTTGTCGATCGCCCGTCGGTTCGATGAGCCACTGGTTTCCAATTTCGCACGCGATCTTCTGCGTGCGCAGACTCTGGGATTGACCCAGCGTCGTCCAGGTAGCTTCCCCAGAACGAAATATAGTTCGGTAGGCTCGCCTGCGACATTGCAGTGGTTCGGTGAACGCGATCAGCTGTCGTTGTTCGGAGATCGTGAGCTTCCAGCGTCAGGGCTTGAAGGCGCGGACCGCGCGCAGGCGCTGTCGCTTCTGCGGCTCGCTGATCTCGGTATCGAGGACGTGGTGATAGACAAGCAGGAAGTCAGCTTTCCAGAGTCATCGGAGGTCCGCACACGGCGGCGGGTCCGACTCATTCACCGCACCGCGGACGAACGTGCCCCGTTGGAGTTCGCTGC
This sequence comes from Pseudonocardiaceae bacterium, assembly GCA_035552275.1. GTDB lineage: Bacteria > Actinomycetota > Actinomycetes > Mycobacteriales > Pseudonocardiaceae > DASVLX01. The sequence continues at coordinate 36,493 of DASZLR010000181.1, read as the reverse complement.
GGAGTCGGAAGGCACCCGGACCTGGTTCCAGCTCATCGGCCCCGTGCTGACGGCGCTGCGGGAGGGATCACTCCTCTTGTTTGACGAACTGGACGCCAGCCTTCATCCGACCCTGTCGGCGCAGCTGATCCAGTTGTTCCACGACACGACCACAAACCCATTGGGCGCCCAGTTGGTGTTTACTTCGCACGACACGAGTCTGCTGAACCACCTCAATCGGGATGAGGTCTGGCTGACGGACAAAGGTCCGGACGGCTCGACCCGGTTGGGAGCCTTGGCGGAATTCGCGGGGGAGCGGGTACGCAAGTCCCAGAACCTGGAGAACGCCTACCTCCACGGGCGATTCGGCGCGCTGCCGGAGATCGATCGGACGCCGTTTCTTCGTGCGCTCGGATTGATCGGTTGACCGCAGTGGCTGCACGCAGAAAACAAGCACGGTCTTTGAAGAGGGTTGTCGAAAAGCGTCCCGAGCTGCGGACCATCGTGGTCTTCACCGAAGGGCGGAACTCGGAGCCCGACTATGTCAACGGCCTCAAGAAACTCTCGCATATCGCCGAGGATATCGCCCTCAACCTCGAATTGCACCCTGAGCACGGGGCTCCACTCACACTTGTCCAACTGGCTGTAGAACGCAACAAGGACCAGGAGGTTGACGAGTGCTGGTGCGTCTTCGACGTCGAATGGCCCAAGAACCATCCAACCTGAAGGCCGCGATCCTGCTGGCTCAGCAGAATGGCATCAGGCTCGCGATATCCAACCCGTGCTTTGAGGTCTGGCTGGTCCTTCATCACCAGGAATTCAATAGGTTCGTCGACACCTGCGTGGTAGAAAGGGCCAGTCGCGCCCTGGACCGGCGTGCGGGCAAGAGTATCGACGCGTCGTTCTATATGCCGCTCCGGAAGAAGGCGGCACGGCGAGCGAAACTGCTCGAAGCCCGTCACGAACGGGACGGAACGCAGTTTCCGCATGACAACCCGTCATCGGGAATGCATTCATTCTTGCGGTCGTTGGAAGGTGATATCGGATGGTAGCGGACGTCGGCAGGTCCTGCGGAGTCAGTCGCCCATGATCAGGCAGGTGCTGGACGCGGTGGCGACGACTTTGCCCTCGGCGTCGCGGACATCGCCTTCGGCGAAGGAGACCCGCCGGCCTGGCTTGGTGACCCAGCCCGTCGCCAGCAACTCACTGCCGGCGTGGACCGGTCGCAGGTAATTGACCTTGATCTCGATCGACGTGTAACCCGTGTCTGCCGGCAGTAGTGACTGCACCGCGCAGCCGACGACCGAGTCGAGCATCGTGCACACCAGACCGCCATGCACCAAACCGATGGGGTTGTAGACCGACTCGTCCGGCTCGCAGGCGAACGCGACCCTGCCTTTCTCGGCGCTCACCAGACGCAAACCCATCAGCAGAGCGATCGGCGGCGGTGGCAGCTCGCCGTCGGCTATCGCGCGGAGGTGGTCGAGGCCGGAGAGCTCGGTGCCGACCTTGGCGGCGGCCAGCGGGTCGTACCAGGTCACGGTCTTGCTGCGGGGGTTGCCCCAGGACTCGGGTGCGGGCATTTCACTGACCATGACCCAGACGGTAGCATCTGAGTTCGGAAGTTGAACCTAGTGGAGTAGCCCATGTCACGTATTTGCTCGGTGGCCAGGACCCTGGACATCGTCGGGGAGCGATGGTCGTTGCTGGTGCTGCGTGAGATATTCCTTGGCGTGCGCCGATTCGAGCCGATCCGGGAGGCGACTGGCGCTCCGCGCGCGGTGCTCACCGACCGGCTGCGGAGCCTGGTCGCCGCCGGGATAGTGGGCCAGCGCGACTACCGGGAGCCCGGTTCCCGCGTTCGGCAGGAGTACCGGTTGACCGACGCGGGCCGCGAGTTGCAGCCGGTGCTCACGGCGCTCATGCAATGGGGCGACCGGCACTTGGCCGGTCCGGAGGGGCCGCCGTTGGAGTTGCGGCACGCCGGGTGCGGTGCGCATGTCCGGGCCACCCTGGCCTGCGAGCACGGCCACCTGCTGCCGGACAACGGCAGCGAACTCCACGCGGTGCAGCGATACGGCGACAGAGCGACATAGGCGATTCGGCGCGAAAGCCGTGCGGGGGTGAGAACGGTGCGATAGCCTCGCCACGTTTTCGCGAATCGCAGGGGGTTGATGTGGGGAAGCAACGACGGAGGCTGTTGAGCGCGGGCGTGGTGGCAGCGTCCGCCGGTCTGGTGCTCGGTCTGGCTCCGGCCGTTCAGGCGTCCGCCGCCACGCAGGCGTACGTGCCGGCGCAGTTCATCGCCAAGCTGTACACCGAGGCGCTGGGCCGAATCCCGGACCAGGCTGGCTGGCAGCGCGCGGTCGGCTATTTCCGCCAATCAGGCTGCACCGCCGACACACTGGCCGGCTACGGCGAAGGGCTCTTCGAGTCGTCCGAGTTCACCGGTCTGGGTTACGACCACAGCGCCGAACTGGTCGCGCTCTACCGTGGCGCGCTGAACCGGGAGCCGGATCCGTCCGGGTTCGCCGGCTGGACCCAGCAGCTCAGCTCGGGCCTTGCGTGGCCGACGGTGGTGAGCAAGTTCTTCACCAGCAGCGAATTCGGCGCGCTCGTCCCGCTGATCTGTTCGGGCGCTGTCGATGCCAGCGCGTCCTCGTACTACTTCGGCACCGAGCCGCCGATGGCCGTGCCGACTGTCGGCAGTGGATTCGCCGGAACCGAAAAAGCCTTGCAGGACCTGCTGAACTCGACCGCCGCACACGGCGGCGGCACGGTGACCCTGGCCCAGCGCGCGCTGATCACCTTGACCACGTCGCTGAGGATCCCGGCCGGCGTCACACTGACCACCACCGGTGCGCCGGACGCCCGGCACTACGCCAACATGGCCCGGCTGGTCCGCGACCCGGCGTACGCCAAACCGACCACAGTGGACGGAATGGTGCGGGTGGCCGCCGGCGCGACACTCAGCGATATCTGGGTCGACGGCACCCGTGGCGCGCCCGACAACACCGCGCCGCTGGACGACGTGATCACCTACGGCGGCGACACCACGGTCAGCGGTGATCGGATTTCCGACGCCCAGGGGCCGAATTCGTTGTACCTGTTCGGCGGTTTCAACGGCTATCCGTGCGCGAACGAGACGGTGTCGGCCAACCTCATCACCGCCTACTCCAGCGACCACTACCGCACGAACGACTGGACCGACGGAATCGCCGACAACTGCGAGGACGCGACCATCGCCGGCAACCAGATCGTGGACTCGACCGACGTCGCGATCGTGGTGTATCGCAACACCGCCAACTCGCCGCAGCACTCGGCGGTGCGCGGCAACTACGTGCTCTCCGCTGGAAATTCGATGTACGGCGGTCTCGGCTTCGATCCGCTCTACGAGAAAGGCGCCACGCCTGGCACGACTTTCGGTTTCGCCGGCTCGTCGTTGACCGGGAACTACTTCTGGAGCGGACCGGACACGCACTTCGACATCGGTCTGGTCGACGGCAGCCGAGCCTGGTTCGCCGCCCGATCGGGAATCACCGCCGACACCGGCACCGGCGCGTCGATCACCGACAACACAACCGGAACACAGAGCGCGCGGGTGCAGACCGGAGTCGGCATCGGCGGCATGGTGAACACCACGGTGACCGGCAACAGCGCGGCATTCCAGCACATCACCGCGGGCCAGTGCCCGAAAGTGGACTATGCCGCGGAAATCAGCGCCGGCCACGCCTCCGGAACCATTACCCCGGTGCCGACTGACATCAACTTCGACGCCTGCGTCTAGCCGGCACACCGAACCAGCACACCGAAGATCCGGCGCCCGGACGCCGGACCTTCGGTGTGCTGGTTACCCGCGCGGGTCGGGGAGCCGGCGACCGGCGAGCGCGATCAGCACCGCGATGGCGGTCATCACCGCCAACACCAGCACGAACGCGTCCCGCATGCCCCACGCCGGCAGCGCGGCCAGGCTGGTGAACAGTGTGCCGAGCGTCGCGACGCCCAGCGCCAGCGAGGACTGCTGGGTGGTCACCAGGACACCACTGCCCACCCCGGCCCGCTCGACCGGCACCGAGCTGAGGATCAGCCGGATCAGGGTCGTCATGGCGAAGCCCTGGCCGATGCCGGCGATCAGCATTCCCGGCGTCAGGTCGAGGACGGTCAGGTGTGGCCAGCCGATCAGCACGCCGACGATCACCGCGCCGATCCCGATCGCCTGGAGCACCGCGCCGACCGTGACGGCCTTCGCGCCCAGCCACGCCACCAGCCGGCTGGACAGCAGCGAGCTGGCGAAGAAGCCCACCGACATCGGCGCCAGCGCGATGCCCGACGCGAACGCGCTGAGTCCCAGCCCGTCCTGGAGCGTCACCGCGTAGCAGAACATGAACGCGCCGAACGCGACGAAGAACGGCACGGCTACCGGCAGGCCACGGCGCATGCTGGGCATCCGCATCACCGACGGCGGCAGCAGCGGCACCCGGCCGGCGCGCTCGGCCCGTCGTTCGATCACCACGAACACCGCCGCCAGCACCGGAACCAGGGCCAGCGACACCCACGTCCAGACCGGCCAGCCCAGGGATGAGCCCTCCATCAGCGGCACCATCAGGGCCAGCAGCGTCAGGCCGAACACCGCGGTGCCGGCGTTGTCCACGCCGACCGGGTTGGCCGACCGCGAGTTCGGCACGGCCCGCATCGCCAGCACCAGCGCGACGATGCCGATCGGCACGTTCACCAGGAAGATCGGCCGCCAGCTCAGCCCGTCGATGTTCGCCGAGACGAGCACGCCGCCGAGCACCTGGCCGACGGTCGCGCTGATCCCGCCGACCGCGCCGTACAGGCCGATCGCCCGGGACCGGCGCGGTCCACTTGTCGACGCTTGGATTGTCGACAAAACTTGCGGCTGGGTCATCGCCGCCGCGGCGCCCTGCACGACCCTCGCCAGCACCAGGGTCAGCGCGGTCGGCGCGAGCCCGCAGGCCAGCGAGGCGATGGTGAACGCGGCCAGCCCGAAGAGGAACATCCGCCGCCGGCCGAACGCGTCGCCGAGCCGACCGCCGAGCACCAGCAGCACCGCGTAGGCGATGCCGTAGCCGGCGACCACCAGTTCCAGAGTGGCCGCCGAGGCGTGCAGGGTGCTGTCGATTGTCGGCAATGCGACATTGACGATGAAGAAGTCGACCATCGGCAGTGAGGCACCGAGCAGGATCGTGATCAAGCCCAGCGATGTCAGACTGTTGTGCTGTGCTGTCGGGGCCGCGGCTGGCGCTGGGGTGTGCCCGGTGGTTCTGACGCCGTTCGTGGCGGCGCGGGGCACTCGGGTCGCGAGTTCGTTCCGGGTTGTCATGACACCACGATGACCCTGTCGCGACACTGGTACCAGATGCTGGTTATCCGGGTATTGGGACTACCTGGTAACAGGACCGGATATCTGGGACAGTGGTGCTATGACCACCTTCCTGGAGCAGCCGGCGACGACTCCAGCGGGGTCCGGTCGGCGGCACACCGAGGAGATCCGGCGTGGTGAGCTGGCCGGGTTCCTGCGCAGCCGGCGGGAGCGGATCAGCCCGGAGCAGGTCGGCCTGCCGCCGGGCGGCCGCCGCCGCACTCCGGGTCTGCGCCGCGAAGAGGTCGCACAGCTCGCTGGTGTGGGCGTCACCTGGTACACCTGGCTCGAACAGGGCCGCGACATCAAGGCGTCCGAGCACGTGCTCCAGTCCATCGCCACCACCCTGCGACTGGACCCGTACGAGCGGGCACATCTGTTCACCCTGGCGGGGCTGCCGGAGCCGGCGGTGGAGCGGGAGTGCCGGTCGATCTCACCGCAGATTCATGTCCTGCTTCGGCAGATGGAGCCTTATCCGGTCGTCGTGCAGAACGCCCGATTCGATCTGCTCGCCTACAACCGTGGCTACGCCAGGCTGAACAGCGGGATTGTCGACAATCTGCCGTTCGAGGACCGCAACAGCCTGCTGCAACTGTTCACGAATCCGGACTGGCGGGCTCCGCTGGCGCAGGACTGGGACGACATCGCGCCGAGGGTCGTGGCGCAGTTCCGCGCCGCGATGGCGCAGCATGTCGCCGAGTCGAGTTGGAAATGCCTGGTCAAGCGACTTCGCGAGGAATCGGCCGAGTTCGCCGCGCTGTGGAACCACCACGACGTCTCCGTGCCGGAGAACAAAACCAAGCGATACCTCCATCCGGCGGTCGGGTTGCTCCGGTTGGACTACACGCACCTGTGGTTCGGCCCGCGTTCGGAGACTCGGCTGACCACCTACACCCCGGCTGACGAGGACACCGAACGCAGGGTGCACGCCCTGTCTCAGCTGGTGCCGGCCGTGGGTTGATCCGGGCGTTCCCACGGCTGGCGCGCGTCGGATATCGTCGGGTACCCCGCCCGCCCGGAGGCAGTCCGACGCGCCACGCTTGGGGTGCCGTCGATCGAAGAGTCAGTAGGAGACGCCGTGCTCGCCCAGCCAAGGGTCCGGGTTCGACCCGTGTGGGTCGCGGGCTGGTGCGGTATTTCGATCGCGGGTGGCCGCCTTGGCCGCTGACCAGACTCATCGTCGGTCTGGCCCGACTCAGTCGATGCAGCCGACCGACGCGGCGGGCGTGCGCGGCGGATATGTGGACTACTTCGCCGATCCGGCTCCGATGCCGCCGGCACCGCCGCCGAGCCGCCGGCCGTTGCGGGCGAACCCACTCCCGGCGACCGGGACCGTTGCGGGGCAGCGACTTCAGCAGCAGTCGCCGCAGCGTCAGCCCGATCGGCGACGGCCCGATGTTCAACAACCCGATCGTCGACAATCAGAAGATCGGCAATCCGGATGGCCAGAACGGCGCCAGTCGGATCGTCAGCCGCCGGAACACCGTCCGTTGGAACGTCGACAGCCGTTGCCGGAGCGGCGGCCACCCACCCGGATGGTGCCGGCCCTTCCCGACGGTGACCACGGTGATCTGGGTGACCACGGTGACCACGGTGGTCCGTCGCCCTCGCCGAGCGCGGCTCAGCCGCGCCGGATGGCCATGGGGGCCATGCTCGGCGCGATCGTGGCAGGCCTGTTCAGCGTCGGCATCGCCACCGCCGACCGCGCCCAGCCGACCGACCCGAGCCAGACCGGCTCGCCGGACGCCGCCGCGTTGACCACATCCGCCACCGGACCGGCGACCGACGTCAGCACGATGGTGCTGTCGACCGTGCCGTCGACCAGCGTGCCCGGACCGGCCGACCCGCCGCCAGCGCCGCCGCCGTCAAATGCGGCCGCGCCGCCGCCTCCGCCGGTCACCACCACAACCCATCCACCGGTGACGACGCATTCCAAGCCGCCATCTCCGCCACCGACCACGACCGCACAACAGCCGCCACCCCCGCCACCAACCACGACGCAGTGCTTCCTGCTCTGCTGATGTCGCTGAGTCCCCGGTGGAGTTCTCGCGCTCAGAAGTCGAAGACCGCGCCGGTCGCCTTGCGCATCCAGCAGGCGTTGGGATAGGTGTGCGTCCAGTGCACCGGGGCGCCCGCCCAGGTGCCGGCCGCGACGGCGGTCACCGGCATTTCGATCATCGGGCACATGTAGCCCCGCGCGTCACCGGGCAGCCGGTCGAAGTCGCCGCGCGCCGTGGTGATCTGGTCGCAGGCGGCCTTGGCGTTCGGGTGATCGCCACCGACCGGGTCGCAGGCCAGCAGGTGGGTCTTCGGGGCCGCAAAAGTCGAGCTGACGGTCAGGCTGAGCACCGACGCCCGACCCGGCGGATGCGGGTGGGTCGCCGTGGGTGTCTCAGCCTGGGCCACCGCCGGGGCGAGCGCGAGCGCGGCGCCCAGGGCTACCGCGATCAGGCCTATCGGGGTGGGGATGCGCATCGGGGCACGCTCCTTGACTTCTCGGGAACGTGTCATCTTCCATCGATTAGGCCAAATGGCCTAGCGATGTCCCCCATTCGTGGGCGTGTCGCCGGTTCGGTGACCACCTGGCCGACGTTCGCATCGGCCGGGCATCCCTGTTGGCGTCCCTACCAAAAAAACACACTTGCCGTGGGAAAATACCCACGGCAAGTGTGTGGCTTTGTGTGACAAGTCACCTGCCCGGCAAAAGGCCAGTCACTTGCCCTTCTTGGCGTGTGCCGCTTCGAACGCCTCGACAACGGCGGTGGGGATGCGGCCGCGGTCGGAAACGTCGTGGCCGTTCTTCTTGGCCCACGCGCGAATCGCCTGGGTCTGCTCCTTGCTTCGGGCCGTTCCGGTGCCGGCAACGGCCGACGGGGAGCTGCCTCGTTTCACCCGACCGCCGATCCGCTGCGCGTTGGCGACGAAATCCGCCAAGCTATCGCGAAGGCTGTCGGCGTTGTCGGCGGTGAGGTCGATCTCGTAGGTCACGCCGTCCAAGCCGAAGGTGACGGTCGAGATGTCGTCGCTGGTCGACCCGTCAAGGTCGTCCACGAGCTGAACAAGAACTTTCTGGGCCATTGGGTAGTCGAGTTCCTTCTGTGTGTATTCGGTCGATCGTTGCCGAGCATGCCCGCGCGGAAACGATCGCGGTCGAGAGAACGTCTCCGCGGCAGTGTACGACATTCACCGGTCGCTAGTCAGCAGGGCTGTCCGGCGCGTCACGAATCAAGCCCGGCATTCCTGTCTTCGGTGACAGCTTTCGGCGCTATCCCCGGCCGTGTTGTTTCAGATAGCGGTAAGGAACGGGTCGACTCAGTGCGAGTCGACAGCCGAGTCAACTGACGCCCCGGCCCGATCGTCATGTGCGCGATCCTCATGCACACGATCGTCATGTGCTCGATCGTTGTGCGCGATGAGCACCGGAGCCGGACTGTGGAACAACGCGGTTCGGCCGACCGCGTCGACCCGATCCGCGATGCCGATGACCAGCACATCGGTGGACCCTGGCCGGACCACCAGCTCGTGCGGATTCATCCAGGCCAGTTCGGTCGTGGTGCGCACATTCGGCTGCCAGCGCCGCGCCTGGCCGGCCGCACGGTCCAATTCGGCCAGATAGACGTCGGTGGGCGCCTGGACATGCCGGGCGCAGCAGACGGCGACCGGTCGCAGCACGTGCAGGGCGGCGTCGCGGGCCGCCGCCAGCCGGGCCGCGGCGCGCAGCGCGTGGGCATCGGCCGGGCCGGTCCACAGCACGGTGACCCGTTGGAACGCGCCGCGCATTTCTTCCGGCGCCCCGCCGACCACGATCACATCGCAGAGCGCGCGATTGGCCACCGGCAACACCGAGCCGCCGATGCCGATCCCGTGCCGGCTGTCGGCCCGGCGGCCCAGCACCACCCAGTCCGCCTCCCGGCTCGCCCGAACCAGGGCGGCCGCCGGCTCGCTTTCGGAGCGCACCCGAATGGGCAACAGCGGGAATTTCTCGGCCGCGTGGCCGACGCCCTCATCGGCCGCTGAGTCGCCAGTGGCAAGGTGCGCGACGGCGTGCACTTCCAGTTCGGCGCCGGCCAGCCAGGCGTGTTCGGCCGCCCAGTGCAATGCCATCCGCCCCCAGTGCGAACCGTCCACCCCGACGACCACTCGTCTGCGCCGCTGGTTTCTCCGTGTCGGTTGCCGCGGCACGCGCGGCGCACGGGTTTCCGCGGCTGGCAGATTCGAGATGATCATGGCGTTTTTCTCCGAATTGGAGGCCGGCCCCCTCGCATCGCCCAGCCTTGCACCTCGGGTTCATGAGCACCAGTCCGCTGGGCATCAGGACCACCCGGATGGGTGCAATGGAAATCCCGCCGACACCTCGGGTCAAGCTGGCACCTCGGGTCAAGCTGGACTCGCTAGCCGGGCAGCGGAGCCCGCCACACCAGTCGGGTGCCGCCGCCCTCGCGCCGGCCGGTGTTCAGCGTGCCACCGGCCTTGACCGCCCGCTGGCTCAGGTTCCGCAGTCCGCTGCGCCGTCCGGCCCTGGCCGGCAGCCCGATGCCGTCGTCGGCCACCTCGATCACCAGATCGTCCACGACGGACACCGCGACCGCGAGCTCACCGGCCCTGGCGTGCCGGACCGCGTTGCTGACGGCCTCCCGGAGCACCGCCTCCGCGTGCTCGGCGAGTTCGGCGGGCAGCACCTCCAGCGGACCGGAGATCTCGATTCTGGTGTGCAGGCCGGCGTGCTCGGTGATCTCGTGCACCACCTCGCGGACCCGGGTGCGCAGCGGCGGAATGTCGGCGCCGGTGGCGTGCAGGTCGTAGATCGCGTTGCGGATCTCGGTGATGACGTCGTGCAGGTGGTCGATGTTCTCCGACAGCCTGTCGACGACCTCGGGCACCTGGGCCTTCCGCTGGGTGCTGCGCAACGCCAGCCCGACCGCGAACAGCCGCTGGATGACGTGGTCGTGCAGGTCGGCGGCGATCCGATCGCGCTCGGCGAGCACGTCCAGCTCGCGCAGCCGCCGCTGGCTGCGGGCCAGTTGCAGGCCCAGCGCGGCCTGGTCGGCGAACGCGGCCACCAGCGGCAGCTGGTCCTCGGCGAACGGGCTCGCGGTCGGCCGCCGCAGCGTGGTCAGCACGCCGATCACCGTGTGCTGGGCGCGCAGCGGCAGCACCAGCGCCGGGCCGAACTCGATGTCCGAATCAGTGGCCAGATCGAATGCCAGGCTGGGGACCTGGACCGGCACCCGGTCCCGGAACACCGCCCCGGCGGTGGAGCGGTCCATCGGAATCCGCAGGCCCAGCAGCAGGTCACTGTCGTGTCCGGCACCGACGGCCACCACCAGTTCGTGCGGTTCGGCCTCGTCGGCGGTGATGTCGGCGGGCAGGGCGATCAGCGTGTGGTCGGCGCTGGACAGTGCCAGCGCCCGATCGGCGATCAGTTGCAGCACGTCCATCGCGTCGGCGCCGGCCAGCAGCCCGGTGGAGATTTCTTCGATGGCTTCCAGCAGCCGCTGCCGCCGCCGGGACCGCTCGTAGAGCTGGGCGTTCTGCACGGCCATTCCGGCGACGTCGGCCAGGCCGCGGATCGTCCGTTCATCCTTTTCGGTGAACGGCGCGCCGCCGTCCCTGTCGGTCACGCAGAGTTGGGCGGACAGCCCGGTGGTGATCCGCACCGGCACGCTGAGCAGCGAGCGCATCGGCGGATGGTGCGGTGGAAACCCGACCGCCGCCGGATGCTCGGACATGTCCGCCAGCCGCAGCGACCGGCCGCTGTCCACTGTGGCCCGGAGCAGGCCCTGGCCGGTCGGCGACCGCCCGATCAGCTTGCGAGTGGCGTCATCAATGCCGCTGTGCACGAACTTGATCACGGTGTTGCCGGCGCCGAACACCAGGAACGCTCCGTATCGGGCGTCGGTGAGGTCGCGGGCGGATTCCACGATCTGGCGCAGGGCGGTGTCCAGTTCGAGGTCCACGGCAATACCGAAGGGGGCACCGGCCCCGCCCGGTTCCAGCTCCGTGCGACCCACCGCCATAGCTTCCCAGCCCGACTATCAGGTGTACAGCGGCCGTTAGGGTCCTGCGTCCTGGGATCAGTTCTCGCGCCGGCGCTGCTCCCGCAGTTCGGCGGCGAGCACGGCGGCCTGGGTGCGCCGCTCCACGCCCAGCTTGGCCAGCAGCCGGGACACGTAGTTCTTCACCGTCTTCTCGGCGAGGAACATCCGCTCGGCGATCTGCCGGTTGGTCAGGCCCTCGCCGATCAGGTCAAGCAGGGTCAGTTCCTGCTCGGTCAGCCCGGACAGCGGACCGGACCGGTCGGCCCCGGCGCGCAGCCGGGACATCAGCGCGGCGGCCGCGCGAGTGTCCAGCATGGATTGTCCGGAGCCGACCTTGCGCACCGCCTCCAGCAGCTCCATGCCCCGAATGTCCTTGATCACATAGCCACCGGCGCCGGCCAGAATGGCGTCCAACATGGCCTTCTCGTCGGTGAACGAGGTGAGGATCAGACAGTTCAGCTCCGGCAGCCGAGACCGCAGCTCGCGACACAGCTCCACCCCATTGCCGTCAGGCAGCCGAACGTCGAGAACCACCAGATCGGGACGCAGCGTCGGCACCCTCGACAGCGACTCGGCGACACTGGCCGCCTCGCCGACGACGGTGATGCCGTCGTCCTCTTCGAGCATGTCGGCCACACCGCGCCGGACGATCTCATGGTCGTCGACCAAGAAGACCTTGATCACCCGCCGCCTCCTGGTTGTCCGTGCCTGGCGGCAAGAGTAGTGCCAGGAGCGGGGGTGTCGCCCGGCCAATGGTCACGACATCAAGGACCAAGGTCCCGTTTGCCGCCATATGAGTCAATCGGCCGTCAGTGAACAACACCCGGTGACCGGGAAATTCGCAGGACACCGCCGGTAAATGATCTCTAGAATCGCGATGTGTCGTTGGCCGGGGCGGGGCAGACCTTCCAGTTAACCGCGATCACGTCTGGCGAGCGGGCCTCCGGCCGGCAGGCGTGGCTGCTGCTGTGGCGGTCCAGCCGGGCGCTGTCCGCGTTGGTCGCGCTGTCGCTGATTCTCAACGCTGTCACGCCCGCGCTGGTCGTGGTCGCGCTCGGCGCGGTGGTGGGCTCGGTGCCGGGAGCCGTCGAGCACGGCCTGAGCTCGACGGACGGGCGCCGGATGGTGCTCGCCCTGGTGGCGGCCGCGGTGGTCTACGCGCTGTCGCTGGTGCTCGATCCCATCGGCAACGCGCTGGGCACGGCGGCCAGGGCGCGGATCACCGGGCAGTTGCAGGCGCGGCTGCTCACGGCGGTGTCCGGGCCGGTCGGGGTCGAGCACCTGGAGGACTCCGGCGTGCTGGACCGGCTGGCCCGCGCCGAGGGGTCGCTGACCGGGTTCTTCCCCGGCGACGCCCCGGTGACCTGGGTGGGCGTGCTGGCGTCCCGGATCTCCGGGGTCATCGGCTGCGCCGCGGTGGCCGCGTTCCAGTGGTGGTTGGGATTGCTGCTGCTGGTGATGTGGCTGGCGGTGCGCAGGTTCATGCTGGTTTCGGTGCTGCGCCAGGCCACCGAGCTGCGCGGCCAGACCGTGGTGATGCGCCGCGCGTGGTATTTCATCGGCGTCGGGTCGAAGGCGCGGGACGCCAAGGAGGTCCGGGTTTTCGGGCTGGTGGATTTCGTTCGCGGCCGGTTCCGCTCCGAATTCCTGGACGCGATCGCCGGCGGCTCGGGTGGCCTGCGCGACCTGCACCGGCGCGCGCTGCTGTGCTGGCTGGTCGTCTTCGTCGGCTATGCGGTGGCGCTGCTGTATATCGCCAATTCCGCCCGGACGCACGCCATCGACCTGCGCACGCTGGCCACCGTGCTGCCGATGCTGGCGGTCACCATGTCCGCCGGCAGTGTGTCCTATGAGGACATATCGCTGGCCTGGACGCTGGCCGGGCTGCCCGATGTCGACCGGCTGGAGACGGACCTGGGCGCGGACTCGGCTGGCACATCGGCACTGGCCGGAACCCGCGATCCGGACGGGATGCCGCGGCGGTCGGTGCGCTTCGAGGACGTTCGGTTCCGGTATCCCAGCGGTGATCGGGACGTGCTGTCCGGTGTGGACCTGGAACTCGCGGCCGGCACGTCGACCGCGATCGTCGGGGTGAACGGCGCCGGCAAGTCGACGCTGGTCAGCCTGCTGTCCCGGCTGCGCGACCCGACCGGCGGCCGGATCACTGTGGACGGCGTGGACGTGCGCGAGCTGGAGCCGGGGCGCTGGCAGCGCAGCGTGGCGATCATGTCGCAGGAACCGGTGCGCTATCCGATGTCGGCGTACCTGAACATCGCGTTCGGCGCACTGCCGTTCCGCGACGATCGGGACGGCGTGCTCGACTGCGCGCGATCGTCCGGCTTTCTCGACGTGGTGGACACGTTGCCGCACGGCTGGGACACCGTGCTGTCCCGCGAACTGCCCGACGGCGTGGACCTGTCCGGCGGCCAGTGGCAGCGGCTGGCGCTGGCCCGCGCGCTGTTCGCCACCCGACACGGCGCGAAGCTGCTGGTGCTGGACGAGCCGACGGCCGCGCTCGACGTGCGTGCCGAAGCCCGGTTCTACAGCCGGTTCCTGGAGATCACCGCCGGGCTGACCACGGTCGTCATCTCGCACCGATTCGCCACCGTGCGCCGCGCCGACACGATCTGCGTGCTGGACGGCGGGCAGATCACCGAGCGCGGCTCGCACCAGGAACTGGTCGAGGCCGGCGGCGCCTACGCGCGGATGTACCAGCTGCAGGCCGCCCGATTCGCGGGGACATCATGACCTTCGTCAACCAGGCCGACCAGGCCGACCGCCTTGACCCGGCCGAGCCGGCCGACTCGGCCGATCAGGCCGAACATCGGCCGACCGAGGGAGCCAGGCGGCTGGTCCGGCTCGCCCAGGTGCTGTTCCTGGACGGATTTCGGGCCGCGCCGGGGTGGATGTCGACCGTCACCGTGATGTTGGTGCTGGGCAGCGTGTCGGCGACCTGCTATCCGCTGGGCTATCGGCTGCTGGTCGACGGCGCGCTGGCCGGGTCGATCCGGGACGTGGTGTGGGGCGTGGTGGTGGTCGGCGGGCTGATGTCGGTGGGCTGGGTGCTCACCGCGATCGGCGCGAGCGAGTCGATGGCGCTGTCCGACCGCATCTCGATCTACCGCACCAGCCAGCTCATCTCGCTGATCAGTGGGGTTGTTGGGCTGGAACACCTGGAACGGCCGGACTATCTCACCGAGATCGAACGGCTGAACACCAACCGGCGGCAACTGGCCGCAGCTCCGCGTCAACTGCTCAGCAACGTGTCCAGCGTGGCCCGGATCGTGACCCTGCTGGTGCTGCTCGCGTCGGTGTCGCCGTGGTTGTTGTTGCTGCCGTTGTCCGCCGTGCCGCCGCTGTTCGCGGACCGGATCGCCAGGCGGATCACCCGGCGGGCCGAGGACGACATGGCACACGACCGGCGTCTCGCCGGCATGATCTTCGGGCTGACCAGCGATGTCGGCACGGCCGGCGAGGTTCGCGCCTACGGGCTGGCCGACCATCTCGCGGCCGAGCACGGCCGGCTGACCGAACTGCTGAACCGCCGCAGCCGGATCGAGGCGCTGAAGGTGCTGGGCGTGCAGGGCGCCGGATGGCTGATCTACGCGGCGGCGCTGATGGGCGCGATCGGCTTCGTCGTGGTGCGGGCCTCGGACGGCCTGCTGTCGCTGGGCACCGTGCTCATGGCGGTGTCACTGATTCGCCGTTCCCGCAACCAACTCGCCTCGGCGGCGGCCACCTCGGGCGCGATGCTGTCCACTGTGAACACCGCGGATCGTTTGCTGTGGCTGGAAGATCACGCCCGCGCCGAGTCGGCACGGGCTGGCACGGCCGCCGCGCCGGCCCGGCTGCACGAGGGCATCCGGTTCCGGGACGTCTCCTTCCGCTATCCCGGCACTGAGCGGGCGGTGCTGGACGGTTTCGACGTGACGCTGCCGGCGGGGTCGACCGTCGCGCTGGTCGGCGAGAACGGTTCCGGCAAGACCACGCTGATCAAGCTGCTGCTGGCGATGTACCGGCCGGATTCCGGCCAGATCCTCATCGATGGTGTGCCGCTGACCGACATCGAGCCGACGGCGTGGCGGTCGAGGTGCACGGCGGCGTTCCAGGACTTCGCCCGGTTCCACCTGCCGGCCGTCGAATCGGTAGGGGTGGCCGAGTTGCCGCGGCGCTCCGACGAGCCGGCCGCCGGCGCGGCGCTGGACCGGGCCGGCGCCGGCGACCTGCCCAGTCAACTGCCCGATGGGCTGGCCACCCTGGTCGGCTCGGTGTTCACCGGCGGGCATGGGCTTTCCGGCGGCCAGTGGCAGAAACTGGCGCTGGGCCGGGCGATGCGCCGCGAGGACCCGCTGCTGGTCGTGCTGGACGAGCCGACCGCGAGCCTGGACGCGCCGTCCGAGCACACGCTGTTCGAGCGGTACGCCGAGGCCGCGGTGCGCGGCGCCCAGCGGACCGGCGCGGTGACCGTGCTGGTCTCGCACCGGTTCTCCACTGTTCGGATGGCCGACCTGATCATTTTCATCGACGGCGGCCGGCCGATCGAGGTCGGCAGCCACGACGACCTGTTGCGCACCGGCGGTCGATACGCCGAGCTGTTCGAGCTCCAGGCCGCCGGCTACCGCTGACCGACGGCAAGGCGTTCCACAACAGCAAGTGGCACGGCGTGGAACCCGAACCTCGCGGCGCGGAGACAAGACTCACTGCCTGGTATCTCGGCCAGCCGGTCTGGCCGGCCGACTTACAGGCCCTCCACGATCCGGAAGTCGCGCTCGACGCCGTCGGCCAGCACGGCCAGCGCGTCCTGGTAGGCGGGCGTCTCGTGCGCCGCGACCGCTGCGGCGAAGCTGTCGAACTCCACGATTACCGTGCGCATGGGCCGCCCGGCGTCATGCGCCTCGATCTGCCCGCCCCGGACCAGGAACCGCCCGCCGGACGCCGTGATGGCCGGCCCGGCCAGTTTTCCGTAGGCGGCCAACTTCTCCGGATCGTGGACCTCCCGGTACGCCGAGATCCAGTACCCCTTCGCCATCTCGCTGCTCCCACTCCCGGTCCGGTGGATCCGAGCCGATCGACTCGATCGTCGCACAGCGACTGAACACGGCCCGTCAGTCGTTCTGTTCCCGGTGAGCGTTCTGGCGGTCCCACCTCAGCCGAGCAGGTCGCGGCGGAACAGGTCCTCCTCGGTTTCGCGGCGGACCAGGGTTCGCGCCATTCCGGCCCGCACGCCGACGAGCGGCGGACGGCAGACCAGGTTGTAGTTCGACGCCAGCGCGTGATGGTACGCGCCGGTCACGGGCACCGCGATCAGGTCGCCGGCGTGGATGTCCGCCGGCAGCGGCACGTCCTCGGCCAGCACGTCGCCAGCCTCACAGTGCCGCCCGACCACCGTGGCCAGGCGGCGCGGCGCCCTGGTGTGCCGGCCGACCAGCCGTGCGGTGTAGCGGGCGTCGTACAGCCCCGGCCGCGGATTGTCGCTCATTCCGCCGTCGACCGCGACGAACGTCCGCGCACCGGAACCGGCCGCCGGGGCCTTGACGGTGATCACCCGGTACAGCGTGCTGCCGGCAGTGGCCACAATGGACCTGCCGGGCTCGATGATGATTCTCGGCGGCGGAACTCGGTGTGCCGCGCACTCGTAGTGCAGCGCCGCCCGCAGCCGGTGGGCGAACCCGGCGAGGTCGAACCCGGTTTCGTTGGCGCGGTAGGGAACCGCGAACCCGCCGCCGAGATCGAGCTGGCGGACCGATGCCCCATAACGCTCGCGAACGGCCGCGATCAGTCCGACCATCCGGCGCGCCGCCTCCTCGTACACCGCGACCCGGCGCACCTGCGAGCCCAGATGGCAGTGCAGCCCGACGAGGTCGAGATTGGGCTGGTCGATCACCCGGCCCACCGCTGCCAGCGCCGCGCCCGACGCCAGCGAGAAGCCGAACTTCTGGTCCTCCACGCCGGTCGCGATGGCCCGGTGCGTGTGCGTGTCGATCCCGGGCGTGACCCGGACCAGCACCGGCTGGCCGGGTCGGGCCAGGGCGCCGAGCTGGTCGATCTCGTCGGCCGAGTCGAGCACGATCCGGGTTCCCCGGACGGCCAGCGAGGCCTTGAGATCCTCCGGGGTCTTGACGTTGCCGTGCACCAGAATGCGGTCCCCGGCCCAGCCGGCTGACCGGGCGGCGGCCAACTCGCCGGCCGAGCACACGTCCAGCGACAGCCCCTCCTCGGCCATCCACCGGTACACCGAACGGCACGGCAGCGACTTGCCGGCGAACGCGATCTCCGCATCCGGCAACAGTCGGCGGAACATCCGGGCGCGCCGCCGCACTTCCGCCTCGTCCAGCAGCTGGCAGGGCGTGCCGAACCGGGCGGCCAGGTGGGTCGTCGGCAGCCCGCCGAACAGCAGATCGCCCTCGCTGGCCAGCTGGGTGCCGGCCGGCCACAGCCCGTCCTCCAGATCGGGCTCGCCGCACGCGCCCACGCTCGGCAGTAATTCGGCCAGGGTCACGATTCCTCCTCACTCGGACGGCGGTGTCGCCGCGCCAGCGCCGCATTGGACTGCCGCGTAGGGACAAGAACAGCGGCGCCCAGCCGGAATCGCGCCACTGTGGACACGCCCATGACACCCGAACGGGCGATCTTGCCGCCGTCTTGACACCGCCGTGACCGCCGCCACCTGCGGCGTCCGGGCCGGTAGCCTCGGTTTCGTGCTGTGTCTGCGGGGCGTGAGCAAGCGGTATGGCCGGGGGCCGTGGGTGCTGAGCGGCGTCGATCTCGACGTGGCTGCCGGCCAGATCGTGGCGGTCGCCGGCGACAACGGCTCCGGCAAGTCGACCCTGCTCCGGATGCTGGTGGGCCTGTCCCGGCCGACCACCGGCGAGATCGCCGGGCGGCCGGCGGTGGTCGGCTATGTGCCGGAGCGGTTTCCGCCCGACGAACGGCTGTCCGCGCGGTCCTACCTGCGGCACCTGGGCCGGGTCCGTGGCCTGCACAGGGCCGGCGCCGCCGCCCGCGCCGACGAGCTGTTGGACCGGTTATCGCTGGCCGGCGGCGTGGACACGCCGCTTCGGTTGTTGTCCAAGGGCAACGCGCAGAAGGTCGCCTTGGCGCAGGCGATGCTGGTGCCACCGGAGTTGCTGGTCCTGGACGAGCCGTGGTCCGGGCTGGACGTGGCGGCACACGGCGAGCTGGCACGGATGATCGAGGAGGTCGCGGCCGCCGGCGGCGCGATCATGTTCACCGACCACGGCGGCGCGATCAACACGTTCAACGGGGTTGCCGTCTCGGCGGGCTACCGCATCGCCGGCGGCCGGCTGACCGGCGTCGTGCCGTCGTCCGCTGAGATCGTGGTGGCGGATGTGGCCGTTGTGTTGTTGGAATCGCCGCCGGACCTGGACGAACCGGACTGGCCAGCCGGGGGCCTGCCGTTCGCGGACGGGGTGCTCGCGGCGACGGCCGACGACCGGCGGGTCACCCTCCGAGTGGCCGGCGGCTCGGTCGACCAGATCCTGCTGGACGCGCTGAACAAGGGCTGGTCGGTGGTCGGCGTGCGACGCGAGGACGATCGCGGCGACGGTAGGAGGGCCGGTCGGTGATCGGCCTGGTGCGCTATCTGCTGGCGGTTCTGCTGCACTCCCAGCGATATCTGCCTGCCCTGCTGCTCTACCTGGTCGCGCTTGGCGTGTTGACCAGCGACGATTCCGGGCCTTTGGTGCCGGTTTACGCGCTGTCGGCCGGCGCGCTTTTCGTGTGCGGCACCTGGTTGACGATCGCGCTGGCCAATGTTCCGCACCCGGTGCAGCGGGCGATCACCGTGGTTCACGCGCGGGGCGCGGTCCCGGTGCTGGTCGCCACCGTGCTCGCCGCCCTGCTCAGCTGCGCGGTACTCGCTGTGGCTGGCCTGGGTTTCCCGGTGCTCACCGGCGGACATCGGGTCAGCGGAGCCGCCCTGGCGGTCGGTGGGCTGGCGCTGCTGGCGTGCGCGTGCACCGCGGTCGCGGTGGGACTGCTCTGTTCCCGGCTGGTGATCCACCGGCCCGGTTACGCGCTGATGGTGGCGTTGGCAGTCGTTCTCGCGCTGTTGCTGGTGCGCGGACTGCCACCGGTCAACCTGTTGCTGCGCTTGCTGGCCAGCGACGACCGCCGGCCGGCCGATCTGCTCGGTCCGGTCGCCGGGCTGACCGGCTTGGCCGTCGGGCTACTGCTGATCAGCGCGACGGCGACCCATATTGTCGCTACGAGGCGGGACTGATCATCGTATTGTCGACAATCCGACTGGCTGACGATTCGACAATCGGATGGTCATCGAGTCCAATGTGGACTCGTCACGACGCCGGCGGCGAGGTGAACTCGTCCGCATCGTCGCCGGCTCAGTACGCCTTGCCGAAGATGACCCGCTTGCCGTAGGCGGCCGACCGATCGCAGCGGACACAGTGGACGCTGTGGTCACTGTCGCCGGACTCCTCGGGAGCGTCGAACGGGATGCAGCGCGGTGTCGCGGCCGTCTCGGCCCTGATCGTGTCCTCGCACTCCGCCGACCCACAGTGGAACGCACGCGCCCAGCCGACCCGCACCGCAGCCCCGAACGAGTCCCAGTCGTCCACCACCACCGTGTGGGTGTCGCGGAACTCGGTGGCGCGACGCAGCAGGAAGGCCTGGAAGTCATCGAGCGCGGCGGGCACCGTCACCTGCGCGGTGTCCAGGGCGATCTGTTCCTTGCCGTCGCCGAGCCGACGCGCCATGGTCACCACGCCGCCATCGAGGTCGCGCGGCCCCAGTTCGAGCCGGATCGGCACGCCCTGCAACTCCCACTGGTTGAACTTGTAGCCCGGCGACAGCTGAGTTCGATCGTCCACATGCGCCCGAACGCCGGCCGCGGTGAGCCGGTCGCCGAGCTCGATCGCCGCCGCCCGAACCCGATCGGCCTGGTCGCCGCGCAGGATCGGCACGATCACGACCTGCTGCGGCGCGAGCTTGGGCGGCAGCACCAGGCCTTGGTCGTCGCCGTGGGTCATCACGATCGCGCCGATCATCCGGGTGGTCATGCCCCATGATGTGGTGTGCGCATACCGCAGTTCACCGGCTGGCTTGCTGCTGTCGGCGGCGTAGCGGATGTTGAATGCTCGCGCGAAGTTCTCGCCCAGGTAGTGCGCGGTGCCGGCCTGCAGCGCCTTGCCGTCGCGCATCATCGACTCGACGGTGGTGGTGCCCACCGCGCCAGCGAACCGCTCGCCCGGCGTTTTCTCGCCCGGCACCACCGGAATCGCGGCGAAGTCCCGGGCGATCTCGACGTAGATGCCCAGTGCCAACTCCATCTCGGCCATCGCCTCGGCCTCGGTGGCGTGCGCGGTGTGGCCCTCCTGCCAGAGGAATTCGGTGGTGCGCAAGAACATTCGCGGGCGCATTTCCCAGCGCACGACGTTCGCCCACTGGTTCAGCAACAACGGAAGATCACGATGCGAACTGACCCATTTGGACATCATCTCGCCGATGATCGTTTCCGACGTCGGCCGGACCACCAGCGGCTCTTCGAGTTCTTTTCCGCCGGCGTGCGTGACGACCGCCAGCTCGGGCGAAAAGCCCTCGACGTGTTCGGCCTCTCTGGTCAGATAGCTTTCCGGGATCAGCAACGGGAAGTAGGCGTTCTGGTGGCCGGTTTCCTTGATCCGCTGATCCAACGCGGCCTGCAGCAGTTCCCAGATCCGGTATCCGTACGGACGGATCACCATGGTGCCCTTGGCCGGACCGCGGTCGACCAGTTCGGCCTTGACCACGACTTCGTTGTACCAGGAGGAGAAATCCTCGCCCTGCGCGGTTATCCCACGCTCAGAACGTGCCATGATCGCGAAGTCTACGGCTCATCTCGGTGTCAACCGGGCAGCAGGGCACGCACCTCGTCGGCGGTCAGGCAGCCGGCCGTGACCAGGTCCAGGTTCGCCAGCGAGGCCGTGTGAGCTTCGTCGGTTGCCGCGATCACGCAGTCCCGGACCGGATGGACGGTGAGGCCGAGGTCGGTGCCGTGCCGCGCGGTCTGCTCGACGGTCAGGTTGGTGGCGACCCCGGTCAGGAAGATCGTGTCGATGCCGAGCTCGGTCAGCCAGCCGGGCAGCTCATTGCCTGCCAGCCCGGACAGCCGCTGATTGTCGACAATCAGATTCGTGGCCTGTGGGCGCATCTCGGGAATGACCAGCGTGCCCGCCGCGTCCGGTCGAAACGCGTCCTGGGCGTCGCCGACCGCCGTCATGAGGGCGGTGTTGCGGACCAGCCCGCCCTCGCCTTCGGGCACGGTGAACCGGGTGAAGATCAGCGGCACGCCGAGTGCGGACACCGTGTCGTGGAATTCCACCGCGCGGCCCACCACACCGCTGCGAGCGACCGGCTCGCTGAGCATCGCGCCGAAGAATCCTTCCGGCTTGATCACGTTGACCTGCCAGTGCAGCGCGAGCACGGCGGTCCGCCGCGGATCGATCGTCACCGCGCCATCGTGCCGCAGCTCAGATTCGCAGGGTCAGCACCCCGCCCGCCGATGCCAGCATCGCGGCGAAGATCGCGGCCAGATCGGGAACGTGGCCGTGCGCCTCGGCATGGGCGATACGGAGATTGGCGGCGTGCCGTTCCGAGTCCAGCCAGTTCGGCCAGCGGGTGCGCGCCTGCTCGGCGAGCCCGGCGAAGTCGGGGTCGGCGGCTTCCGTGACGTCCAGCAGCCAGCGCAGATAGCCGGTGATCTCGGCCAGCGGGTCGGGACTGGACGATGTGTCAGCGTGGGCGTGGCCGGCGACCGGGCCGTGGCCCGGCACGATGTGCGCTGCCTCGAAGGTGGCCAGCCAGCCGAGCGCGGCCAGCCAGCCGGCGATGCTGCCATGCACGGCCAGCGGCGTGACCCCGGCGAAGAGCAGGTCCCCGGTGAACAGCACGCTGTCGTGCGGGAGCCAGACCACCAGGTCTCCGTCGGTGTGCGCCCGTCCGGGCACTGGAATGATCCGCGCCGAACGGCCGCCACCCAGGTCAAGATCTATCGGATTGTCGACAATCCGAATATCCAGGGGCGGCGTGATGTCACCCCAGCCGTCGTAGGCGAAGACTTCCGGATAGGTGTGTGGGCCAGCGGTGATCACCGCCGCCGCCCGCGACGTGGCCAGCACGGTTCCGCCGGCCCTGGCGACCAGACCGGCGCCGTTGGCGTGGTCGCCGTGCGCGTGGGTCAGCGCGACCGTGGGCGGCCGGCCGGAGCTGTCGGCGTCGCCCAGCGCGGTCAGCAGCCGGCGGGTCCGCGCCTCAGTGGCGCAGGTGTCGATCAGCAGGGTCGCATTCGGGCCGACGCACCAGCCGGCGTTGTTGAGGAACCAGTCGCCGGGCAGCTGCGAATACGCCGCGATGCCCGAGCCGAGCGATGTGACCACGGGCGCTTTCATCGGCTCCGGTCCCCCTCCGGTAGTGGCGTGCTGAGTCTACGGCGCTGCGGCGGCGCCGCTAACCGGATTTGGCGGACAGCTCGTCCAGTTGCGGTTGGGCGGATCGCACCGCTGCCCGTTCGCCGGCTGGTCGCGCGGTCGCCAGTACGGAGCCACCGAGGATCAGCGCGAACGACGCCACGATGGGCAGGCTGAGCGGTTCGCCGAGCAGTGCCACGCCCGCCGTCACGGCCACCGCCGGGTTGACATAGGTGAACACCAGCGCCCGGGAGCTGCCGACCTCGCGGATGAGCGCGAAGAACACCACGAACGCCAGCGCCGTGCAGAAGATCGCCAGGCCGGCGAGCGCGGCCAGCACCCGCGCGCTGGGCAGCGCATGCGGCCAGGTCAGGATCGCCGGCCCGGTGTACACCAACGCCGCCAGGCCCAGGCAGGCCGCGGTCATCGGCACCGCCGGGACATCCTTCAGCCGCCGCGCGGCGATGATCGGCGCCGTGCCGTAGCAGGTGGCGGTCAGCAGCACCTCGATGATCGACCACGGATCTCCGTTGCTCAGCTCCGGCGCCGCCAGCACCGCGACGCCGACCAGGCCGATCGCCAGGCCGGTCCATCGCTTCAGGCCGAGCGCCTCGGAGTCACCGGTCAGCTTGGCCGCCAGCACAGTGACGATCGGCGAGGCCGCGATGAGCAGACCGCTCATCTCGCTGGTGAGATGACGTTCGGCCGTGGACAGCAGAAACCACGGCACGATGATCTCGATGGCCGCGAAGGCGATCAGCGGCCGCCACGACCGCCGCAGGCCGGCGAGTTGGCCGCCGCGCAGCGCCAGCGGCAGCAGGACGGCGGCGCCCACCGCCGTCCGCGCGAACACCAGCACCGGCACCGGAATCCCGGTCACGGCGACCTTGATCATCAAATACGGAATGCCCCACAGGACGCCCATCAGGGCGAACAGCACCCACCCGCGTCTGCTCATATCGACCCCACCTCCCGGCCAACGCGGTTGGCCCGACTGCCATTCCGGCCCCGTTCGTTCGCCACCGTAGGAGCTGTTTGGCCCATTCAGAAGGGCCAATTCTGGTCAAGTACAGTGGACCAATCGGTCGCTCGGCGTTTTTCCTGGCGCGCCCCGAAACACTTGCGCACTACCATGAACGGTCGGCTGGCACTTCGGGCGGGACATTCACATGGCGAGTGAGGACGACGCGGACCTGCGGCGATTGCGCCACGCCGTGCTCGGTCTCGGCGACGATCCCCGGCTGGCCGAACTGGTGGACATCGTGACCGCGCTGGTGGTCCGCTCGCGCCGTCGCGAGCTGTGGCTGGAGGCGTCCCACGACATCACCAGGACCCTGCTCACCGCTGCCGGCCCGACCAGCACCCTGCGGCTGGTCGCGGAGCGGGCCAGGGAACTGGCGAGCGCGCCGGTCGCCGCGATCGCGCTCCCCGACCCGGCTCGGCCGGCCAACCTGGTGTTCGAAGTGGTCGACGGCATCGGAATGGACGCGGAGAAGCTCACCGGCGTCTCGGTGCCGATTGACGAGACCGGCACCGGACAGGTGTTTCGCACCGGCCGGTCCGAGATCTTTCCCCGCTACGGGTTCCACATCCTGGCCCGGTCCGACGATCCGGACCAGGAATTTCCGCCCCGGATCGCCGAGCTGGACTCGATGCTCGCGGTGCCGCTGGCGGTTGGCGCCGAGGTGCGCGGCGTGCTCGTGCTGGCCCGGTTGGCCGGTGACGTGCCGTTCGGGTCCGCCGATATCGAGCTGGCTGAGGCGTTCGCCGCGCAGGCCGCGCTGGCGTTGGAGATCGGTCGGGCGGAAGAGGACCGGCAGCGGCTGGCGGTACTCACCGACCGGGATCGCATCGCCCGCGACCTGCACGATGTGGTGGTCCAGCGGCTGTTCGCGATCGGGCTGGGCTTGCGGGGACTTGGCCGGATCGCCCTCGGCGAGACCGTCGCCGAGCAGATCGCCGGCCTGGTCGGCGAGCTGGACCAGACGGTCCGGGACGTCCGACAGAGCATTTTCGCGCTGCACGAGGTGACCGACGGGATGGCCCGGCTGCGCGCCGAACTGATGCGGGCAACCGAGGAAGCGGCCACCGCGCTGGGATTCGCGCCCCGGATCGAATTCGCCGGACCACTGGATTCGCTGGTCCCCGATCCGGTCCGGCCGGACCTGCTGGCCAGCCTGCGGGAGTCACTGTCCAACGTGGCCCGGCACGCCGCCGCGACCCAGGTTTCGGTGCAGGTGTCCGTCGATCGGGCTGGCCAGTGGCTGACCCTGGTCATCGCCGACAACGGCGTCGGGATGCCCGCTGTTCCGGGGCGGCGCAGCGGCCTGACAAATCTCGCCGAGCGGGCTCGCCGCTGGGGCGGGAAACTTCATCTGGAGCAACCGGCCGATGGCGGCACCCGGCTACGGTGGACCGTGCCCCTCTCGCCATCGCCGTCATCCCCCTCGCCGTCGTCCCAGCCACCGTCGTGATCGTCCGCGGCCGGTCCGGTCCGGGAGGGGTCGACCGAGGAGTAGACGACATGGCGGTCCCGGCGATCTCGGTGTACCTGCTGGATGACCACGAGCTGGTTCGGCGTGGGCTCCGTCGGCTGTTGGAAGCCGAGCGCGACATTCGGGTGGTGGGCGAAGGCGACTCGGCGCGGCAGGCACTGACCGATATCCCCGCTCTCCGGCCGGATGTGGCAGTGCTCGACATCCGGCTGTCGGACGGCGAGGGCATCACCGTGTGCCGGGAGATCCAGTCCCTGGTGGACCCACCGCCACGATGCCTGATGCTGACGTCCTATTCAGACGATCGCGCGCTGTTCGGCGCGATTATGGCTGGCGCTGCCGGTTATCTGCTCAAGCAGGTGTCCGGCACTGATCTGGTGTCCGCGGTCCGGACGGTCGCCGGCGGCGGGTCGCTGTTGGATCCGCAGGTGACCACCATGGTGCTGAACCGGATTCGCGGCGTTACCGGCTCGGCCCATCCTCGGTTCGATGAACTGTCCGAACGGGAGCGATCTGTGCTCGACCTGATCGCGGACGGAATGACAAACCGGCAGATCGCCCGGGAACTGTGTCTGGCCGAGAAAACCGTGAAGAACTATGTGTCTTCGACGCTGCACAAACTCGGGCTTGAGCGGCGGGCCGAGGCCGCCGTGTACGCGACTCGAGTTCGTCGTCAGGACGATCGGACCGACTGAGCGCCCAGGTCAGCCGATGGATTCGCTTTCCAACGTCCGATAGGTGACCACCACGTTGAGCCGGTGCAGATGACGCATCAGCGCCAGCATGTGCTGCCGCGTCTGCTCGGTCGGCACGTCGTATTCGGCTAGGGCCTCGACCACCCGCTTGTCCAGTCCGTCCGCGAACGGCGACGGGCACTCGTCCAACGTCTGGTCCTCGTCGCGGCCGGCGGCCCGCAACTTGGTGACATCCGCGGTCAGGCTCTCCAGGTACTCGATCAGCCATTCGACGGCTTCCGGGCCGTTGCCGATCGGGCCGTGGCCCGGCACGATCGTGTCCACAGTGGGCAGTTCATCGCGCATGCGCTTCAGCGACTCGATATACGGCTGCGGACCGCCCTGCAACAACATCGGCGCGATGCCGGCGTGGCAGAGATAGTTGCCGGTCCACGCCGTGCGGGTGTCGGGCAGATAAGCGACGGTGTCGCCGGGGCCGTTGCCGGGGCCGAACCGGAACAACCGCACGGTCCGCCCACCGAGGTCGATCTCCGCGAACAAGTCGAAGGTGATATCACCGAACCGCGCTGGGCGGCCGACAGGTTCGTCATCAGGTGATCCGATCGGCGAGCGCGGCGCGGTCGATCTTTCCGTTCGCGGTGCCCGGAAGAGCTCGGCCTGATCGTGGCAGTGGTGGCGGACCAGTCGCGGATCGACGCCGGCGTTCCTGGCCACGGACACTGCACTTCCCCGATGAATGACGATAGCGGTTGGGGTCCCGGTCACCAGTTGGCGAGGCTCAGTGCGGCCGGCACAGTCGGCGCCGTTGCTAGCCGATCGGTGCGCGGCGCTCGATCAGAACCGTGTCGTGCCACACGCCGTCGACCTGGGCGATGCGCTCGCGGATGCCGACGGTGCGGTAGCCGGCGGCGTGGTGCAGGGCGATGCTTGCCCGGTTCTCGGTGAAAATCGCCGTTTGCAGTGTCCACAGCCCGGCGTCGTCGGCCGCGGTGACCTGCTTGCGCAGCAGGGCCTTGCCGACACCTCGGCCCCGGCAACCATCAGCGACGTAGACGGACGTCTCGGCCACACCGGCGTAGCAGTCGCGTGTGGACACTGGCCCGGCCGCCGTCCAGCCGACCACGTGGCCGTCGATCTCGGCGACCCAGCGGTGACCGGCCAGCCACTTCGCGTCCAGGCTGGCCCGACTGGGCACGGTGGTCTCGAAGGTCGCGACGCCGGTGGCGATGCCCTCGCCGTAGATGCGGCGCACCGCCGGCCAGTCACGGGATTCCAGCGCGCGGATGGCGACGTCCGCGGGCACGTCCTCGGGGCAGCACGGCCGTGGCCCCAGCACTCCCATCACCGCGTCGGCCGCGTGCGGCAGGCCTGCGCAGCAGGCTTCGTTGACGGTCACGATGGTGGCAGTGCCCTCCTTGCGCAGCCGTACGAAGCCCACGTGGGCGAGTTTGCGTACGTGGTGAGAGCAGGTCGACTGGCTGGTGCCGAGGATCTCGGTGAGCGCGCCGACGGTGATGCCCTTCGGGCTGGTGGCCACCGCGTGCAGCAGTCGGACCCGTACCGGTTCGGCCAGGCAGGCGAACCAGTCGGCGTAGGTCGCCGCCTCGCCGGCGGGCAGGACCTTGGCTTGCGGCAGCGCGATCGGCATGGCGCCGAGTATATCGACCAAAATCGATAGTTGCATTCATCGAGCGCAGTCGATACTCTCTGCTTGAGTAAATCGAGTTGAGTCGATGAAAGGGGCGCGGGATGACGGAGCTGCCGGTGGTGGTCGTCGGAGCGGGGCCGGTGGGGTTGGCCGCGGCGGTGGAGCTGGCCGAGCGGGGTCTGCCGACGTTGGTGTTGGAACGCGGCCGGCAGGCCGGCGCGGCGGTGGCGCAGTGGCAGCACGTGCGGCTGTTCTCGCGGTGGGCCGAGCTGGTCTCGCCGGCAGCCGGTCGGCTGCTGGAGTCGCACGGCTGGCAGCGCCCGGAGCTCGACAGCTACCCGACCGGCGCGGAGTGGGTGCGGCATTACCTGCGTCCGCTGGCCGACGCGCTCGGCGACCAAGTTCGACTGGGCGCGGAGGTGATCGGCGTTGCCCGCCGGGGGCGCGACCGCGTGGTTGACGCCGGGCGGGACAGCGAGCCGCTGACCGTGCACGTCCGCACCGGCGACGGCGAGGAACGTATCTCCGCGCGGGCGGTGGTCGACGCGTCGGGCACCTGGGGTTCGCCGAATCCGCTCGGCGGCGACGGCCTGCCGGCGGTCGGTGAAGCCGTCGCGGCGGACCAGATCGCCTACCGGATTCCGGATGTGGCCGATGACGCGGTCGCCGCGCGGTACGCGGGCCGGCACGTGGTGGTGGCCGGCAGCGGGCATTCGGCGCTGACCGCGCTGGTCGCGTTCGCCCGGCTTGCCGAACGGCACCCGGCCACGAAGATCACCTGGTTGCTGCGCCGGGGCGCGGTCGGTTCGGTGTTCGGCGGCGGCGAGGCCGACCAACTGCCGGCGCGGGGTGCGCTGGGAATGCGGGCGAAGACCGCGGTCGAAGCCGGGCACATTGCGGTGGTCGCCGGATTCCGCGCCGAAGCGGTGGAACGCGGGGTGGATGGCCGGCTGATGTTGCGTTCCGCCAACGGTCAGTCGGTGTCGGCGGTGGATGAGGTTGTCGCGCTGGCCGGGTTCAGCCCGGACCTGTCCTGGCTGTCCGAGGTTCGGCTCGACTTGGACGCCACGCTCCAGGCGCCGGTGGCGCTGGCTCCGTTGATCGACCCGAACGTGCATTCCTGCGGCACCGTGTATCCGCACGGGGCCAAGGAACTGGCTCATCCGGAGCCCGGCGTGTTCCTGGCCGGGATGAAGAGCTATGGGCGAGCGCCGACGTTCCTGGCGATGACCGGGTATGAGCAGGTCCGGTCGATCGCCGCCGAATTGGTCGGCGACCGGGAGTCTGCCGAGCGGGTCGAACTGGTCTTGCCGGAGACCGGGGTGTGCGGCGGGTCCGGGCTGTTCGACGCTGAAGATCAGGCCGAAGGCGGCTGCTGCGCCGCGCCGGTCGGCCCGCACATTCTTTCGCTGTCAATGACTCGAGACTAGGAGGAACTCTGAACGCCAGCCGGCGCGAGTTCGGCCAGGGTCGGCAGAAAGATGGTGACGCGGGCCGTCTCGGCGAGCCGTTCGTAGCTGTCGTGGAACAGACCGTCAATCCGATCCCGGTCGAACAGCCCGTCGTAGCGGTACGCGAGTTGGTTGACGATGCGCTGGGCGCCGGTGTCCCATTCGGACCGGTGTTCCGCGGGAGCCTCCACGCTGAGGCGGGTTCGGTGGTCAGTGGTTGGACCGTGCGGACGGTGTTGCGGTGACCTCGGGTGCGGCCGCGTGCGGGACGACCACGTCGGCGGCCTGACGCGGCGTGACGCCGGGGTAGAGCAGTCTGATGAGCAGCAGCGCCAGCGCCCCGCCGACCACTTGCGCGGCAATGTAGAGCGGGGCGGCCGAGGGTGCGATGCCGGCGAAGCTGTCGCTGAACATCCGGCCCACGGTGATCGCCGGATTGGCGAAACTGGCCGAGCTGGTGAAGAAGTACGCCGCGCCGATGTAGGCGCCCACGGCGCCCGGCGCCCGGTCCGCGCGCCCGGACCGGGCCAACGCGAAGATCACCAGGATCAGCCCGACGGTCGCGACCACTTCGGACAGTCCGTGGGCCGCCGAGGCGCGGTGGTTGGTGCTGATGCTCACCGCGGCGCCGGCGAACATCAGGTTCGCCAGCACCGCGCCGCCGACGCAGCCGGCGACCTGCGCCGGCAGGTAGGCCAACGCGTGCCGCCAGGACAGCCCGCCGAATGCCGCATCCACAAAGGACACCACTGGGTTGAAGTGCGCCCCGCTGACCGGCCCGAACATCAGGATGATGGTGAACAGGCCGGCCGCGGTGGCCGCCGCGTTCTCGGTCAGCTCAAGGCCGGTGTCGCCGGGCGAGAGTCGCTGGGCGGCGATCCCGGACCCGATCACCAGCGCGGCCAGCAACAGGCTGCCCAGGAACTCGGCCACCAGTTTGCGGATCAACGGCACCTCGGCGGCGGCCGGCTCGGTGGCGGCCGGCAGTGCTCGCGTCACGCGACCACCGGCACATTCAGGTCGGCCAGCAGTTCGCGGACCCGGAGCTCGATCTCATCGCGCACCGGCCGGACGTCCTCGACGCTCTTGCCGGCCGGGTCGTCCAGTTCCCAGTCCAGGTATTTCTTGCCGGGGAACACCGGGCAGGCGTCGCCGCAGCCCATGGTGATCACCACGTCGGCGGCGCGGACGATCTCGTCGGTCCACGGCTTGGGGAACTCGACGGCGATGTCGATGCCCCGCTCGCGCATCACGGCGATCGCGGCCGGGTTGATCTCGTGGCCGGGCTCGGAGCCGCCGGACCAGGCCACCGCGTGGTCGCCGGCCAGATGCTGGAAGAAACCCATCGCCATCTGGCTGCGCCCGGCGTTGTGCACGCACAGGAACAACACGGTCGGCTTGCGGTCACCGTGTCGATCGGTCCGAGATATCTCAGCCATCGCTGACTCCAGGTAGGTGGACGGCGGGCGCCAACCGGTCGACCCGGTCGGCGATGTCGTGGAAGGCTCGCTCGAACGCGTCATCGGTGCCGACGCGGGCGGGGTCGGCGACCGACCAGTGCAGCCGGTCATCCGCTTGCGGCCCAAGCTCTTCGTGCGCGTTGTCGCACACCGCGACCACGAGGTCGCCGTCGTGCAGCACATCATCGATGCGCGCGGTGCGCGCCCTGGCCAGCGACAGCCCCCGGCTGCGCGCGACCGCGGTCGCCAGCGGATGCACCCGGGCGGCGGGGTGGGTTCCGGCGGACGCCGTCGGCACCTCACTGCGCCGCGCCCACAGCGCCGCGGCCAGCTGGGACCGCGCCGAGTTGTGCGTGCAGACGAACACCACCCTCGCCGCGGTGCGCGCGCCGGACGGCAGCAGGTCGGACAGTGCCCGCGCCCGCAGCCGCAGATAGCTGCGCCGGTGATCTCCCTCGGACCGGGACCGCTCGATCAACCCGGCCTGGTCCAACAGCTTCAGGTGGTGTGCCAACAGGTTGCTGGGCAGTCTCAGTTCGCGACTGATCTCACCGGGGGAGGCGTCGCCGAGCAGTAGTCGGTCCACAATGGCCAGCCGCGCGGGCTCGCCGAGGGCCGCGTGCACACGCGCCCTGGTCCGCATCGACCGAGACCACTCAGTGTTCATTGAGTCAATGATGGTTGAGCTGGTAGTCGGTTGTCAACCCGCCTCATTGTCAACAATCCGGCGTTGGCGTTTGCCAACAAGGCGTTTGTCGACAATCGGTCGCTGACCATCACCCCCTGCGGGGCGGGTTACGTCCTGGCTCGCAGCACCGCCTGCGTCTGGGTGGTCTGCCCGACCCGGCCGCCCTGATCGTCAGCGAGGTCGGTTTGCACGACGATGAACGACCGGCCGACGTGCAGCGGGCGGCTGGTCGCCCGCACCGAGCCCGCCGTGACCCCGCGGAAGAAATTGGTCTTGGATTCCACAGTGGACGTGTTGGCGCCTTCGGGCAGATTCAGGAATGCGCAGATCGCGCCCACCGTGTCCGCGAGGGCCATCAGCACCCCGCCGTGCAGCACGCCGGCGACCGTGCACCGGTCGGTCCGCCAGTGCAGGCCACCGGTGACTTCGTCGGCGGAGGCCGCGTCCAGGCTGCTGCCCAGCGCTGCGGCGTGCGGCATCAAGGCGAGCAGATCGGCCGGGCTGGGCGGCCGCTGGTCCGTTGACATGCCCGCATTGTGCCGCCGGTCGATCAGCCGCGTTCAGTCGCGGTGGCGGAGCCGCCGCACCACGATGAACAGCGCCAACAGCGCCAGTCCACCGCCGGCGATCGGGGCGATTCGGCGGGCGACCGACGGTCCGGCGTAGTCGATCAGGTTGATCGGCTCCGCTTCAGCCGCTTTCGCCTCCTCGGCCCGCGGCTTTGTCCGCTCGGCCCTCGGCGCCGGCTCAGCGGTTTCCGCGGTGAAGGTGGCGGCGTCGACCTGTGGGGCGAGCTTGCCGGACAGGCAGCCGGCGAACGTGTTGAGGATCTTGCCGCCGACCTCGCTGATCATGCCCCGGCCGAACTGCGCCGGCTTGCCGGTGACGGCCAGGTCGGTGAGCACGGTGGCGGCGGTGCCGCGATCGTCGCCGGTGAGGCTGACGGTCACGGTGGCCGACGCCGTGCCGTTACCCCGAGCGTCCTTGCCGGCGGCCTTGATCACCGCCCGCCTGGCCTGCTCGTCGGTCTCGGCGAACTCGCCGGAACCCTTGTACAGCAAGGAGATCGGCCCCAGCTTCACCTTCACCGAGCCGGTGAACGCGCCGCCGTCGACCGAGGACAGCGTCGCCCCCGGCATGCACGGCGCCACCCGTTTCGGATCAGTCAGCGCCTGCCACACCACCTCCGGCGGGGCGGGAACGGTGAACTCATGTTCCAGCCGCACGGCCGATCTCCTTCCTGGCGGTTGCCTGTCAGTCGGCTACATCCCAGTCGGCTACCTCGAACTTATCGACTCAGCTTCCGGCCGCCGCCAGCACCGCTCGTGAGGTGAGCACCTGGGCGAGGTGGCGACGGAACTCCGCGTCCGCGTTGCCGTCACTGGTCGGGTCAGCGCCCTCGGCGGCGTGCCGGGCCGCTTCCCGGATCGCCTCGTCCGTGGCCGGCGCACCGATCAGCGCGGCCTCGACCCCGGTCGCGCGAACCGGGGTGGTGGCCACGTTCGTCAGCCCGACCCGCGCCTGCGCGATCCGGCCGCCGTCCACCCGAACCGCTGCGGCGACCGCCACGATTGACCACGCCTGGGCCGTTCGGTTCAGTTTTTCGTAGTGCGCACCCCATCCGGTGAACTTGGGGACCCGCACTTCGACCAGGATCTCGTCGGATTCCAGCGCGGTGGTGAACAGGTCCACGAAGAACTCCGCGGCTGGCACGGTGCGCCGGCCGCGCGGACCGGCGATCACCATCCGCGCGTCCAGCGCCAGTGCGGGGGCGAGCAGGTCCCCGGCGGGGTCGGCGTGCGCCAGGGATCCACCGAACGTTCCCCGATGCCGGATCTGCGGATCAGCCACCGTGTCGGTGGCGGCGGCGATCAGCGATGCGTGCTCGCGCACCAGATGGTCGCGCCGCACGTCGTAGTGCGTGGTCATCGCGCCGATCACCAGCTCGTCGCCGTCCTCGCGGACGCCGCGGAGTTCGGCGATCCGGCCGAGGTCGACCAGGGTGGTCGGCTCGGCCAGGCGCATCCGCAGCACGGGCAGCAGGCTCTGCCCGCCGGCCAGCACCTTCGCGTCCTCGCCGGCATCGGCGAGCACCCGCACCGCTTCGTCCACAGTGGATGGAGCGGCATAGTCGAACGATCCGGGAATCATGACGCGGCTCCGTTCCTGGCCTGCTCGATGGCCCGCCACACGCGCATCGGCGTGCACGGCATCTCGATGTCCGACACCCCGAACGGGCGCACCGCGTCGACCACGGCGTTCACTACGGCCGGCGTGGACGCGATGGTGCCCGCCTCGCCGACTCCCTTGACGCCCAACGGATTCGTGGTGGCCGGCGTCTCGGTGCGGTTGGTGGTGAACGCGGGCAGGTCCACCGCCGACGGAATGGTGTAGTCGGCGAGGCTGGCCGTGGTCAGCGTGCCGCCCTCGTCGTGCACCGCCTCTTCGAACAGCGCCTGGGCGATGCCCTGCGCCAGCCCGCCGTGCACTTGGCCGTCCACGATCATCGGGTTGATCACCCGGCCGACGTCGTCCACGCAGACGTACGAGCGCAGCCGGACCCGTCCGGTCTCGGTGTCCACCTCGGCGGCGCACAAATGTGTGCCGTGTGGATACGAGAAGTTCTCCGGGTCGAAGGTCGACTCCGAGTCCAGCGAGGGCTCCATCCCGTCCGGCAGGTCGTGCGCGGCGAACACCGCGAGCGCGATATCCTGAATGGACTGACCTGACTGACCTGATGTCGCCGATCCGGTGCCGCGCACCGTGAACCGGCCGTTCGCGAACTCCAGGTCGTCCTCGGCGCACTCCAGCAGATGCGCGGCGACCCGACGCGCCTTGCCGATGACCTTGTCGGCGGCGCCGACCACCGCCATCCCGCCGACGGTCAGCGACCGCGAGCCGTAGGTGTCCATGCCACGCGGCGCGGACTGGGTGTCGCCGTGGATCACCTCGACGTCCTCGAACGGCACGCCGAGCCGGTCGGCCACGATCTGGCTCCAGGCCGTTTCGTGGCCCTGGCCGTGCGGCGAGGTGCCGGTGATCACCTCGACCTTGCCGGTGGGCAGCATCCGGATCGCGGCGTGCTCCCAGCCGCCGGCCGCGTAGGACAGCGCGCCGAGCACCCGGGACGGCGCCAGGCCGCACATCTCGGTGTAGGTGGAGACGCCGATGCCCAGCTGGACCGGATCGCCGGCCGCGCGCCGCCGACGCTGCTCGGCCCGCAGGTCGTCGTAGCGGAACAACTCCTTGGCGCGTGCCGTGGCGGCCTCGTAGTTGCCCGAGTCGTAGGTGAGTCCGGCGACCGTGGTGAACGGGAACTCGTCGTGGCGGATCCAGTTCTTCTCCCGCAATGCCAGGGGATCCATGTCCAACTCGGCGGCCAGCTCGTCCATCATCCGTTCGACGGCGAAGGTGGCCTCCGGCCGGCCGGCGCCGCGGTAGGCGTCGGTGGGTGTCTTGGTGGTGAACACGTTGGTGCACACGAATTTGTACGCCGGGAACTTGTAGATCGCGTTGTACATGAACGCGCCCAGAATCGGCACGCCCGGCGTGACCAACCGCAGATACGCGCCCATATCGGCGAGCAGCTCCACCTTCAGGCCGGTGACCGTGCCATCGCGGCGGGCGGACAGCGTGAGGTGCTGGATCTGGTCGCGGCCGTGGTGCGCGGCCTGCATGCTGTCGGTGCGCGACTCGGTGTACTTGACCGGCTTTCCCAGTCGCCGCGCGATCAGCACGCTGATCATCTCTTCGGGAGTGACCTGGAGCTTGCCGCCGAACCCGCCGCCGACGTCGGGCGCGATCACCCGAATCTTGTGCTCCGGCACGCCCAGCGTCATCGCCACCATCAGCCGCAGGATGTGCGGCACCTGGGTGGACGACCACATGATGATCTGCTCGCCGGTCGGATCGACCATGATCGAGCGCGGCTCCATAAAGGACGGAATCAGCCGCTGCTGACGGAAAGTCCGCCGCAGCACCACTTCCGAGTCCGCTATCGCCGCGTCGACGTCCTGTCCGGTACCGGCCTGCGCCGAGTCGAATGTCCACACGGCACTGATGTTGGTACCCAGCGCCGGATGCACCAGTTCGGCGCCCTCGGCCGCCGCGGCGGCCAGGTCCAGCACCACCGGCAGATCTTCGTAGTCGACGTCGATGGCCGCCAGCGCGTCGTCGGCCTCGTAGGCGCTGCGCGCGACGACCACCGCGACCGCCTCACCGGCGAAGTTGACCGTGTCGACGGCCAGTGATGGCGCCGGCGGTGCCTTCATGTCCTCGGTGATCGGCCACGCGCACGGCAGGCTGCCCTGGATGCCGGCGACGTCCGCGCCGGTGACCACGTCCAGCACACCGGGCATCCGCCGGGCGGCTTCGACGTCGATTCGGCTGATCCGGGCGTGCGCGACCGGGCTGCGCAGGATGGCCATGTGCAGCAGGCCCGGCACGGTGAGATTGTCCGTCCACCTGGTCCGGCCGGTGATCAGCCGCGCGTCCTCCTTGCGCAGCCTCGCCCGGCCGATCTCCGGTTCCGCGGTCGCGGTCATCATTCACCTCCGACGGTGTGCGGAGCGCGGGCGTCGGTCCGGGTCTCGCGTGCGGTGGGCACCTGCGCCTCGGTGATCCGCTCGGCGTCGGGGCCGGCGCCTGGACTCATCCGGGCGGCGGCGTCGCGCACCGCGCGCACGATGTTCTGGTAGCCGGTGCACCGGCACAGGTTGCCCTCCAGACCGTGCCGCACCGCCTGGTCGTCCGGGTTCGGGTCGTCGGCGAGCAGGTCGATGGCCTGCATGATCATGCCGGGCGTGCAGAATCCGCACTGCAAGGCGTGATTGTCGTGGAATGCCCGCTGCACCGGATGCAGCTCGCCGTCCCGGGCCAGGCCCTCGATGGTGGTGATCTCGCCGCCGTCGGCCTGCACGGCCAACATGGCGCAGGATTTCACGCTGTGGCCGTTGAAATGGACGGTGCAGGCGCCGCAGTTGCTGGTGTCGCAGCCGACCACCGTGCCGACCTTGCCGAGGGTGTCGCGAAGGTAGTGGACGAGCAACAGCCGAGGTTCCACATCGTCGGTGTAGGTCGTGCCGTCCACGTTGACGGTGATGCGCATCGGGCCTCCTGGATAGGGCCGAACTTCAGCAGTGACGTGGCTCACTACGAGGGTGCTCCCCGCGCGAAGTGCGGACAACCCCAAAGCGGCCATCCATTGTGGATCACCGTGAATGCGGACGAAATCCGG
>DASZLR010000180.1:0-9423 GCA_035552275.1 Pseudonocardiaceae bacterium | reverse complement strand
CGCCTCGAACCAGACCACGAAACACCGCCGCTCCGGTCCCGACCGGCGAACTGTTGCGGCAACGGCTGACCCGGCTCGCCCCGCCGGCGGCGGCCACCGCCGTGCTCGACCTGGTCCGCCAGCACATCGCGGACGTCCTGGGGCACGGTTCGACGCAGGCGGTGGACGACCGCAGTGGACTGCTGGATCTCGGCTTCGACTCGCTCACCGCCGTCGAACTGCGCAACCGGCTGTCCGCGGCGACCGGGTTGCGGCTGGCGAGCACGGTGACCTTCGACTATCCGACGCCCGGTGACCTCGCCGAGCACCTACGCGAACGGCTCACGGACTCCGATGGGTCCGTCGTGTCGGCGCGGCGATCCCAACCAGTTCTGTCAAGTCTGGACCGGATCACCGAAAATCTGGGCGAACTTAAGGAAAACCAAGAGGCACGCAAGATTGTCGTCCGACGATTGCGGGACCTGCTCGGCCAACTCGACCTGACGGCTGGACCCGTCGACGATCGGGAGCCGCCGGGCGGCGCGCTGGACGGCGCGTCGGACGACGAGCTTTTCGAGCTCATCGATCGCGAGTTCGGGGTTTCCTGACCGGTTCAAGGGGCGCACACGCAGATGTCGAACGAGTCGAACGAACAGCGGCTGCGGGATTATCTCAAACGGGTGACCGCGGATCTGCAGGAAACCCGGCAGCGACTGCGGGACGCCGAGGCCGGCCGGCAGGAACCGATCGCGGTGATCGGCATGGCCTGCCGCTACCCCGGCGGGGTCGCCTCGCCCGAGGACCTGTGGCGGCTGGTCGACTCCGGCGGCGACGCGATCACCGGATTTCCCACCAACCGCGGCTGGCGACTGGCCGATCTGCACGACTCCGATCCGGACCGGGCCGGCGCTGTCTACAGCGAGCAGGGCGGCTTCCTGCACGACGCCGACCATTTCGACGCCGAGTTCTTCGGGATCAGCCCGCGCGAGGCGCTCGCCATCGACCCGCAGCAGCGGCTGCTGCTGGAAACCGCGTGGGAGGCCATCGAACGCGCCGGCATCGACCCGACCGCGCTGCACGGCAGCCGAACCGGCGTGTTCGCCGGCGTGATGTACGACGACTACGCGCTGCGGCTGCTGGATCGCACGCCGGACGGGTTCGAGGGCTATCTCGGCACCGGCAGCGCGGGCAGCGTGGCGTCCGGCCGGGTCTCCTACACGCTCGGCCTGGAAGGTCCCGCGGTCAGCGTCGACACCGCCTGCTCGTCCTCACTGGTGGGGCTGCACCTGGCCGCGCAGTCGCTGCGCGCCGGGGAATGCGAACTGGCGCTGGCCGGCGGGGTCACCGTGATGGCCACGCCGACCACCTTCCTGGAATTCAGCCGCCAGCGCGCGCTCGCCTCGGACGGCCGGTGCAAGGCGTTCGCGGCCTCGGCGGACGGCACCGGCTGGGCCGAGGGCGCCGGACTGCTGCTGCTCGCCCGGCTCTCCGACGCGATCCGCGACGGACGGCCGGTACTGGGCGTCATCCGCGGCACGGCGGTCAACCAGGACGGACGGAGCAGCCAGCTCACCGCGCCGAACGGACCGTCGCAGCAGCGGGTGATTCGCGCGGCGCTGGCCGCCGCCAACCTCGGTCCCTCCGATGTGGATACTGTGGACGGACACGGCACCGGCACCCGCCTGGGTGATCCGATCGAGGCGCACGCGCTGCTCGCGACCTACGGCCAGGACCGGCCAGCCGGCCAGCCGCTGTGGCTGGGTTCGCTGAAATCCAATATCGGGCACACCCAGGCCGCGGCCGGGGTGGGCGGTGTGATCAAGATGATCGAGGCCCTGCGACACGGCGTGCTACCCAGGACGCTGCACGTTGACGAGCCGTCCCCGCACATCGACTGGTCCTCGGGCGCGGTCGCGCTGCTCACCGAACCGGTGGCCTGGCCGGAGACCGGCCGGCCGCGCCGGGCGGCGGTGTCGTCGTTCGGGGTCAGCGGCACCAATGCCCATGTCATCGTGGAGGCTCCGCCGGCTTCGGCGACCGTCGACAGTGCCGACCAGCCGGCGGCCGGTCCGGTCCCGCTGGTGCTGTCCGCCCGCACGGAAGCCGCGCTGCGCGCCCGAGCCGCCGACCTGCATCCCTTGCTCACCAACGATTCCACCGTGGACCTCTCGGCCGTCGGGCAGGCGTTGGCCAGCGGCCGAACGAGCTTCGAGCACCGGGCCGTTGTCTTCGCCGACCCAGCTGACCCGGCCGAACCGAACGGGGCGGCCGCCGGGCTCGCCGCGTTGGCGGACGGCGAGCCCAGTGCCATCGTGGCACGCGGCAGGGTGACCGGCGGCCGGACCGTGTTCGTCTTTCCCGGCCAGGGTTCGCAGTGGGCGGGCATGGCGGCCGGGCTGTTGGACTCGTCACCGGAGTTCGCCGAGCACATCACGGCGGTCGAGCGCGCGCTCGCCCCGTACGTCGACTGGTCGCTGACCGGACTGTTGCGCGGCGGCGCGGCAGTCGAACGGGTGGACGTGGTGCAGCCGGCACTGTTCGGGGTGATGGTGTCGCTGGCCCGGTTCTGGCAAGCGCACGGCGTGCGGCCGGACGCGGTGATCGGCCACTCCCAGGGCGAGATCGCCGCGGCGCACATCGCCGGCGCGCTGTCCCTGGACGACGCGGCGAAGATCATCGCGTTGCGCAGCAGGGCCATCACCGCGATGACCGGCCGGGGCGGGATGGCCTCGCTCGCGTTGCCGGTCAACGAGACCGTCGAACGTCTCGCGCCCTGGGGCGCCGCGCTGAGCGTGGCCGCGGTGAACAGCCCAGCGTCCACAGTGGTCTCCGGCGAGGTCGGCGCGCTGGTCGACCTGGTCGCCGCCGCCGAGCGGGACGGCGTGCGGTCCCGGCTGATCCCGGTGGACTACGCGTCGCATTCAGCGCAGGTGGAGAGCATTCGCGAAGAGCTGCTGCGGGAACTGGCCGATATCCGGCCCAGCGGCGGGGACATCGCCTTCTACTCAACGGTGACCGGCGAGCCCGTCGACACGGCCACGCTGGACGCCGAGTACTGGTACCGCAACCTCCGGCACACCGTCCAGTTCGCACAGACGACGCGGCTGCTGTTGGCGCACGGGCACCGGTTGTTCGTGGAGATCAGCCCGCATCCGGTGCTGACCATCGGCATCCAGGAGACCATTGAGGA
This sequence comes from Pseudonocardiaceae bacterium, assembly GCA_035552275.1. Classification (GTDB taxonomy): domain Bacteria; phylum Actinomycetota; class Actinomycetes; order Mycobacteriales; family Pseudonocardiaceae; genus DASVLX01. Next base: position 6,254 of record DASZLR010000180.1, on the reverse strand, counting down.
CGCGCTGGACGACGAGCCGGCGGCGACCGTGGGCACCTTGCGGCGCGGCGAAGGCGACCTGCGTCGGTTCCGCACGGCGCTCGGCGAAGCGCACGCGCACGGCGCGCCGGTCGACTGGACCACCGTGTTCGGCCGGCGATCACCGAGCCGGATCGACCTGCCGACCTATCCGTTCCAGCGGGCGCGCTACTGGCTGGACGCCGCCGACGGTCCGGGCCAGGCGCCCGATCTGGGTCTGACCGCGACCGATCATCCGCTGCTGGCCGCGGCGACCACCCTCGCCGACGGCCGGACCACGCTGTTGACCGGCCGGATATCGGCGGAGCGCCATCCCTGGCTGGCCGAGCACACCGTGGCCGGGGTCGCGGTGTTTCCCGGCGCCGGCTATCTGGAACTGGCATTGGCCGCCGCCGATCGGGTGGGCGCCAACCAGGTGAACGAGCTGGTCCTGCACGCGCCGCTGGTGATGCCGGAGCGGGGCGCGCTGCACCTTCAGGTCACCGTCACCGCGCCGGAGGAGGCCGGCGGCACGCACCTCGTCGCCATCCATTCACAGCCGGACGCCGGGACCGGATCGTGGGTCCAGCACGCCAGCGGCCATCTGTCCACTGTGGATTTCGAACCGGCCGCGAACGAGGACTCCTGGCCACCGGACGGGTCCGTGCGACTGGACGACACCGATTTCCATGAAGCGCTCGCTGGGCTGCGGATCGGCTATGGGCCAGCGTATCGGGGCCTGCGGCGGGCCTGGCGGCACGGCGATGACCTGTATGCGGAGGTCGCCGCGCCCGAGGGTCTCGACCCGGCCGGGTTCGGGCTGCATCCGGTGTTGCTGGACGCGGCGGTGCAGCCGTTGGCGCTCGCCGCGCTGACCGACGGCGCGACGGACCTGGCCCTGCCGTTCTCCTGGACGGGAGCCGCCCTGCACGCGACCGGCGCGACCGATGTGCGGGTGCGGCTGTCCCCGGCTGGTGGCTCCGGCGTGTCGGTCCGCGTCGACGACCCGACCGGCGAGCCGGTCGCGAGCATCGACGCGGTGCTGACCAGGACGGTCACCGCCGACGAGTTCCGCGCCACGACACGGGCTCCGGCCGTCCCCGCGCAGCGGGCGCCGAGCCGCCGGATCGCCGCGCGGGCCGACGAACCGGCCGCGTCCGCGCTGGCCGCGCGGCTGTCCGGGCGGCCACCGTCCGAACAGGACACGGTGTTGGTCGATCTGGTGCGCCGGCAGGCCGCCGCCGTGCTCAAGCACGACACCGTGAACTCGATCGGGGCAACACGGGCCTTCAAGGATATCGGTTTCGATTCGCTCACCGCGGTCGAGCTCCGCAACCGGCTGGGCGTGGCGACCGGCCTGAAACTGCCCGCCACGCTGGTGTTCGACCATCCGACGCCGGCCGCCGTCGCGACGTTCCTCCGCGACCAGATCACCGGAACAGGCGCCGGGCCAACCCGTTCGGCCCGTGCTCGGACCGGCGGTCGGGACGAGCCGATCGCCATCGTCGGCATGGCCTGCCGCTATCCCGGCGACGTGCGATCCCCGGATGACCTGTGGGAGCTGCTGTCCCAGGGAGTCGACGCGATTTCCGAGTTCCCCACCAACCGGGGTTGGGATCTGGACGGTCTTTTCGATCCCGACCCGGAGCGCGCCGGCGCCGTCTACACCCGGGAGGGTGGCTTCCTGCACGACGCCGACCTGTTCGATCCGGCGTTCTTCGGCATCAGTCCGCGCGAGGCGCTGGCCATCGACCCGCAGCAGCGGCTGCTGCTGGAAACCGCGTGGGAGGCGGTGGAGCGGGCGGGCATCGACCCGACGTCGTTGCGGGGCAGCCGAACCGGCGTGTTCGCCGGCATCAACCTCGGTGACTACGGCGCTCGGCTGCAATCGGCCGCGCCAGAAGGTTTCGAAGGTTACCTGGGGACCGGCAACGCGGCGAGCGTCGCTTCCGGCCGGGTCGCGTACACCCTCGGGCTGGAGGGCCCGGCGGTCACCGTGGACACCGCGTGCTCGTCCTCGATCGTCGCGCTGCATCTGGCGGCGCAGGCCCTGCGCAACGGCGAATGCGAGCTGGCGTTCGCCGGCGGGGTCACCGTCATGGCCAGCCCGCATCTGCTGCTGGACTTCAGCCGCCAGCGGGGCCTGTCGCCGGACGGCCGCTGCCGGGCGTTCGCGGCGGCGGCCAATGGCACCGGTTTCGCGGAGGGCGCGGGACTGCTTCTGGTGGAACGGCTGTCCGACGCGCGGCGCCACGGGCATCCGGTGCTCGCGCTGGTGCGCGGCACGGCGGTCAACTCCGACGGCGCGAGCAACGGTCTCACCGCGCCCAACGGGCCGTCGCAGGAGCGTGTCATCCACGCCGCGCTCGCTTCCGCCGACCTTCGACCGTCCGATGTGGACGTCGTGGAGGCGCACGGCACCGGAACCACCCTGGGCGACCCGATCGAAGCCCAGGCGCTGCTCGCCACCTACGGGCAGGACCGCGAGCGGCCGCTGCTGCTCGGCTCGCTCAAGTCGAACATCGGGCACGCCCAGGCCGCGGCGGCGGTGGGCGGAGTGATCAAGATGGTGCTGGCGCTGCGACACGGCCAGCTCCCGAAAACCCTGCACGTCAACGAGCCGACCGCCCAGGTCGACTGGTCGGACGGCGCGATCGAGTTGCTCACCGACGCGGTGCCATGGCCGAGGTCGGAACGCCCGCGTCGGGCCGGGGTGTCGGCGTTCGGGATCAGCGGCACCAACGCGCACGTCATCCTCGAAGAACCACCGGCGGCGGAGCCGCCCTCCCGGCCGACCGCGACGGCTCCGATCGCGCCGGTGATCCTGTCCGCGGCATCGGCCGCCGGGCTACGCGCGCAGGCCACCCAACTGGGTGACTTCGTCACCGCGCACCCGGACGTGACGCCCGCGGATCTGGGGCACACGCTCGCCACCGGCCGGGCCAACCTGGAACATCGGGCGGTGGTTCTCGCGGCGGACCGGACCGAGGTCCTGCGCGGGTTTACCGATCTGGCCGAGGACGCGCCGTCGGCCAACGTCGTCGCCGGCTCCACGCTCGAAACGTCGTCGCCGGTGTTCGTCTTTCCCGGCCAGGGCTCGCAGTGGGTGGGCATGGCGCGCGAGTTGCTGGATTCCTCGCCGGTGTTCGGCGACCAACTGCGAGCCTGCGCCGAGGCGCTCGCCCCGCACACCGACTGGTGGCTGCTGGACGTGATTCGCGGGGTCGACGGCGCGCCCGACTTCGATCGGGTGGATGTGGTGCAGCCGGCCCTGTTCGCGGTGATGGTGTCGCTGGCGCGGTTGTGGCAGTCGTTCGGCGTGCGGCCGGCGGCGGTGGTCGGGCACTCGCAGGGCGAGATCGCGGCGGCGTGCGTGGCCGGCGCGCTCACCCTGGCGGACGCGGCGAAGGTGGTCGCGTTGCGCAGCAAGGCGATCGTCGCGATCGCCGGACGCGGCGGCATGGCCTCGGTGCCACTGCCGGCCGACGAGGTCGAGCAGCGCATCGCACGATGGGGCGAACGGCTGGGCGTGGCGGCGGTGAACGGCCCGTCCGCCACGGTGGTCTCCGGTGACGTCGACGCGGTGCACGAGGTGGTCGCGGCGTATGAGGCCGAGGACATTCGCGCCCGGATCATCCCGGTCGACTACGCGTCGCACTCGGCCCAGGTCGAGGCGATTCGCGACGACGTGCTGGCGGCGTTGCGCGAGATCAGCGCGCGGCGGCCGGTGATCCCGTTCCATTCGACGGTGACCGGCGAGATCATCGACGATGACTCGCTGGATGGTGAATACTGGTACCGGAACCTGCGCCAAACAGTCCACTTCGGACCTGTGGTGCGCTCGCTGGTCGACGCCGGGCACCGGCTGTTCATCGAGTCGAGCGCGCATCCGGTGCTCACCACTAGCGTCCGGGAGTCGCTGGACGCGGCGGGCCTCGGCGACGCCGACACCACTGGGGCCGCGATCGGCTCGCTGCGCCGAGACGACGGCGGTTGGGACCGGTTCTACCGCGGTCTCGGCGAGGCTCACGTGCACGGCGCGTCGGTGTCCTGGTCGCCTGCCTTCGCCGGTGATGCCCGGCCACGCACTGATCTGCCGACATATCCGTTCCAGCGGCAGCGATACTGGCTGGACGCACCCCTTCGGGTGACCGACGCGACCGACCTCGGCCTGGCCGCCGCCGATCACCCGCTGCTCGGCGCGGCCGTCCAGTTCGCCGACGCGGACGGCACGCTGTTGAGCGGCCGCCTCGCACTGAGCGCCCAGCCGTGGCTGGCCGATCACGCCGTGGGTGGCGTCGTGCTGTTGCCCGGCACCGCGTTCGTGGAACTGGCGTTGCGAGCCGGCGACCAGGTTGGCTGCGACCGGATCGAAGAACTGTTGTTGGAGACGCCGTTGGTCGTGCCAGGGCGCGGCGGTGTCGAACTTCAGGTGCGGGTGACGCCCGCCGAGAACCACGACCACACCGTGACCGTCCATTCTCGACCACAGTCGTCCAACGGACCATGGACCCGGCACGCGACCGCCGCGATCAGCCCCGGCGCCACCGTGCCGGAAGCCGGTGTCACCGAATGGCCGCCAACCGCCGCCGAGCCCCTGGACATCGACGGTTTCCACGACACCGTCGCCGCCGCCGGATTCCACTATGGACCTGCGTTTCGCGGACTCCGCGCGGTGTGGCGGACGCCGGACGCGGTGTACGCCGAGATCGACCTGCCCGCCGAGTTGGGCGCGGCCGGGGTGCGTGGCTACGCGCTGCACCCGGCACTGCTGGACGCCGCCGTCCAGGCCGGCCTGCTCGACCCGACCGAACTCGACTCAAGCCGGGCCGGCGCTGCCGTGGCGGCCGGGCTGCCGTTCTCGTGGTCGGGAGTGTCGGTGTACGCGACGGGCGCGACCGCGTTGCGCGTCCGAGTGCGCCGCGTCGGGCCGAGCACGATCACCCTCGATGTCACCGACCGCACCGGCGCACCGGTGGCCACCGTCGAATCGCTGACCATCCGCCCGGTCGACCCGAACCAGCTCACCACAGTGGTGGCCGGCGCCGACGCCGTCACCTTCGACCTGGCCTGGCCGACAACTCCCGCGCCCGCGGACCCCGAACCGGCCGGCCCGCCCACGCTCATCCTGCTCGATGGTTCGGGGCTCGACGGCTCGGGTCCGCTGGCCGATCTGCTCCGGCGAACCGCGACCGAGGTCGTCCCCGATCTCGACGCGGCACTCGCACCCGACCCAGCGCCCACTGCCGGCCCGGCCGACTCCGGCCCACCGGAACGCCGATCCGGTCGCCTGGCGCGGCAACTAATGCTCGCCGTCGAGGGCACCAGCGCCGACCAGGCGGCCGCAGCGCATGAGGCCACCACTCGGGTCCTCGACGTGCTGCAACGATGGCTCGCGGACGATCGCTCCGCCAGGACCGGGCTGGTCATCGTCACCCGGGGGGCGGTGGCCGCCGCGCCAGGCGACCGGATCACGGACCTCGCCGGCGGCGCGGTGTGGGGCCTGGTCCGATCCGCCCAGACCGAGCACCCGGACCGCGTCACGCTCATCGATCTCGCGGCGTCGGTCGAAGCCAGCGCGACCGAACTCGCCGCCGAACTCGCCGCCGCCCTCGCAACCGGCGAGCCGCAGATCGCGATCAGGCAGGGTGAGCTTAAGCAGAGGGAGCTCAAGCAGGGTGAGTTGCGGGTGCCCCGCCTGGCACGACCCGACCCGACCCGCGCGCTCCTCCTACCGTCGGACGCGGATGCCTGGCGACTGGTTGTCACCCAGAAGGGAGCTGTGGATAACTTGGCGCTCGCGCCTGCCGAGGATGCCACCGCTGCCCTGGACCCGCACCAGGTTCGGGTCGCGATCCGGGCCGCCGGACTCAACTTCCGGGACGTCCTCCACACCCTCGGCATGTATCCGGGCGAGGCGACGATCGGCAGCGAAGCGGCGGGCCTCGTCACCGAGGTCGGCTCCCAGGTTACCGATCTCGCCGCCGGTGATCGAGTGTTCGGCCTGTTCCCGGACGCGGCCGGGCCGGTCGCGATCACTGAACGCCGCCTGGTCGCCCGAGTTCCGGCCGGCTGGTCATTGGCCGACGCGGCCGTCGTCCCGGCGGTCTGGCTGACCGCCTATTACAGCCTGGTCGAGCTCGCCAACGCCCGCGCCGGCGAGTCGATTCTGATCCATTCCGCCGCGGGCGGTGTCGGCATGGCCGCCGTCCAACTCGCCCAACACCTGGGCCTTGAGGTTTACGGCACGGCCAGCC
>DASZLR010000179.1:0-7860 GCA_035552275.1 Pseudonocardiaceae bacterium | reverse complement strand
GCGCCGCCACGTCTGTTTGTTCAGCTGGATCGCCGCCAGCGTCCCCCGCGTGTTTCATATGCCAGTGAGATGCGTGGAAGCGCCCGAGCCGTACCAGCCTCGTGCCGGTGACGGCCCGGTGGTGTTCCTGGCCGGCGGGATCACCGCGGTGCCGGACTGGCAGGCAACCGTTGTCGATGCACTTCGGGACGAGCCGTTCGTGTTGCTGAACCCTCGTCGCTCCGGCTCGGACGTCCTCGATCCCGGTGTCGCCGACGAGCAGATCGCCTGGGAGCACCGGCATCTGTGGCTGCCGGAGCTCACGCTCACCCTGTTCTGGTTCGCCGCCTCGGATCCCGCCGTGACCGTGCAGCCGATCGCGCTCTACGAACTGGGTGCGGCGGCTGCGGCGGCCTCGCGCCGCATCGTGGTCGGCGCGGACCCCGGCTACCCGCGCCGGCACGACGTGCGGACCCAACTCCGGCTCGCCCGGCCCGAACTGGTTGTGCACCAGACGTTGCCGGACGTCATCACCGAGGTGCGCGCGATCCCGCGTTGACGCTGGACTTCTGGCGGATCAGCCGATGCCGGCGGCGCTCATCGCGGCTTCCACGTCGTGCGCGTCGGCGGCCTCGCCGGCGGTGTTGGGGTGAATGGGCGCGGCGTTGTTCGGGATCAGCGGCTCGACCCAGCGCACGCCCGGCGCCTGGCAGGCGTCATGCCCGATGCTGGGCGTGTAAGTGTCCACAAAGGTGTCGCCATTCGCCTGCGCCTCGGTCTGCAACATGCTGTTCAGCTGCTTCTCAAAGGAATTCAGGAAAGCGACGTCCCCTGTGGACAGTGGGATGGTCGGGTAACAGCGGCCCTGCTGCGGCAGGATGTCCGGGTAGCCGACCACGAACACCTTGGCGTTCGGCGAGAGCTGGTGAATCCGTTGCAGCGCGGCGCCGATGTTCGGGGCGTCGGAGGTGACGTCCTGGGTCAGCCCGGCGCCGAAGATCTGCTGGCAGGGCGCTCCGAGATCGAGCACGTTGCCCAGGTCCACCAGGCCGCACTCGGCGACCGCCGTGATGAAGGCGTTGTTGTCGTTGCCGCCGATGCCGATCGTGACCACCGAGGTGGACGAGCTCAGCGCGGTGAACTGCGGCGGCTGGTCCGAGAACTGGGCGGTGGTCATGTTCGACACCGTCGCTCCGCCGCAGCTCACGTCGTGCAACTGCAAGCCGAGGGCCTGGGCGGTGAGGTGCGGGTAGTTCACGGCGGACTGGGTGCAGTCCGCCGGCGCTCCCGACGCGGATGGCGAGACCAGCGAGGCGGAGGTGTAGGAGTCGCCGAGCGCGACGTAGCTCGTGTCGGCGGCCGCGCCGGCGGGTGCGACCAGCATGATCGTCGCCGCTGCGGCGGCTGTGACGGCGACCGGCAGACAGACCCAACGTGCGCGCATAGCTTGCCTCCGGCGTAAAGGAGTGCGACCACGGCCACAATCACAGGGTCAACCAGCCCTGTCAACGAGATCTCGTTTCCATGTCGGATTGTGTGGAAATGCCAGTGCGTGGTATCGACCGGGCTGACAAATTCGCCGAATTCAGGCCCCGCCCGGCGGGGCCGCGGTCGGATCGAGCTCGACCGCGGCGAACCCGCCGGGTGGATCGGTGTAAAGGCGAACAGGCGGGCCGTCCGGTGGCGTGAACTCGACCATGCTGCCGACGAACGCCCGCGTGACCGGCGTGTGCGTGACCCCGTGGCTGTCGAGTCGGCCGACCCAGTCGGTCAGGCTCGCCTCGTTCGCGACGCCGAATGTGACCGGATCGAATCCGGCGAGCGCGGCCGCCGCGTCGGGCGCGTGCCGGAGTTCGACCGGGACAGCGCAGCCGGGCAGGAACAACATGATCGCGAAGAGTCGCCCGTCCTGGTCACGGTGGTCGAAGCGGGTTTCCCGGCGTGCCCCGAGAACCGTGCGGTACCAATTGCCGGTCGCCTCAAGATCGGCGACCGGGATCTTCACGTGATGGATGCCGGTCAGGGTGGGCTGAGTGCTGCTCGTGGTCATGATGCCGACTCCGTCAGGCCAGTTCGGACATGTGCAGGGCCATCTGCCGCCGCGCCGGCGGGAGATGGCCGACGAGGGAGAACGCCGCGTTGCGGACGGTCTGCGCGGGACGGTTCCGGACGATCGACGCCTTGGTCATCATGTTGGTGAAACCGACGGTGGCCTTGGCGATCGGACGCCGACGCCGCTCGTAGCCGTCGAGGTGGTCCTCGCCGGACGCGGTGCCGTCGAGTGCGGTGCCGTCGAGTGCGGCTGCCAGGGTGTGGCCGAGATCCACCGCGTCCTGGATCCCGAGGTTCATCCCCTGCCCACCGGCCGGGCTGTGCACGTGCGCCGCGTCCCCGGCCAGGAACACCGGCCCGGATCGGAACGTCGCCGCGATCCGATGGTGCACCCGGAACCGGGAGGTCCAACTCAGACCGGTCACCCGCGCCCCGGTCGGGCCGCGCTCGTCGAGGATCTGTTGGACGAACGGGATGTCGATCGCGGCCGGCTCGTGCTCGACGGTGGCCAGCACACGGCGGTGATCGTCGGGCAGCGGGCCGCTGACCACGATGCCGGCCGGGGAGAAGAAGTTCTGCACCTCGTCAAACCGCAGCGGCCAGTCCACCTGGGCGTCGGCGAGCACAAACGACTGCTGGTAGTCCCCGCCCGCGAAGCCGATGCCGACCTGGTCGCGCACCCGCGAGTGCAGCCCATCGGCACCGACCACGAATCGGGCGTACACGGTCTCGACCCCGTCCGGTCCCTCGACAGTCACGGTCGCCCCGGCACCGTCGGGACGCACACCGGTGACCTCGTAGGGCCGCAGCACGTCGCCGCCCGCCTCGCGCAGGCTTTTCGTCAGGATCGCCTCGGTCCGGTTCTGTTGCAGGGTCAGCACAAACGGATACGGGCTGGGCAGCGACGCGAAGTCCAGCCGGGTCAACACGCGGTCACGGTCGCGGAAGGTGAACGTCGGCACCACCACCCCCTGCTCGACCAGCGTCTCGGTCACCCCGAGTTCCGCGAGGACCTCCAGCGTGCGGGCATGGATCGCGGCCGCGCGGGACGCGTTGGCGCCTTCCTGCTGCTTGTCCAGGGCCACCACGTCACGTCCCGCCCGGCGCAGGACCGACGCGAGAACGAGTCCCGTGGGGCCTCCGCCGGCGACCAGCACCTCAACGTTCGTAGGCAACATGTCGCACCTCCATCTTGGTCAACGTATGTTTGCCAACAAATGTTGGCCAACTGGCGTTGACTTTAACTGTAGGGTGCAGTCAGTGCAAGTGGCGAGGTCAAGCGAGAGGCGGAGCGTCGATGGCACGGCTCACCCAGCAGGAACGGTCGCGGCGTACCCGGGAGGCGATTCTTGTCGCGGCACGCAGGCAGTTCGCCGCACAGGGATTCAGCCAGACGACGATCCGGTCAGTCGCCGCCGAAGCCGAGATCGACCCGTCGATGGTGATGCGCTACTACGGCAGCAAGCGGGACCTGTTCGTCGCCGCGACCGACCTCGACCTCGCACTCCCGGACCTGGCCAGCGTGCCGGCGGGGGAACGCGGCGACGTGGCGATCCGGCACTTCCTCGCGCTGTGGGAAGGCGAGGCCGGCGACGACCTGTTGCGGATCCTGCTGGCCAGCGCGAGCACCGACCCCGAGGCCGCGGACCGGGTGCGCGCGGTTCTGGCGGCACAGTTGGAAAAAGTGGTGGCGGCCGCGGTCGACGATCCGGCGACCGCGCGGGCGCGGGCCGCTCTCGTCGCGACCCAGATTCTGGGACTCGCGCTGTGTCGCTACGTGCTGCGGCTGCCTGCGGTGACCGAGCTGAGCCCGGACACGATCATCAGCGGCGTCGGCCCGGTCATCGACCTCCTGCTCACCGAGCGACTCGATGTGTGAGGTCCGCCGAGGATCAGAGTCCGGACTGGGTCATCACGTGCTGGACGAGATTGATCAGCAGTCGTTTTGTCGAATCGCGCTCGCGGGCGTCGCAGAGCTGGATGGGAACGTGCGGGGGCACGTCGAGCGCGGCGCGTACCTCGTCGGCTGTGTAGGGCTGTGTCCCGTCGAAGCAGTTCACCCCGATCACAAACGGAATCCCCCGGCGTTCGAAGAAGTCGACCGCCGCGAAACAGCTCTGCAGCCGGCGAGTGTCGGCGAGGACCACGGCGCCGAGCGCGCCACTGGCCAGCTCGTCCCACATGAACCAGAAGCGATCCTGACCGGGCGTGCCGAACAGGTAGAGGATCAGGCTGGCATCGATGGTGATGCGCCCGAAGTCCAGCGCCACCGTCGTGGTCGTCTTGCCCTCGATCCCGGTGAGGTCGTCGACACCGACACTCGCCTCGGTGATCGTCTCCTCAGTGCGCAGCGGCACGATCTCGCTCACCGAACCGACCATGGTCGTCTTGCCGACCCCGAATCCGCCGGATACCAGGATCTTCAGTGTGGTGGCGTCCAGCGAAAGGCCGGACGGGGCCGGTGGCGGGGTCCGTCTGTCAGAGCGCGCGGAGACCATCGAGCACCTTCTGCATTGTGTTCAGATTGGGTACGGAAGCCGGCCGCAAGCCGGTCTGGTAAAGCATGTAGCGATGCCGGATCAGGTCGGACAACAGCACCTTGACGACACGCAGCGGCAGGCGCACACCCGCCGCTGCTTCGGCCACCGACAACGGGTGCTCGCACACCCACAACAGCTGCGCGGACTCCGTGTCCACCCGCTGCGCGTGCGTGGTCGGCTCGACCGAGACAACCAGGGTGACCAGGTCCAGGTCGATGCCACCGGTGCGGGTGCGGCCGCCGGTCACGGCGTAGGGCCGGGCGACCGGCCCCGCCGCCTCGTCAAACCATCTCTTCCGAGAGTCGTCCACGGCGACCATCACGATGCCCGAGCGACCGCCGGATCACCGGTGCCGTTGACCCCGGTCGATCGGGGATCGCTGGCCAGGTGCGAACGGGTCTGCTGCACGACCCGGTTCATCTCGTAGGCGACCAGCCCGAGGTCGGCGGTCTCGTTGGTGATCAGCGCCAGGCACGCGCGTTCACCGGCCTCGGTGACCAGCAGATAGGCGCGGTCCAACTCGACCATGGTCTGCCGGACGCCGCCGAGGTCGAAGTGCCGGCCGGTGCCGTGGGACAGGCTTCGATACGCGGAGCCGACGGCGGCGAGGTGCTCGGCGTCGTCCCGGGCGATGCCGGCCGAGCGCGCCATGAGCAGGCCGTCGGTCGACAGCAGCACCGCGTTCTCCACCCCCACGACTCGGTCGACCAAGTCGTTCATCATCCAGTCGAGCCGATCGGTTCTGTTGTCCTGGGTCATCACCCACCTGCTTTCGGTACTGGGTTCCCGTTCGTGGCGGTCACTTCTGACCGCGCCCGTGCGGTTCCGCGCTGGAACGCGGCGAGCGCGCTGCTGGAGCGCTCGATGATCGCCTCCGGCGGCGTCTCGTCCGCCGGTGTGACTGGTGTCGGTGTGTCCCGCAACTGCGGCGCGAGACTGCTCTGCCGAACTCGGGTCGGCAGCGGCGGCTTGTGGCCGTTGGTGCCGTGGCCGTTGTCGGTGGCGCTGACGTGGTTTCCGTTGACGACGTGGTTTCCGTTGACACTGTGGCCGTTCGTCACCGCCGCCGGTTCCGCCGGCGGCCACTGGATGGCCGCCACGATGTCGTTGAACTGTTGGGTGGCAACGGATTCCGGTGGTTCCGGCGCCGTGCCGCCGTTATCCTGCTTCGCCAGGATCGTCGACGGCAACAACACGACGGCCTGGATGCCGCCATAGACCGACTCGCGCAGCGTCACCCTGATCCCGTGCTTCGCGGCCAGCCGGGCGACCACGAACAGCCCGATGCGCAGTTCTCCGGCCAAGGCCATGAGGCTGAAGTCCGGTGGCTGCCGCAGCATGTCGTTGAGCCGGTCGAGATGGTCGGCTTCGATGCCCAGGCCGCGATCCTCGACCTCGATGGCCACCCCCCGGCCGACCACACCGCCGCGCACCTCGACCCGGCACTCCGGCGGCGAGAACGCGGTTCCGTTGTCCACCAGCTCGGCCAGCAGGTGCACGATGTCGGCCACGACCGACCCGTCCAGCAGCAGTTCGGGCAGTGCGTGCATGGTGACGCGCTTGTAGTGCGTGGTCTCCGACACCGCGCCGCGCACCACATCGGCCAGGCTGACCGGCTTACGCCACTGCCGGCCGACCTGCTCGCCGCCGAGGATGATGAGGTTCTCGGAGTTGCGCCGGGTCCGGGTGGCCAGATGGTCCAACCGGAACAGTCGGTCCATCAGGTCCGGGTTGTCCTCGGACCGCTCGATCTGGTCCAGCTCCTCCAACTGGCGGTGCACGATCGCCTGGCTGCGGTGCGCGATGTTGAGGAACACCGCGCGCACGCCGCGCCGGGTTTCCGCCTCGGAGACCGCCGCCGAGATGGCGGCCCGCTGCGCCTTGTCGAACGCGCCGGCCACCTCGCCGATCTCGTCGTCGCCGAAATCCAGTCGGGGAACGTCGGTCGCTGGGTCGATCCGAGTGCCGGCGCCAACTTTCGCGACCAGCGCGGGCAGTTCGCTGTCGGCCAGTTCGAGGGTCTTGTCGCGCAGCGACCTAAGCTTGCCGATCAGGCTGCGGGACGCGCGGAACGCGGTGAACGCGGCCAGGGCGGCGACGAGCAGCACGGCGATGCCGGCGAGCACCGACATGAGCAGCGAGTTCTGGCCCTGCTGGGTGGCGAGTTGGTCGGTGTAGGCGGCTTGTCCGATGTAGATCTGGCTCAGCCGGTTGATCACGTTGTTGGCCGCGCCCTGCCATCCCGGCACATCGAACGGTTTCGCGGCGAGCAGCGCCTGGTCGCCGGCGACGAGGGTGTTCCAGTCCGGTGACGTGAGCAGTTGGTTGAACTGGTCGGTGTCGGCGGGCGTGAGGTCCTGGATGGTGGTCGTCGGCGGTTGGTGCGACTGGGCGAACAGCGCGGCCAACTGGGCGTTCACGGTCGGATCGTTGCGGGTCAGCGCATAGCTGCCCAGCGCGTGCGCCCGGGACACGTCCTCGATGACGAAGAACATTTTCGACGCCACCACGTGCTGGAACGCGACCGTGGCGTCATTGGCCGCGGTGGCGAGTTGCTCGGACCCGAGGCCCATCCCGTCCAGCAACTGGTTGTAGAAGCCGAAGGCGCTCAGCGCGTCGATCTGGCCAGAATCGATCTTCGCCCGCAACTGCCCAATGGCCGCCTGCTGCTGTTGGGCCTTGGCTATCGTTGGTGCGAGCTGCGGAGAGTAGGCACTCAGTTCGTGCCCATAGTCGAGCACCCGCGCCAGATCCGTGTCGACCGCTCGCCGCACGGTGTTCAGTTGCGCGCGATCAGCCGTGTTTCCGCCGAGCACGGCCATGGTGAGCGCGCGTTCCTCCTGCGCTTCGGCGACGTATCGGCTGGTGAGGGGCAGGCCATCTCGGTGCACCTGCACGAAGCCGAGCGACCGGCTGCCCTGGTAGATCAGGTAGCCGGACAGCGCGGCGCCGAACAGCAGCACGGCGACGCAGGGCACGGCCGCGATCCGCAGCACCCGCGCTCTGATCGAACGGTCGCGGCGAGATTTCGCCTTTCCGATCATCTGAAGCAGCACCGTACCTTCCTGGACCCGAGGGCGGCACGCTCACCGGTTTTGGCATCGCCGCCAACTATCGCTGCCGTTCGGTGTCACGGAGTACACAAAGCGGCTGCAACTGGTCCAGGACAGTAAGTGCGAGTTACGGGCGTCACATCAGTTGTTCTACCGAGTCGGCTACGTACGTGCGGCGGTTCGGCCCAACGTGCTCGGCCGAACGGAGGCGGTAGAACACGGTCAGTGACGAAGAC
>DASZLR010000178.1:0-2657 GCA_035552275.1 Pseudonocardiaceae bacterium | reverse complement strand
GCCATCACCTGCGCGATCACCGCAGGGGACACGTTCACGGCCGCGCTGCCGCATATCGGCGGTTGAGTCGTGTTCGGTGGTGCAACCAGCGGGCGCGGGCTTGGTGCGTCAGCGCCATAGGTGCCAGCGCAGGTGGTGTTCGATGCTGTGCCAGGCATCTCGCCGTTTCGGCTGCTATCGGCACCTGACCGGTGTTCGGGTCTGGTTTCTGGTCAGCGTGGCCGGTGCTGCGGGGCGATCCGGATGACCTGGGTGGCGGTCTCCAGTTGCTGGCGCAGTCGGTGGTTTTCCAGGGTGAGCCGCTGGATGTTCGCGACGGCCAGGTCGAGGTGCTCAGCGAGTTCGTGGTTGTCCCGCCGCAGCTTGTCGTTGCCCGCCTTGAGCTGGTCGAACCGGTTGATCGCGGGTTCAGCCGATGCTGGTCTGCTGGCTGCCCGTTGATGAGTGATGTCGGCGGCGATGTCGGGGAAGTGGTGTCGGAACGTAGTGTTGGCCAGCCCGAACCGGCCGGCCAGTGCCAGGACGGTCGGGGGTTTGCCGGTGGTCGCGGCCAGTTCCCTGATGGCCAACTGGACGTCTTCGACGGTAGGCAGGGCGGTGCGGCGGGTCACGCGGTCTCGGTCTCCGGAGTGTGGCGGTCAAGGAACTGGGTGATCTGCTCGTGCCGGGCGCGCAGCCGGTGAACGAGCAGCGGGGGCAGGCCAGGCCGGACGGCCAGCTCGTCGGTGATCTGGTCGCGTTCGCGGCGCAGCGCGTCGAGGTTGTCGACGGTCAGCGCGACGTTGCCGCATTCCAGCGGCCGGCAGGTGCCCAGGCTGGGCTGGGTGGTGCCGCGGCTGTCGCGGTGCTGCTGGCAAAATGCCTTGTCGGGGTTGAACACGCAGGTGGCGAACGTGCCGGGATAGATCGCTGGGTCTTCGCGGCGCATGAGCCGTTGATCCGGTGCGCGTCGGTGAGGACGGTGCCGGCGAACCGGGCGGTGTCGGCGAACTCCGCCAACCGGCGGGCGGCTTCCTCGGCGGCGGGACCGGCCAGGTCGGTGTGCGCGTGCGCGTCGGTCATGGCCAGGGCCTGTTCGCCCTCGACCTCGGCGCGGAACCCCGAGTCGGAGGTACCGGCATAGCCTTCGAACATCTGGACGCTCAGGTGCCGGTAGGCGATCGCACCAGCGATCGAGCCGCCGGGGCGGCGGGCGATGAACCAGGCCAGCGTGCGGCGGAACTGGCTGGTCGACAACCTCCAGAGCTGGCCATTGACCTGGGGAATGCCGTCCTCGCGGCCGTGCGCAGCGCAGTAGTCGTTAACCCAGGTGACGAATTCGTTGAGTTGGTGGTTGGTCACGCCGGTTGCTTGGGCCTGGTGAGGTGGGGTGGGCGTGGTGACGTGGGGAAGCGGGGCGAACAGCAGGGGCTGATCGGCTGGCTGGAGGGCTTCCACCGCGGCAACGGCCCGTGCGGCGGGATGCCCGACAACCCAGGTCGCAGGCGTGCCGGCGGGGTTGGTTTCGCCTTTGAATGCCAGGCTGGTCACCATCCATCGGTAGGGCCGGCCTCGGGTGTCCCGGACGACAGCGACGCAGCTGTGGCGTAGGTGCTTGGCTACTGGTGGAAGGCACTTATTCCGACCATGCGCTATTCCCCACCGGAGACGATGACCCGACCCGTCGCTGGCAATGCGATCGCGGATGACAACGTCGGTTGCTGGGCAGCCAACACGTCCCATCCTCGTGCGTCGTCGACTCCTGCCGTCGTTCGAGCGTTCTCTTCTGCCTATGAGCCGATGGATTCGGCTCATGGCGGGGCGCCCAACTCTCGGTGCGGAGCCGTCCGACCGGCGCGCTGTCTTCGGCGGCATCACTGCGATCGCGGAACCTGTGGCGAATGCGTCATCTCGGCACGTCGGTGATGACCGCTTGCGCGAGGGCTGCCTGAGAGCGGCGGATCTGCTCGGGTGTGCGTCCGCTTGCGAGCAATTCCTCGACAAGGTCGATGTGGATCGCGGCGAGCAGGACGTGGGCGGCGTATCCGGCATCGCCGGCCGTCGCCCCGGACATCGCGTCGGCGATCAGGTTCCGCAGCGTGTCCTGCATCCACCGGTAGCGCTCGGTTCGCAGCGTTCCGGTGGAGGCGACTTCGCGTGCGCGGATGAGGTGGCGGTTGTGCAGCTTGAAGGTGAGCACCGCGTCGAGGAACGCGATGATCCGCTCCCGTGGCGGCGCCTCGGATCCCAGCGGCGGCCGCCGTCCCTCCACGGCTTGGCGCACGGGCGTGAACTTCGCGTCCGACAGCGCGTCGAGCAGGGCATCACGGCTGCCGAAAGCCCGGAACAGCGTCCCCTTGCCGACGCCAGCCGCGGTGGCGATGGCGTCCATCGTGACCGAGCCCGGAGTGTCGGCATCGGCGAAGAGTGTCTCGGCGGCGGCAAGGACGCGCGCCAAGGGGACAGGGGGACGGCCGCGCCGGACCCGATTTTCGGACCCTCGGTCCGAAATGCTGCTAGACTGTTCTGGACTCACGGTCCGAAATTCTAGTGGAGGATGCCATGGCACTCGTGTCCGTTGTTCCCGGCTGGCTGGCCGAGGCGTTCGACTGCCTCGCCGCCGGCGACGTCGACGGCTGGGCGAGCATCTACGCCCCCGATGCCGTGCACGAACTTCC
>DASZLR010000177.1:0-11001 GCA_035552275.1 Pseudonocardiaceae bacterium | reverse complement strand
ACCCAGGCGGTGTCCTCCATCGTCTGGACCGCCAACCCCGGCGCCGGCATCCCCGCCAACGACTTCCAGACCTTCTCGTTCTGGACCGAGGGCCTGCCCACCAACACCGACAAACTGATCTTCACCGCCGTGCAGACCTACAGCAACGGCAAGGTCGTCACCTGGAACCAGCCCACCCCGCCCGGCGGGCCGGATCCGGACAATCCGGCACCGGAGCTGGACTTCGTGTCCAGCAACACGACGTCCGACGCTTCGATGACCAGCACCGCCAGTAGTTCGGACGACAACCTGGCGCGGTGGCTGGGCATCGGCGGCATCGCGGTCGGCGCGATCGGCCTGATCGTGGGCATCACCGGTCTGGCCGCCGCGCGTCGCCGCCGGTCCACCGGAGGTGCGGCATGACCCGTGGTATTCGCCGGGGGCTGGTCGGCGTGCTGCTGGCCGCGCTCGCCGCGGTCCTGGTGACGATGCTCGGGTCGGGCCCGGCGTCCGCGCAGGGCTTCCTGATGCACAACATCCTGACCGGTAGCGATCCGGCGCAGGGCGCGGTGCTCGCCCAGGCTCCGGCGAAGGTGTCGTTCAACTTCAACGCGCCGATCCAGACCTCGTCCTACGACACGATCACCGTCGACGGTCCCAACGCGACGCACTGGGCGACGTCCAACCTGGCGGTCTACGGCGACAACATCAGCGCCTCGCTCGGTTCGCTCGGCCCGGCCGGGTCGTACGTGCTGGGCTACAAGATCGTGTCCGCCGACGGCCACCCAGTGTCCGGTGAAGTCACCATCACCTTGACCAAGCCGGGCACCGGCACGCCCCTGACCTCGTCGGCGTCCGGCGCCGGGCAGTCGGGCTCCTCGAACGGGGGCGTGCCGGCGTGGCTGTGGCTGGTGGTGGCGGTCGTTGTCGTCGCGGCGATCGTGGCGTTCGTGCGCCGTCGAAGTCGAACCGGAGCCGCTCGATGACAGCCACTTCCTCCCGGCGGCTCGCCCGCGAGAGCACTCCGGCGGCGACCGCCGGGAGGAACACCACCGTGCGGGCGCGGGCGCTGGTCCTCGCCGCCGCGGCGGTGACCGGGTCTGGCGGCCTCGCCTTCGGCCTCTCGGTGACCCAGCCGCCGCCGATGATGGATATGGCACCGGAGTCGCCGGTGATCCAGTTCGGCATCCCGGTGGTTCGGCTGATCGACAACACCGCCGGTGTCGCCGCCGGCGGTTTGGCATTGCTGCTGCTGTTCCTGCCGCGCAGCAGGTGGTACGAGGAGGCGGTCCGGGCACGGACCAAGGCTCGCCAGGCGGCCGTCCGGGTCGGCCTGGTCTGGGCGGCGGCGGCGCTGGGCGCGCTGTGGTCGCAGGCCGCCGAGCTGTCCCCCAACGGCCTCGGCGCGTCTGTCGGCGAGGTGATCGGCTACGCCGTGCACATCACCTCCGGGCAGGCGCTGCTGGTCAGCATGGCCGCCGCGATCTGCTACTCGGTCACCTATCTCGGGCCGGGCACCAGCGGCCAGCACGAGAAGAAAACCCGCGCGCTCGGGCCGGTGATCGGGCTGCCGCTGGCCGCCGTCGGACTCGTCGCGGTCCCGCTGACCGGCCACGCCTCGCAGGGCGACGCCGTCGCGCTCACCATGACCGCCATCGGCCTGCACGTCGTCGGGGCGGCGCTGTGGGTCGGCGGCCTCGGCGCGATCTTCCTGCTGGCCGGCGCCCAACACGAGCTGCTCGCCATCGTGCTGCCCCGGTTCTCCACGGTGGCCGGTATCTGCATTTTCACCGTCGCGGTCAGCGGCGTGATCGTCGCGGTCGACCACCTCACGATGACCACCGGGCTAACCGTCAGCGGCCTGTTCGGCAACCTGTTCGGCACCGGCTACGGCGTGCTGGTGATCGGCAAGACGCTGTGCTGCGGGGCGCTGGCCTGCACCGGCGGCTACATCAGACAGAAGCTGCTGCCCGGCATCGTGCGGTTCCAGCGGACCCCGCTGACCGCCTGGGCCGGCACCGAGCTGACCATCATGGCGGTGGCGCTCGGCCTGGCGACCGCGCTCGCCCGCGCCCCGATGTGATCGGCGACCTCTGATCCGCGCAACCTGGTCCGACGAGCCGGAGGAATGACGAGGATGGCGAGCACGATCGCTCGACGCGGCTTTCTGGGCCTGGCATCGGCGGCGGCCGTGATCGGCGCCAGCGGCGGCCTCGAAGCGGCCTGGGGTTCCAGCGATCCGTTGTCAGCAGCCATATCCGCGCCGGACTACAGCCCGGCGCTGGTGATCGGCAGCGGCTTCGGCGCGTCGGTGTCGGCGTTGCGGCTGGGGCAGGCCGGCGTGCGGGTCACCATGCTGGAACGCGGCCAGCGCTGGCAGACATCCCCGTGGACCGAGGTGTTCAGCCCGAACTTCCCGCCGGACCAGCGGGCGTCCTGGATGTCGGGCCTGCCGCCGCTGCCGTTCCTGCAACCGCCGCTGCCCGAACTCCCGGTGCAGCGGTATGCCGGCGTGCTCGACTCGTCGTTCCTGGCCGGCGGCAATCCGGTGCTCCGCGGCGCGTGCGTCGGCGGCGGCTCGGTCGTCTACTTCGCCGCGCTGACCGTGCCGCAACGGCAGTACTTCACCCAGCTGTACCCGAGCGGGGTCGACTACGACTCGCTGGTGAACGTCTACATGGGACGAGTGCGGAACATGTTGGGCGCCAGCGAGTTGCCCGCCGATCTGTACAACTCCGCCCCGTTCACGCATTCTCGGATCTGGGACCAGCAGGCGCGCGCCGCCGGCTATCAGCCCACGCCGCTGCATTCGGCGTTCTCCTGGGACGTCTGCCGCGCCGAACTCACCGGGAAGGCGCGTCCGTCGGCCACCATCGGCGAGGCGACCTACGGCAACTCCAATGGCGTCAAGCTCGATCTCACCCAGAACTACCTTCCGGCGGCCGAGGCGACCGGCAACGTCACGGTGTACCCACTCCATCAGGTGACGGCGATCGGCCGGGACAGCGACGGCCGGTACGCCGTCAGCGTCGAGGTGCTGGACCAGTACGGCACTGTCACCCGACAACGCACCCTCTACGCCGGCGCGCTGTTCCTCGGCGCCGGCTCGATCGGCAGCTCGTCGCTGCTGGTACGGGCGCGGGACACCGGCGCGCTGCCCCATCTCAACGACAGCGTCGGCCAGGGCTGGGGCACCAACGGCAACATGGTCACCGCGAGCCTGTTCAACGGCGGGACCGGCAACACACAGGCCACGCCACTGGCCTCCGGGTTCTACGACGAAACCACCGGTGTGCCGACCGCGTTCGTCAGCGGGTTCATCCCGACGCCGCTGGAGACCACGGCCATCGAGACGATCACCGTGGCGTTCGACGCCGAGCATCGCGGCGCGTTCTCCTACGACCGGTCGCAGGACGCGGTGTCGCTGAGCTACGCGGCCGGCAACGACGACGAGATGGTCGCGACGGTCCAGAAGGTCCAGCAGCGCGTCGACGCGGCGAGCGCGAGCGGCCTGCTGCGGCCGGTGCCGCTGGGCGTGTTCGGCGACTACACCGCGCATCCCTGCGGCGGCGCCTGTCTCGGCCAGGCCACCGACCTGTTCGGCCGGGTCGCCGGATACGACCGGCTCTACGTCAACGACGGCGCGCTGCTGCCCGGCAACGCCGGCCTGGCCGGCCCCTCGCTGACCATCGCGGCGCTGGCTGAACGCAACATGGAGCGCATTGCCGCCGAAGATTTTTGACCCGAAGATTTCCGCGGTAGCGGGTGTCGGATGTTGCGGGGTGTGCCACTGATCGAGATGCTTTCCCCATGAATGGGGTCACGGACGGCGCCGCGGACGGGGATCGAGCCACCGAGGTCGCGGCCGGGCTGACCGCCCGCGGGGTGACGGCGGTCGCGCTCGCCTGGGTCGACAACGCGGGAATCACTCGGGTCAAGACGGTGCCGACCGCGCGGCTGGCGCACGCGATCCGGTGGGGCGTCGGCATGTCACCGGTGTTCGACGTGTTCTGCGTGGACGATTCGATCACCACCAGCCGGCATATCGGCGGCCCGGTCGGCGACCTGCGGCTGTATCCGGATCTGGACGCGCTGCGGGTGCTGGACGCGCAACCGGGCTGGGCGATCGCGCCGGCCGACCGGCTGACCCAGGACGGCGACGCGCATCCGGCCTGCCAGCGGTCGTTCGCCCGGCGGATGGTGGAGCGAGCCGGCGCCGACGGGCTGACGTTCCGGATGGCATTCGAGTTCGAGTGGTTCGTCGGCGCCCACAACGGCGTCCACGACGCCGGCGACAACGAGCCGATCCCGGCCTGCACCGGTCCGGCGTACGGGATGACCAGGGTGGTCGAGCTCGCCGACTATGCCCGAGACGTGCTCGCCGCGTTGGCGGCCGAGGGTGTCGCGGTCGACCAGTTCCACCCGGAGTACGCACCCGGCCAACTCGAACTGTCCATCGCGGCAACGGATCCGGTCACCGCCGCCGACCGGGTGGTGCTGGTGCGCGAGACGATCCGGGCGGTGTCGGCGCGGCACGGGCTGCGCGCGTCGTTCGCGCCGATGGTGTCGGCCGGCGGGGTCGGCAACGGCCAGCACCTGCACGTGTCGGCGTGGGAGAACGGCACGAACCTGTTCGCCGGCGGCGAGGGCCCGCACGGGCTGACCGGACGCGGCGAGTCGCTGCTGGCCGGTGTGCTCGCGCACCTGCCGGCGCTGTGCGCGATCAGCGCGCCGAGCGTGCCCAGCTACCTGCGGCTGGTGCCGCAGCACTGGGCCGGTCCGTTCCAGTGTTGGGGCCTGGAGAACCGGGAAGCGGCGCTGCGGCTGATCACCGGCACCGCCGGTTCGCGGGCGAGCGCGGCGAACGCCGAGCTGAAATGCGTTGACGGCAGCGCGAATCCGTATCTGGTGGTGGGCGCGGTGGCCGCGCTCGCGCACACCACGGTGGCGAAGGGGCTGCGGCTGCCGGCGGAGGTCACCGTCGATCCGGCGGAGCTGCCGGACGCCACCCGGCCGGCGCGGCTGCCCCGATCGGTCACCGAGGCCACCGAGGCATTGGCTCACGACGATGTGCTGGGGGCCGCGCTCGGCGAACCGCTGCTGGGTGCGTTTCTCGCCGTCCGCGCGGCCGAGGCGGAGCTGTTCGCGCCCTCGTCGCCCGAGGGAATCGTGGCGGCCACCCGATGGAAGTACTGAACGAACTGCCGCTCGTCGACGCGCACTGTCACCGGGTCCTCGGCGGTTCGGTAACCGCGACCGAGTTCGAGCTGTGCTGCACCGAGGCCGACCAGACCGCACCCGGGATATCCTATCTGGACACGCCATTGGGCGCTGCCCTGCGCCGGTGGTGCCCGCCAGTCCTCGGGCTCGCGGCGGGTGCTTCGGTGGACGAGTATCTGGCCCGGCGGACCGATCTCGGCGCGACGGCGACGCGATTGTTACTGACGGCGGCTGGGCTCTCGGATCTGTTGGTGGACACCGGAATCGGCGGCGATGAGCTGCTCACGCCCGCTGAGGTGGGTGCTGCGGCGGCGGCCCAGGTCGGCGAGGTAGTGCGGCTGGAAACGGTCGCCGAGCGGTTGGCCGGCGACGGTGTGTCCGCGGCGGATTTCGCCGAGGCGTATCCGGCGGCGCTGGCGGCGGCCACCGTTGGCGCGGTCGCGGTGAAGTCCATTGTGGCCTATCGACACGGACTGGACATCGACCCGGGTCGGCCGGCCGTCGCGGAGGTCACCGCGGCCGCACGAACCTGGCTACCCACCGCACGGGAAACAGCACCCGATCGGCTGATCGATCCGGTGCTGCTCCGGTTCCTGCTGTGGTGCGGGCTGGACACCGGCCTGCCGATCCAGATCCACACCGGTTTCGGCGACCGGGATCTGCGTCTCACCCGAACGAATCCCGCGCTGCTGCAACCGTTTCTGGCCGCTGCCGAGCCGTCCGGCAATCCGATCATCCTGCTGCACTGCTATCCGTACCAGCGCGAGGCGGGCTGGTTGGCGGCGGTTTTCCCACACGTGTACGCGGATGTCGGACTGACCCTGTCGCATGTTGGCGCGCGGGCCGGCGCCGTGCTCGCCGAGTTCTGCGAACTCGCACCGTTCGGCAAGCTGCTGTTCTCCACCGACGCCTACCGGCTGCCCGAGCTGTATCTGGTGGGGGCGGCGCAGTTTCGGCACGCGCTGGGCGCGCTGCTGACCTCGTGGCACGCCGAAGGCGCGATGACCGTGGACACGGCGGAACGCTGCGCGACCATGATCGGCGCGGACAACGCCCGCCGGATCTATCGCCTGAGTTGAGACGGGGGCATGCGAGGCTTTTTGCGCATGCCCCGGTCGATCGGGTGCGGGTGTCCCGCAAGATTCTGCGAACTCACCATTCCCGGGTCTGTGGGTAGCTGCTCTGCTGCTGGTAGCCGCTGTCGTCGCGCACCCGCGCGGCGCCGGCCATGCTGATCAGCAGCATTGTGGTGATCAGGCCGATCAACAGGTTGAGCGCGGCGGTGGCGAACATTTCGTTGGTGTTGGTCAGCACGGTCAGCGGCACCACCACGCCGACAATGGTCAGCAGCACCATGATCCAGCCGAAGAACTGGGTCGCGCGTGGCGTGGTCAGCAGCAGGAAGTGCAGCAAACCGTTGGCCGCCAAGGCGAACAGGCCGGCCAGCAGCGCATAGGTCACCGTGCTGGCGTTGCCCCACACCCCGTCGCCCTTGGGGGCCAACACAGCCACGTGCACCAGCCCGCGGGCGATCAGGATGCCGACCACGGCCACCAGCGCGGCCACCACGGCGGTCGCGAACCCGCCGGCCCACAACCGACCCGGGTTGATCTTGGGCGCGTCGCGCTCGGGGTATTGGCTGGTCACTGGGGCTCTCCCTTCGCCGCCCACACCGAGCTACCGTCCATCACCCATGGTACGACCGGCTTTCACGGCTCACCCGCCGGACGACACACCAGGACGACGACGCACCAGGTTCAGGGCGATCAGCCGAAGCACCGGTTCACCGGCCTCGTTGGTCATCTCGACGCGGGAGCGTACCAGTCCCCTGTCCGGTTTGGAGCTCGACGGGCGAATTTCCAGCACGGTCACCCGCACCCGCAGCACATCGCCCGGCCGAACCGGGCGCAGCCAGCGCAATTCGTCAATGCCGGGACTGCCGAGGCTGGACGCGCCGGACAGGTAACCGTCGGCGAGCAGTCGCATCATCAGCGCGGTGGTGTGCCAGCCGCTGGCGATCAGGCCGCCGAACGGACCGTCCGCCGCCGCGCCCGCGTCCACGTGGAACGGCTGCGGATCGTACTGCTTGGCGAACTCGATGATCTCGTCCTCGGTGACCGACACCGATCCGCAGTCCTGCGTCGATCCGGGCTCGTAGTCCTCGAAATACCTAGCCGTCATCTCCTGAGTGTCCGTCATCCGGCGTCCACCAATTCCAGCAGCCGGCCGGCCACGTCGATCGCCTCGGCCGTGGTGCCGGCCAGATAGTTCAGCTCCACGAACGCATCGGCCGGATGCAACCGCGCGGTGACCGCCCGCACCTCGTCGGCCACCGTCTCGACCGGCACGCCGGCCACCACGTTGACTCGCAACACCTGGGTCAAGGAGTCCGGATCGCGACCGGCCTGCTCGGCGAACCGGCGAACCGTGGCCCAGCCCTCGACGAGTCGCTCGACGGGGAACCGTTCGGGCACCATCCAGGTCGGCAGCCAGCCGTCCGCCCGCTGGCCGATCCGACGCAGTCCCGCTTCGGTGAACGTGCCCAGGTGGACCGGCGGCCGAGGCCGTTGCGCCGGCACGAGATCCTGGCGAGTGGCCGGGAGTGTGTAGAAATCGCCTTGGTATTCGGCGGTTCCGCCGGCCCACAGCGCGTCCAGCACGTCCAGCAGCTCGTCCAGTCGCGCGCCGCGCCGGGGCCAGTCGACGCCGACCGCCTGATATTCCTCCGGCGACCAACCGATGCCGAAGCCGGCGATCAGCCGACCGCCGCTGAGCTGGTCGATGCTGGTGAGCGCCCTGGCGAGCAGCGGCGGCGGGTACCAGGTCGCGTTGATGGTGCTGCTGCCCAGTTTCACCCGACTGGTCACGCCGGCGGCCAGCGCCAGCAACGCCAGCGGATCGTGCACCGAGCGGAACTCGGGCGGGAAGTCACCACCGGCGCCGGGGTAGCCGATGGAAGGATTGACCGGCGCCAGAATCCGGTCCGCGACCCACAGGCTGCTCGCGCCGGCCTTCTCGGCCTCGGTGGCGAATCCGGCGATGCCGGCGGCGTCCCGCGCCATCCGGCCGAACTGCGGAAGTGTGAACCCAATGGCCATGTGCCGGTCCAACATCAACCGGGCGACAGTGATTCCACGTCGATTCCAGGTCCTGTGACACCCTGGCGGTCGTGGGCACATACGAGCTGGTCGCCGAGGTGTGGCGGAACGGTCTGGCCGAGTCGGCGCATCACGGCTCGGTCCTCGCGCTGGACGCCGACGGGCAAGTGGCGTTTCGCCTCGGCGTGACCGACGAGGTGATGTTTCCGCGCTCATCGAACAAGCCGTTGCAGGCGATCGCCATGTTGCGCGCGGGATTGCCGCTGGACGGCGAACTGCTGGCGCTGGCCTGCGCCAGCCATTCGGGTGAGAAGTTCCACATCGACGGGGTGCGGGCGATTCTCGCGTCCGCCGGACTGGCCGAGGACGCCCTCCATTGCACGCCCGATCTGCCGCTGGGCGAGGCGCCCCGCCGCGAGGTGCTGGCCGCCGACGGCGACGCGCGGCCGGTGTACATGAACTGCTCCGGCAAGCACGCCGCGATGCTCGCCACCTGCGTGCGCAACGGCTGGCCGGTCGACAGTTACCTGGCCCCAACACATCCGCTGCAACTCGCGGTCCGGGACACCATCGCCGACCTGGCCGGCGAACCGGTCGGCGCGGTCGGAGTGGACGGCTGCGGCGCGCCACTGTTCGGGATCAGCCTCACCGGGTTGGCGCGCGCTTTCCGGTCGATCGCCACCGGTCGCGCCGGCACCCCGGAGCGGCGCGCGGCAGCGGCGATGAGCGGCTACCCGCAGTGGGTCGGTGGAACGGACCGCGATGTCACCGCACTGATGCGGGCGCTGCCGGGCGCGGTCGCCAAGGACGGCGCCGAGGGCGTCTACGCGATCGGGCTGCCGGACGGCCGCGCGGTGGCCGTCAAGATCGCCGACGGATCGAGCCGGGCGCGGGCGGTGGTGCTGGTCGCGGCACTGCGCCGGCTCGGCGTCGACGCGCCCGGACTGGCCGAGCTGGCGCGAACCCCGGTGCTCGGACACGGCGCGCCGGTCGGTGCCGTCGAACCGGCCGGACGGCTAGTGTCGGGTATATGACTGTCCAGGAGCCCGAGGAGCCGCCGCGCGGCCCGGCGGGCCTGTTCGCCGACGAGCTGATCGGCCTGGACCCGAATGATCCGGAGACCAGGGCGTTCGCCGAGCATCTCACCCGAATGCGCGGCATTCCGACGGCCAGCACCATCGAGGGCTATCTCGGCGGCGTCGGCAGGTTCGCCGATTCCGCGATCCGGTTGCAGGGCCATCGCCGGCTGATGGTGATCCTGGTCGTGGGCCTGCTGCTCGCGGTCGCGGTGGGCGCGGCGTGGGTCACCCTGCTCACCGTCTGGTCGACGTTCTGACGGCCGCGACTCGATTCCGGGCAGCATTCCAGTCGCCTGACCGGGCCTAGTGGCGGGCGAGCTCCCCAGTCTGTTCGGCGGTAGCGGCCCAGCTCGCGAGCAGCGTGAGGCTGTCGGCTGTGGGGGTGTTGGCGGGCGCGGTGTAGACGAGCAGGGTGAGTCCGGGGTGGGACGGGAACTCCATGGCTTCGAAGTTGAGGTCGAGCGCGCCGACGACCGGGTGGTGGAGTTTCTTGTGGCCGGTGCGGTGGAAGCGGACGTTGTGCGCGGCCCATCGGATGCGGAAGTCCTCGCTGCGGGTGGACAGTTCGCCAATGAGCTCGATGAGCTGCTTGTCGTGGGGGTTGCGGCCGGCTTCGGAGCGAAGCATCGCGGCGATGTCGTCAGCGGCGCGTTCCCAGTCGGTGAAGAAGTCGCGGGACGCGGGGTCGAGGTAGATGAACCGGGCGTTGTTCGCCGGGCGGCGCGGATCGGCGAGCACGGGCGCGTAGAGGGCGCGGGCCAACCGGTTGGCGGCGAGCATGTCGTGGCGGGCGTTGCGGACCCAGGCCGGTGCGTCGGTGATCGCATCGAGCACTTGCCGCACGCCGTCGGTGACGCCGGTGGTCTTCGGGCGCCGCTGCCGGGCCGGTGCGGACCGCGCGGCGCGGGCGAGGTCGAAGAGGTGGGCGCGTTCGGCCTCGTCCAGCTGGAGCGCGGTGGCGACGCCGTCGAGGACGGCATCGGAGGCGCCGGCGAGGTTGCCGCGTTCCATCCGGACGTAGTAGTCGATGCTCACGCCGGCCAGCAGCGCGACCTCTTCGCGGCGTAGGCCCTTGACGCGCCGGTTGCCGCCGCCATAGGCGGGCAGGCCGGCCTGCTCGGGGGTGATCCGCTCGCGTCGGGACACGAGGAAATCCCGGACCTGCGCTCGGTTGCCCGCTCGGTCGTCCATGGCAACCAGGGTAAGCACGGTCGCCGGCAGGAAGGGGGTACTGCCGTTACCTGGAAGAACAGGCACTCCCCGCAGGCCGGGACGAAGCCTTGACTGGGCGACGTGACCATAACGACCAGCACCACCGAAGGAGTCACTCAATGCGGAAGCTGACCGCACCAGCGACAGCTAAGGGGCCGGCCGAGACCTTCACTGGCGAGGTCTGGTTCGACCAGATCTACCACGGCGAACAACCGTCGCGGGCGCGGGTGAACGCCGTGCGCTTCACCCCGTGCGCCCGCACCAACTGGCACGTCCACGCCGTTGGGCAGACCCTTCATGTCACCGACGGCATCGGCGTCGTCGCGACCCGAGACAGTCAGGTGATCCTCATGCGGCCCGGCGACACCGTGCACACCCCGCCCGGTGAGTGGCACTGGCACGGCGCCGTCAGC
>DASZLR010000176.1:0-17467 GCA_035552275.1 Pseudonocardiaceae bacterium | reverse complement strand
GAACCCGCGCCGGTGGTGGCCCACCCGGACGGGCGGCGGGTCATCATCGCGCGCTGCTTCCAGCCACACGAGGTGCACGAGCCCATGATCGAGCACCATCACCCTCGCGCGATGATCGACCTGCCGCCCAGCCGGCTTTGGGTCGGCACGCTGACCTGGCATCGACAGCCACGCCGCGACCTGCCTTTGTGCGGACCGATTCTTACCCTCGCCCAGCGAATGCGGGACCAGCGATGACGACGGTCACGCGGCCGGTTCCCGCAGCAGCACGGCGTACTTGTCGTCGGCCGGCGTTTCCTGGCGGCGCAGGCCGGCCCGTTCGGCGACGCGGATCGCCGCGGTGTTGTGTGGTCGGGTTTCCACCAGAACTGGCCACTGTGGATGGACGGTCGCGGCGACCGCGATGGCCTCGCGTGCCATTTCGGTGGCGATACCCAGCCCCCAGCACGCCGGCGCGACACGGTAGTAGAGATTCCAGCAGCGGCGGTCCCGCCAGAGTTTCGGTGCCACACCGCCGAATCCGGCGATCCGGCCATCGCGCAGGATTGTCCAGTAGCCGAGTTCGCCACCGTCCCAGACCTGGGTGAACGCGGCGAGATACCGGGCGGATTCGGTACTGGCCGGCGGCTCGCGCGGCGGATTCTCCTGTGCCCGCAACGCTGTTTCCAGCGCGACGAACGCCGCCAGATCGTCCATGGTCACCCGGCGAAGCCGCAGTCGGGCAGTGGACCGTTCGTAGCAGGCCATGGCGGATACGGTAGCGCGGCGGACTGCACGTTCATCGCCGCGCGGAGATACCTGAGCCGTTGTGGCGCGTCTCACCAGACGGACCGGATGGCCGTGCGAAGATCGGGTTATGCGCGCGCCGGACGATCCCTATCCCGATTCGCTGACCCGCATCATGCAGGCTCGCATCCGGGGGGATGACCAGGCCGCGTTGGCCGCGATGAACGAGATCGGTTTTGTTCCACCGAGCCGGAAGACGGAACGGTGGCCGGCGATGGGCGTCATCACGTGGGTGTACGCCCGCGATCGTTACCAGTGCCGGTACTGCGGCGAGCGACTCATCCTGACCGCGGTGATGCGGTTGGTGTCGAGGTTGTATCCCGATCAATTCCCGTACCACCGTAACTGGAAGGCGGACTCGACCCACCCGGCGTTCATGGTCCGATCGGCAACGCTTGATCACGTCCGACCGATCGCCGGTGGCGGCGATCCGCTGGCTCTGGACAATCTGGTGACAGCGTGCTGGACCTGCAATCGACGCAAGGGCGACCTCGATCTGGACGAGCTCCGGTGGTCGCTACGGGAGCCTCTCGACCAGCACTGGCGTGGCCTGACCGAACTGTTCCGTCCGTTGTGGATAGCCGCTGGCCGCCCGACGCTGACCGAGGACGAGTCAGCCTGGATGCGGGCGACCGAAACAGCGGCCGGCGGCTAACCGAACGACCGGGCTCGCCGGCCACTGGTTAGCGGCGGCTTGGGTGGCAACTCGCACAGCTTCTCGTCCGAAGTCAGGTCGTCTAGGACCTCGGCGAGCGCGTCCATCCGTTGGCGCAGCTCGGCTTCCAGCCGGAGTCGCAGCCGCCGGAAATCGTCGATGCCGACCTGGCCGCGGTCACCGGGCAGGTCGGCCATCAGGCCACGGATCTCGGCCACCGACAGTCCCACTCGCTGCGCCACCCGGATGATCTTGACGATGCACTCGTCAACCTGATGGAAGCGCCGCTGGTTGCCGGGAGTGCGCTCGCTGGTGATCAGCCCGTGCTTCTCGTAGAACCGCACCGCCGACGGCGCGACGCCGCTGCCCCGCGCGAGATCACTCACCGTCAGTGTCGGCGCCGTGGTCAGCTCTGAGGTCGTTGTGGCGGTCGTCATAGCGGATCGCTCCTTGACTTCAACATTTGTTCAACTTCTACCGTACGGGACATGAGCGATCTGCGGGAGATCCCTGCGGCGAAGGGTGAGGCCGCGCCGCCGATTTCGCGGGCGGTGTGGGCGGCCGCGGTGGTCATGGCGCTCGGCTCGTTTCTGGCCAACATGGACAGCTCTATCGTGGCGGTCGGCCTGGAGTCGATGCGGGTCAGTCTGCACACCGGCCTGTCCGCCATCCAGTGGGTCGCCACCGCGTTTCTGCTCGGGCTGTCGGCCGCGCTCCCGCTGACGCCGTGGCTGATCCGCCGGACGGGCGCCGGCCGGCTGTGGATGGTCACGTTCGCCCTCTTCCTGCTCACCTCGGCGGGGTGCGCCCTCGCGCCTGCGATTGGCGTGCTGGTCGGGGTGCGCGGCGTACAGGGCATGGCCGCCGGGGTGCTGCTCGCCGCCGGCCAGACGGTCATCGGGCTGGCCGTCGGTCCCGAACGGCTCGGCCGGATGATGGGGACGCTCGGCATGGTGGTCGGGCTGGCCCCCGTCGTCGGCCCCAGCGTCGGCGGCTTCCTGCTGTCCCGGTTCTCCTGGCCGGCGCTGTTCTGGCTGAACCTGCCGATCGGCCTGCCGGTTCTGTTGCTGGCATTGCGGTTCGTGCCGCGCGGGCAGCGCCAGCGGCCGCCACGAATGGACTGGCCGGGGCTGGCCCTGGTGTCGGTGAGCCTGCCGGCGCTGGTCTACGCGCTGACCGAACTCGGCTCGCCCGGCGGCGCCTCGGTCGTGCCGTACCTAATCATCGCCGCCGCCGGACTGGGTTCGCTGGCGTTGTTCGGCTGGCGGTCGCTGCGTGCCCGCGATCCTGTGCTGCGCCTGCGGTTGGCGGCGAATCCGGTGCTGGCCGCGAGCCTGCTCACCGTGCTGCTCGCCGGCGCGAGCATGTTCGGCGCGGTGTTGCTGCTGCCGCTGTGGTTCCAGCTCCGGTTGGGCCTGGGCTCGACGTCGACCGGACTGTTCCTCATCGCGCTGGGACTGGGTTCCACGCTCATCATGCTGGTCGCCGGCCGGCTCACCGACGCTCACGGCGGTGGCGTGGTCTCGCTGGCCGGCTCGCTGGTCGTGTTGCTGAGCACCATCGCCTGGCCGTGGTTCGGCCCGCACACGCCGATGGCGCTGATCCAGGTGCTGCTGATCGTCCGGGGCGCGGGGTTGGGGCTGGCGATGATGCCGGCGACGACCGCCGCGTACGCAGCCGTCCGCCCGGCCGACCTCGGCGACGCCACCGCGCTGACCAACATCGCCATGCGGGTGGGCGGAGCGGTCGGCGGGGCGCTGTGCGTGATCGTGCTGTCCCGCGGGCTGACCGTCAGCGTGCCGACGGGATTCCACTCCGCGTTCATTGTGCTCGCCGGCATCTGTCTACTCGCGACAATTGCCTCCGGTTGGCTCCGAAACGCCGAAAAACACCGCACGCCAAGGAAAGGAACGACATGACCACCGCACTCGACACCCACCACCGGATCGCCGTCATCATCGGCAGCGTCCGGGAAGGACGGTTCGGCGTCGGCATTGGCGCCTGGGTGCACAAAAGCCTGCTGGACGCCGACATCGACGGCAACATCGACCGCCACATCGACGCTGACCTCATCGACCTGGCCGAGCTGACCGTGCCGCACACCATGGCCGGCCATCCGGACCTGGCATCCTTCGCCAACCGAATCAATGCCGCCGACGCCGTCATCGTGATCACCCCGGAGTACAACCACAGTTTTCCCGGTCCACTCAAGACGGCGATCGACGCGCTTCGCGAGCCGTGGCAGGCGAAGCCGGTCGGTTTCGTCTGTTACGGCGGCCTGGCCGGCGGGCTGCGCGCGGTCGAGGCGCTGCGGCTGGTGTTCGCCGAACTGCACGCCATGACCGTCCGCGACACGGTCAGCCTGCATAACCCATGGGGGCCGGCCAGCGATCCCGCCGTCGACTTTCCCGACAGCGCCGCTACCGACGCGCTGCACCGGATGGTTCGCCAACTGCTGTGGTGGGCCGGCGCGCTGCGCGCCGCGAAGAGCCGCGAGCCCTATCCCGGTTAAGCCGGTCCCGGTCCCGGTCAGGCGGCAGGCAGCTTGACCAGCATTTTGCCGATGTTCGCGCCGTGCAGCAGGCCGAGGAAGGCGTCGACGGCGTTGTCGATGCCCTCCACCACGGTCTCCTCGGCGCGCAGTGACCCGTCGCGCAGCCAGCCGGCGGCCCGCTGGACATACTCGGCCGCCAGGTCCTGGTGGTCGGTGACGATGAAACCGCGCAGCGACAACCGTTTGCCGATGGCCAGCGTCATGTTGTTCGGACCCGGCGGCAGCTCGGTCACGTTGTACTGGGAGATCGCCCCGCACAGCGCCACCCGGCCGAACGGGCGCAGCGCGGCGATCGCGACCTCCAGGTGTTCGCCGCCGACGTTGTCGAAGTAGACGTCGATGCCCCGGGCGCCGGCCGCCGTGAGCTGTTCGCGCAGGTCGCCGGCGCGGTAGTCGATGGCGGCGTCGTAGCCGAAGTCCTCGACCAGCCGTTTGGTCTTCTCCGCGCCGCCGGCCGAGCCGATCACCTTGGCCGCGCCGAGCTTTCGGGCCAGTTGCCCGGCGACGATGCCGACCGCCCCGGCCGCGCCGGACACGAACACCACATCGCCGTCCCGCACCGGCGCGGCCACGGTGAGCCCGACGTACGCGGTAAGCCCGGTCGTGCCGAGCACGCCCAGGTACGCCTGAGCGGGCGCGAGCTCGGTGTCCACCAGCTGCGCCTGCTTCGCGTCCAGGATCGCGTACTCGCGCCAGCCGAGCCCGTGCAGCACGGTGGCTCCGACCGGAACTCCGTCTGCTCGCGAGTCGATCACAGTCCCCACCGCGCCGCCCTCCATGGCCCGACCGAGCCGGAACGGCGGCACGTACGACTTCACGTCATTCATCCGGCCGCGCATGTAGGGATCGACGGACAGCCAGTCGTTGCGCACCAGGACCTGGCCCGGCCCCGGCTCGCCGACCGGCGCGTCCACCATCGCGAAATCGGACACCGTCGGCTCACCCACCGGGCGCGCGACGAGCTGGACCTCCCGGCCGTTGGTGACAGACACCGTTGAACCTCCTGCATCGGTTTGTGCGGTCAGCGCCCCAGTGCGTCCCGGTACTCGGCCGGCTTCGGGATGTCCATGATGTCAGGCGGTTGGTTGAGCAGATCGGCGAACGGGAAGTCGGTGCCGTCGGCCCGGTCGGAGCCGTCCGCGCGGCGGCCGAGCCATTCGCGCAGGTCCTGCAGGAACATCCAGATCCACTGGAGACAGGCGCGGCTCCAGGCCAGGAAGCCCTCGGTGCGGTTGCTGGCCAGCATCTGGAACGCGGCGGACATCTTCGCCGAGACGACCATGTAGTCCAGGGTGCGTTCCCGGGCGTGCGGATCGAGGTAGTCGATGATGTCGGTCAGCTCGGCGACCTGGTGATCCCACTTGCTTTCCTGCACGTAGCACTCGCACCGGTAGAGGCTTTCGCGCAGCGCCGAAGTGCGGCGGGCGCCCTCGGCCAGCGACACGTAGCCGGGCGCGTGCCGGGGGTGCAGCCGCTGGGTCGCCAGCAACGGGTCGGGATTGGTCAGCGAGTCGGCGGCCAGCGGCTCGATCCGCTCGCAGGTGTCGATCATCATCCGCAGGGTGGCCCGCATGATCGGCATGTTCGGCACGATGGACAGCTCGGGATACGCGACCGGGTCGCACTTCTCCACCGGGAAGGTGTCGTCGCGGTCGGGATCCGGGGTCAGCGGTGCCATCCGGCGGGAGCCGAAGATCGTCTCGACCACCGGCGCGTTCCGGATGTGGTCGAGGTGCACGTCCAGCGCGTCCAGGACGGTGATCCGCTGCCGGGCGGCCTCGGCGAGCATCCGGGCGGTGCGCTCGGCGAGCGGGAAGGACTGGGCGACCCGGGTCGCGTGCTCGCGCTCGACTTCCCGGGCCATCTCGTCGGCGAGTCGTCGCTCGTGCGCCGGCACCTCCGGCCGGCTTCGGAAGCTCGCGACCGTGTGGGTGTCGGCGTAGTTCGGCCACTCCGAATTCGCCACGACCAGACCTCGCATCTCGGCGCTGAGGGAGGAGCGGGGACCGCCCCCCACCGCCGGTCACGAGCTTACCCAGCGCGGCCCGGTGTCCGCGCGCTGTGGCTCCGGACCGTCCCTCCGCACCGTCCACACCGCTCGGCCGTGACACACCAGCGCGGATCCATCTGGGCGCACTCATCTGGGCGCACTCATCGGGAGCGTCACAAATAGCACGCCGCATGCCGATTTACGGGTTCTTTGCGGATCCGTGTAACGCTTTGACGCGACCGGGCGACGTTCCCGACAGCAGCGCCGCCCCCATTATCATATGGGTGCGAAGTCTTCGTGCACCCTGGATCACGATGATGACAAGTTAGCCAGTTGTCATCTGGAAATGTGGGCTACCTCATTAGTGACGCGTTCGACCGTGTCATCGCGACGTCCGCCGGCTCGCGACCTCGGGACAACACGCTGGTCGGTGGCGGCTTCGAGGCTTCACCGATCTGGTGACGCCCAGTTCGCTACGCTGAGTGGTTGCACATTCGAACCCCTTTTGTTAGCACCTCGACACAGCCGAGCCGAGTGTCGTTGTTGTGCGGTCGCATACCCGCGCCAATCTTTATCGTCATCCCCGCTACGGGTGACGTTGACAAGACCACGCGGCGCTGACAACACTCGACCAGTCGTCGCCCAATGGGCTGAATCAATCACCGAGGGGAGTGGCACGTTGATCCCGACGCGGCCGCCCAGCGCCGTCGACCAACTGCCGTCTTGGAACACTCCCGGTAACCCTGTGGGAGAAACGGTTCCCCGGCGGAGTCCACCTCCGGTCCGCAGACCTCCGGCCAAGCCGGCGTCGGCGTTGCCGTTCGTGCCGCTGGACCGATGGCGGCAGGCTGCCCGGTCGGTGCTGGAGCGGTCGGATCCCGGCCGGCGCTCGCCGGTGGTCGCGGTGCTGCGGTTTGTCGAGCGGGACCGGATCGAGTCGCGGTTCCGGCGGCGCGGCCTGGTGCGGGTGCTGGCTCAGGCGGCGTCGGTGATCGCGGCCGAACTGGCCGACTGGGAGCGGATCGCCCCCGACGAGCACGGCGATCTGGTGCTGTTGTTGCGCGGCGTGTCCGATGATCAGGCGCAGGCCCGGTTGCAGGCCCTGGTCCGCAAGGTGGCCCGGATCAGCGTCGAACTCGACGGCGAGCACCTGTGGGTGACTCCGACCGTCGGTTGGGTGGGCGCCGCCGAACGCCTGGGCGAACGCGATCCGGACGTGCTGATCGACCGGGCCACGGCCGCGGTGGAACTGGCCGCCAGCCAGCTCGATCTGGTGCCCCGCCGGTGGAATCCCGGTCAGCACCGGCGAGAGCGCCGGCAGCGGCTGCCCGGACCGGTGCGAACCACGTTGCAGGGCCTGGCAACCGTGGTCGGCGGCGTCGCCGTGCCGTTCCTGGCGCTGGTGCTGCTCGACGGCTGGGGCATCGATCTGGCCACGCCGGCGTACCTGTTCGTGGTGCTGTCCCTGGTCTTCACCTCGGTGCTGATCTGGATGGAGGGCCTGCACGCGCTGGACCCGGAGCGTCCACCGGAGCGACCGGCCGCGCCCTATCCGGCGGCGTCCGCGATCATCCCGGCCTACCTGCCCAACGAGGCCGCGACCATCATGGACACCCTGCGGTCCTTCCTCGACCAGGACTATCCCGGCTCGTTGCAGGTTGTGTTGGCGTACAACACACCCCGGTCGCTGCCGGTCGAGGACGAGATGCGCGCGCTGGCCGCGCGCGACCCGCGGCTGGTGGTGGTGAAGGTGCCCTTCTCCACGTCCAAGGCGCAGAACGTCAACGCCGCGCTGCAGGTCGTCACCGGAGAGTTCACCGGCGTGTTCGACGCCGATCATCACCCGGCGGCCGGCTCGTTCGCCCGCGCCTGGCGGTGGATCTCCCATGGCGCCGACGTGGTGCAGGGGCACTGCGTGATCCGCAACGGGCACGCGTCCTGGGTGGCCAGGACCGTCGCGGTCGAGTTCGAGTCGATCTACGCGGTCAACCACCCCGGCCGGGCGAAGCTGCACGGGTTCGGATTGTTCGGCGGCTCCAACGGGTTCTGGCGGACCAGGGTGCTGCACGAGACCCGGATGCGCGCCGAGATGCTGACCGAGGACATCGACTCCTCCATCCGCACGCTGCGCGCCGGCCGCGTGGTCGTCAACGATCCGGCGCTGATCAGTCGGGAACTGGCGCCGGCCACCATTCGGGCGCTCTGGTCGCAGCGGATGCGCTGGGCGCAGGGCTGGTTCCAGGTCGGCCGCCGGCACCTGATCGGCGCGTTGCGCTCGCAGCGGCTGACCGTGCGCAACAAGTTCGGCATCGCGTTCCTGCTCGGCTGGCGCGAGTTCTACCCGTGGCTGTCGTTGCAGATGTTTCCGGTGGTGGCCTTCCTGATCTGGCGCGCCGGCGGGGTGACGAAGCTGAGCTGGGGCATTCCGGTGTTCGTGCTGACCAGCATCTACACGCTGACCGTGGGGCCGTGCCAGCTGTTCTTCACCTGGCGGCTGGCGGTGCCGGAGATCCGCAGGCGAAAATGGTGGTTCGTCAGCTACCTGTTCGTGTCCACGATTCTCTACACCGAGTTCAAGAACCACATGGCCAGAGTCGCGCATATCAAGGACATCACCGGCGAGCGGCGCTGGCTGGTCACGCCACGATGGACGGAGCAGCCGACGGAAGCCCGCGACGAGGCGGTGGGGGAAGCGGCGTGACCTCCACTGTCGACGCGACTCCACTCCGAAAATCCGGCCCGACGTCGCTGCCCGGAGCGGCCGGCATGAAGGGCGGCGGTGTCCGGTACGACCTGGACATCTTCCGCGGTATCGGCGCGATCTGCGTGGTGATCTTCCACGCGTACCAGCACAACCGCGGCGCGGAATGGGTCCTACAGGGCACCGTCTTCCACGATTTCCTGATGGACACCGACGGTTTCGTGTCGATGTTCTTCGTGATCTCCGGCTTCCTGCTCGCGCTGCCGTACGTCAAGTCCATTGTGGACGAAACCCGGCCGGCCGTGCCCGCGCGATCGTTCCTGATCCGCCGGCTGGCCCGGATTCTGCCGATCTACTATCTCGCCGTGCTCGTCATGTGGGGACTGTCCAATCCGGTGCTGCCCGGCGACTGGCAGGACCTGCTGGAGCATATGACGTTCACGCATGTCTACGACTCGACCCGGATCTTCTACACCGACGGACCGGCCTGGTCGCTCGGCGACGAGATGCAGTTCTACCTGCTGCTGGCGGTGCTGGGCGCGCTCGGCCAGGAATGGTGCCGGCGGATGGTGTCACGCCGGGCTCGTTACGCGGTCATGCTGTCCACGATCGGCGTGCTGATCGCGATCAGCTTGGCGTACAAGGCAATGGCGCAGTGGGTCTGGCATGTCCCGGCGGATGACTACGCCGTGTGGTTCGGTCCGATCGCCCGGCTGGACCTGTTCGCCGTCGGCCTGTTGCTCGCGGTGCTCGCCGGGTCCGGGGCGCTGTTGCGTAGCCGGCCGACCAGGATCGGCATGGTGGCGCTGGGCGCTGGGCTGATCCTCTGGGCGTTCACCCACCGGCCGCCCGACGACCAGCCGGACGTGTTCACCCAGCCGCTGGTCGCGGTCGGCTGCCTGCTGTGCTTCTCGGCGATCGTGCTCAGTGCGGCGCCCGCGCCCCGCTGGCTGCGCTGGCGGCCGCTGGTGTCGGTGGGGCTGTTCAGCTACAGCATGTACCTGTGGCATGAGCCGATGCTGCGGATGCTCGACGCCCTGCATGTCATACCGGACCTGGGCACGGTGTGGGGATTCCTGGCGACCGCGGCGATGCTGGTGCCGCTGGGCCTGTTGGTCGGCTGGCTCGGCG
This sequence comes from Pseudonocardiaceae bacterium, assembly GCA_035552275.1. Taxonomy (GTDB): domain Bacteria; phylum Actinomycetota; class Actinomycetes; order Mycobacteriales; family Pseudonocardiaceae; genus DASVLX01. The sequence continues at coordinate 7,650 of DASZLR010000176.1, read as the reverse complement.
ATCGGGTGGTCATCCAAACCGGACTGAAGGTGGTGGCCGCGTTCGATCGCCGCGGTCGGGCCAGGAACTACTACCCGGAGCTGGTCGACTGACCCAGCATCGGTCGGCCGTTATCGCCCGGCGTGCTGGCGGCGGAGTCGGACCAGCCGGACCAGGACGGCGGCCATCCCGCCGAACACCACGACCAGGCCGGCGATGACGATGGCCGTCGGGGCGAAGCCGCCGGACGGGTCGGTGACCTGGCTGGCCATGCCACCGCCGCCGGTCTGGGCCGGCCCGCTCGGCATCGTCGGAACCTGCGCGGAGGCTGCCGGGCTTGTCGAGACGGCCGGTGCCGCGACGGTGAACGTGGTGCTCACCGGTGTGCCGCCGCACGGCGCGGACACCGGGTAGCTCCCGGGCCGGACGCCACGTACGACCGCGGTGGTGAACAGCGCCCACGGCTCTTGGCCGGCGGCGTTGCGGGCCAACGGTCCGGAGTTCAGCGCCGAACTCAGCACGGGACCGGCCTGGTCCACGCAGGCGACCTGCACGGACACCCGCTGCCCGGCCGAGCCGCGCGATGGCGAGACGGTGATCCATCTCAGCGTGGCCGTGGTCGGGCTGGTCGTCGGCGCGGTTGTCGTCGGCGTGCTCGTCGCCGTCGACGTGGTGGTCGTGCTTGTGGCCGTGGTTTGGGCGAAGGCGGGCACGGAAATGGTCAGCGCGAGTCCGGCGCTGACCAGCAGGACCTGTGCCACGCGACTGGTGGTTGTGTTCATGGCTTCAAGACGTGTCCGACCGCGATCCGTTGCCTCACCGGCGATCGCCCAGCCCATCGGGTGATCAACTGATGGGAAAGTCTGGGTTACGTAACGCCGGACGGCTCACTGTGTCGATAGGCTTGATCACGCACCGCCAACGGTGTGGTTCCCAAGGAGGAAGGACGAGCGCGGATGACCGAACTACCGGGGTTTGAGCACGTGGCGACGTTCTGTGGCAAATGCGACTGCGGCTGTCCGGAGCTGTACGTCGACCACAGCGCGTCGGACGAGCAGCGGGTCGTCATCACCGACGACTTCGGCCAGCGCATCCAGATGAGCCTGGAGCAACTGCGGGTGCTCGTTGACGACGTCAAGTCGGGCATTCTGGACGGCCTGCTGACCGCCGCCTGACAGGTGGCGGGGTGGCGGCCCGGAGCCGCCCCGCCGCTGAGGCCGGCCCTGTGGGCGGGGGTGTAACGGAGCCCCGGCAAACGACGAGACCCATCCCAAGGACCTCAACATCGCTGCGAGGAAGGGTCCACCGTGTCCGGGTTATTCGCTTTCTTGAGTGTCGCAGGCTTCATCGTATTCATTATCGCGTTGGTGGCATTGGTGCGTGGACGCCTGCGCTGGGCGCGGATTACCAGCCGTGGGGTAGCTGCGGGCGTGTTGGCGGCCTCATTTGCTGTTTTTGTCGTCAGCGCGGTGGCCGCTGGACCCTCAGGTGGTACGCAACTCAACGCGAGTAAGCCTGTTGCCTCGCCCGCCGACTCGGTCACCGCACCGAGTTCTTCACGGTCGGCTGTCGTGTCCACCAGCCCGGTTACTACCCATGCGCCGATCCCACTGGCACCGACGTCGATCCCAGTGGCACCAACGCAACGAAAGACCACCACAGCGCCGCCGCCGGCCGCGCCGCCGCCTGCGGCAGCACCCATGAGCGCATTGACCTGCGCCGCATCGATGTCGAATACGCAACCGGCGGACAATTCCACCACCGACGTTATCGTGCATACCGGCGTTGCCGGAGCCAATGTCACCACGACGGCGCACTACAAGACGACGAGCACCACCCACAGCGCGGTCGCGACTGATGGAAATGTCGATATTCCATACGACATCAGTCGGGCGACGCATGGCTACCCTGTCGAAGTCGATGTCACGGTCACGGCTGCGGGCGCGACCCAGTCCTGTTCCACTTCGTTCACGCCCCTGTAAGTCGCCGACCGGCCTGTTCGTTGGATTGGCCTCGACGACGACGATTCAGGAGCGCAGATCCGGGCCAGGGGTCCGGCGGCCTCCGGCCCCCTCGGCCGGTAGCCTTCGTGCTGGGCTCCTGACCCAATGGTCGGGTGTCGCGGGGCAGTAGCTCAGATGGTTAGAGCAGGGGACTCATAATCCCTTGGCCGTGGGTTCAAGTCCCACCTGCCCCACAACCAGTCAATACGAAGGGATTCGATCCCGTACAGAGCTTGCAGAGCAAGGGACTCGGTCGTATCGTCGGGGGCATGGCGAGCTCTGACGTCCGATCCTCGGCCACCGAGATACCGCTGGACGATCTTCGGCAGTTGCTACCGGACTGGCAGCGGCATCTGCGCGCGGCGAACAAGGCACCCAGCACGATCAAGTCGTATCTGACCGTCGCCGAGGAGTTCACGAACTACCTGGTGGAGCACGGGATGCCGACCGGGGCGAACACGGTTAGCCGCGAGCACATCGAGCACTACCTCGTGCACCTTCAGGAGCGGCCGAACAAGCGCACGGGCAAGCCGATATCCGCCGCACAGGTCGCCAAGCACTACCGGTCACTACAGCAGTTTTTCCGCTGGCTGGACGAAGTGGAAGGCGAGATCGGGACCAGCCCGTTCGCCAAGATGAAGCCGCCGGCCGTGCCGGAGCAGCCGGTGCCGGTGCTGTCGGAAGATCAGTTGCGCGCACTTCTGGCTACCACCAAGGGAAACACGTTCGAGAACCGGCGCGATGCCGCGTTGATCCGTCTGTTCATCGACACCGGCGCACGGTGCGGTGAGATCGCCCCGCTGCTGGTGGACGATCTCGACTTCGATACCGACGTAGCGCAGGTGATGGGCAAAGGTCGGCGTGAGCGGTCGGTGCCCTTTGGCGCCAAGACCGGTGAGTCGCTGCGCCGGTACCTTCGTGTGCGTTCGCGCCAGTCCCAGGCCAGCAAGACCGCTGCGCTGTGGCTCGGCAAGAAAGGCCCGCTCGGTGAGTCCGGGATACGGCAGATGCTCAACCGTCGTGCCGATGACGCGAACGTGCCCCATGTGCATCCGCACCTGTTTCGGCACACCTTCGCCCATACCTGGCTAGCCAATGGGGGACAGGAGCAGGACCTTATGCGGCTGGCCGGTTGGCGATCCCGAGAAATGGTCGGTCGCTACGGCGCGTCGGCTGCCGACGAACGAGCACGCGAAGCGCACCGCCGCGCCGCGTTGGGAGACCGGCTTTAGCGGCCGGTCGGCGTTCACTTGGCACTTCAGAATCTTTTTGCGCGAATAATTGCCGCGTCATGAACTGTTTCGCTCACCGGCCCGCGCGGGCTCCGATGATATGCTGCGGGCACAAAGCCCGCAGAGATCGACGGATGTGCGCGTCGAGCCGCACTACCCCTGTTCCGTGGTCCCGTCGGTAGGGGCGGTTACGCGGTCTGGTTCGGTTGTGGCTGGTCTCGGTAGACCTTGCCAGACGTCGAGGGGATGCACGCCGAGGGCGCGGGCGTAGGCGTCGAGTATCCGGTCGCTGGGTTTTTTCGCGCCCGACTCGATGTTGTACAGCGAGTTGCGATCGACGGGCACTCCGAGTTCGGCCATGCGGTCGGCCAGTTGTGCGGCGGTGAGACCGTAGGCGTGCCGGAGTGCACGGATTCTGACCATCGGCCCCACCGGTTCACATGCCGGCATGGTGTCCTTCCTCTGGGCTGGCCGTCGATCCCCGTCACCCGGCCGGTCCGGCTCCTGTTCGTTGTCGGTCTCGCCCACCGGTCCCACGAACAGCCGCTGGGCCACGTCGGCGGGCAGTATCAGCGACAGTGAACCTCCGTCGTCGGGTCGGGGCCAGTCTCGCCGGTCAGTGGAGAAGATCACCTGCACCGGATCGCCGGGCTGGCCGTGCAGCACCTGCACACGAGCGCCGGACCGGATCTCCATGGCGAAGGGCTGCCCGCCCGGCAGTCGGTGCACGGCGCCGGCCGGCCCGCCCGGCGGCTCAGCCATCGCTGGCACCGCCGGGTCGGCCGGTCTTGTCGGCGGGGGCACAGTCCCCCGGTGGCGGGGCGAGGAACGGGGACGACGCGGCGACCAGCCGCCGCAACACCGTGACCGGCATCACCAGCGACAGCGGCTCGACCAGGAACGCGTCGAAGGTGATCGCCACTTTCGGCTCACCGACCGGGGAACCCCCGGCCATCATGGCCGGATCGCACTCGGCGATCTTCACGTGTGACAGTGCCGCCGCCGCGACCATCAGCGGCCCGGTCAGCGCCAACTGATCCAGCACGGGCCCGGCGTCCGCTTCCTCAACCCCGCCCACCGATCACACCCCCGAGTCCGGCTCGGCCGGCGTGAGCCGAGCCAGCTCGCCGGCCATCCGCTGTGCCTGCTCGCTCAGCGACCGCAGGAATGCGACCGACCGTTGTGCGTCACCCTCCGAAGGGTGCACGAACTCCACTGAATTTGAGCCATCGGCGGCCAACACGTACATCCGCAAGAACCCGTTCTGGCCTCGGTACAGGTCGATCTCGGCGTTGGTGTGCGTGCCGAAACTCGCCTGGCCGTTCATTGCCTGCTGACTCACTATTGATTCTCTCCTTGTTGTTGCGCCTGCCAGGCGCGGCCTTCCCTGGCCCGCCAGGCGTCGGCTTGTTCCTCGAACATGTCGGCGGCCGTTTCGATGGCCGACGACACCCACAGCGGCACCTGCCGGGCAGCCAACAGCTCCCGCCAGGTCCGGGCGATCTGTGCTGACGCCTCCGTCATCTCCCGCGCCGCCGCAACGTCCCGCAACGGCGCGGCGTCGGCCCGTGCCTGCACCTGGCCGTAGACCAGGACGGCCGTTTCCCATGCGTGCACCAACTCATCTGCCGCCGGCACCGGACCGGGCGAATGGTGCATCTCGTGGCGCGGCACGCCAACGGCCGGACCCACCGGACGAAGATTCATCACGTCACCTCCGAGGAGAGACGCTAGAAACGATCAAGGTCAGAGTTTTGCCACGGTGGCAACATCACCCGAACGGATTAGACAGGCAGTCCTGCCCGGTAGGCCATGCCCCGCAGTTCCCGGCCGACCGCATCCTGCTTGGCCCTGACCAACAACTCGGCAAGAACAGCGCGCATGAAGGGATGGCGGTGGATGCGAGCTGGCGAAATCCGCTCCGCGCGCCGCAACATCATCACGGCGGCGTCTCGTTGTTTCGGCAGCCGGGCCAGTGCTCGCCCGTACTCGCGGTAGTAGGCAGACTTGCGCGTCGGGGAGGGCAGCGCGTTGGGGTCGACCTTCTCCGCGATCTTGGCGGCTTCGGCGTATTCGCCGGCTTCCAGCGCGACTGACATGCGCCATACCCCGACGTTACTCGGGCCGAACCCGAACCACATGGCGTTGCGTTCTCCGGTACGTCCGGCGAGATCGGCCGCGTGTTCCAGCGCCGCCTGCCGCTCCGAGTGATCGCCCTGGGCCGCCAGCACCAATGAAGATGTGAGGGCCAACATTCCGGCCATCTGCGTGGCATCGCTGGTCTTCGTGCCTGGATCGACCGCGGCGAGTGTCCGGGCTGCCATGTCGAACCCGCCGGCGCTGAGTAGCCCGAAGGCCGAGCCGAACGCGCTCACCGCGCGGTATAGGGGTTCCTCAAGATGTTCAGCCGCGCGCTGCGCGAGGTTCGACGCCTGCCAGGCGAGATCAAGGCTGGCACCGATGTCACCCAGCCATGCCTGTGTGCCCTGCACGTGGATCATCACCAGCAGCCGCAGCACGGCACGTTCGTTTGGACCGGCGGACTGGGTGGTGTGCAGGTCGCGGATGAGTTCGGGCAGCCTGGCACCGACCAGCGCATAGTCACAGTCGCGCTGTGCGTTCAATATCTCGGTGACTCGCGAGTTCAGCGCGTCGACGGTCGCGACCTGGCCCTGTGGCTCGCCCATGCTCACGGCCAGCAGGGCGAGCCGGACGTCGTTGAGCGACCGGTCCTCGTCCAGTTCGCCGGGTGTGCCGATGGCTGAACCCGTGATCTCGCTGGGTGCCACTTCCAGCGCGTCCGCCAGCTTCACGATGAGCGAACGCCGGTCCAGCGCGCGATCCCCGGATTCCAGCCGCGACAGGTACCCGGTCGAGATGCCCGCCCGCCCGGCGATCACGGCTAGGCTCTTACGACGGGCCTGCCTGATCTGCCGTAGCCGACGTCCGATCTCCGAACCCATGGGTAACGTTCTCCGGTGAGGGGATGGCTCCCAGCGTAGACGACCGACGCGTCAACCCCGATTGGTGGAGTTCGGCGGCCGTCCACTATGGATGAACATGAAGGCTTGCGGACAGCAAGGGACTCGACGGGCCAGCCACTTGAATACCTGCGTATTCGCAGGTCAGAACAGCGCACATACCGCAAGCACTCATAATCCCTTGGCCGTGGGTTCAAGTCCCCACCTGCCCTACATTTCAGGACCAGCGTGTAGACGACAGCAGGTTGGTCGTCTGGATCGGCGGTAGGCCATCATCGAGACCGCGTAGTTGGGTGTCGATGATGCGCATCGTGGGCTTGTCCGGGATGTGTGGTCCGCGGGCCGCGCGCTCCAGGACTGTCAGTGTGTTCACAAGTCTGATCGACCCCACGGCGTGGCCGCCGGCATGGAGTCGTTTGAGTCGGTTGATTTCTGAGGTAGCCGTTCGCGCACCTGCCCCGTCATCGATGAGCACAGTCACTGTCTCGCCGGATTCGGCAGCGACAACCGCGTGCGCGATGACCATCGTCTCGCCCAGGTCTTTGGGGTGTTTCAGTCGCTGTTCCATAGGTTGTCGGGTGATCCGGTGGACGACAGTTGCGAGTTCGGGCGTCTGGTCATCGGACAGTATCTGTACCCACTTGGGTGCCAGCTTTCGCCAAACCGTTGCGGCGGAGCGGAAGCGGGCATCCCGTCGGGACTTGCGAAACACCTCCTCCTCAACGCACTCCGGTGCGCTGAGCTGTCCAAGGACGCCAATGAGGAGACGCTCCTTGTTGATGGAGAAGAAGTTCAGGCCGGGTCCGGCGTCGATGATCGGCCGGTGGCTCATCTCGGGTCTCGTTCCGTCACTGCGCGATGGCCGTCATCGTCCGGCGCGTTCAGATCTTCATCCAAGGCCGCCAGGTCCACCCGTACGTCAGGCAGTTCGGCGGCCTCAGTCCACGGAATCGGTCGCTCGACAGGCACGACACCTGCCTCGCGCAAGTCCGCTTCGGCAGCCTCCAAGGTGATGCCGCGCAAGGTGGCGATGGCCTGCGCAGGCAGCGCCCCCTCCGCGTAGCCCTTGATCGCGCGGGCAAGCAACCGTTGCGGTGCCCGCCGCTGATCGGAGTCGGTCTGCAATGCCCGGTACTGGTCGCTCCACCCGAACCGGGCCGCCAATTGTGGCGCGGTCAACGACATCCACTCCTGCTTGGTGCCGTCATCGATGAAATTGGCCTGGTGCAACGCGATTGCGGCAATCGGGGGCGAGGCCAGGAATCGCTGAACGATCTCAGAGAGGGTGGATTGGGTCACGATCTCTCGGTCCCGGAGGAACTCACGCAAGCCCTCGACCGGCACGAGCAGGTGCCGAGCGAAGGTGTCGGCTCGAATCTCCGCAGTGCGTCGGTCACTCCCATTGCCCGCGCCGCTGTCCACCCAGTCCTCGAACAGCACGTGGCCAAGCTCGTG
>DASZLR010000175.1:0-12681 GCA_035552275.1 Pseudonocardiaceae bacterium | reverse complement strand
CTCGACCTCGGTATCCGGGTGCGCTACCTGCACAGCGAGGTCGATACGTTGCGCCGGATCGAGCTGCTGCGCGAGCTGCGGCTCGGCGAGTACGACGTGCTCGTCGGCATCAACCTGCTCCGCGAGGGTCTCGACCTGCCGGAGGTCTCGCTGGTGGCCATCCTCGACGCGGACAAGGAGGGCTTCCTGCGCAGCGAGCGGTCGCTGATCCAGACGATCGGCCGCGCCGCCCGCAACGTGTCGGGCCAGGTGCACATGTACGCCGACAAGATCACCGACTCGATGCGGTACGCGATTGACGAGACCAATCGCCGGCGGGACAAGCAGATCGCCTACAACACCGAGCGCGGCCTGGATCCGCAACCGCTGCGGAAGAAGATCGCCGACATCCTCGACCGGGTCTACACCGAGGCCGAGGACACCGAGCGAGAACGCGAGGTGCCGGTCGGCGGGTCCGGGCGCAACACCTCGCGCGGCAAGCGCGCGGCCGGCGAGCCGGGCAGCGGCCGCAGTGCCGGCGTGCTGGTCGACCGGGACGTGAAGACGATGCCGCGGGCCGAACTGGCCGACCTGATCCAGCAGATGACCGACCAGATGATGAGCGCGGCCCGCGAGCTTCAGTTCGAGCTGGCGGCCCGGCTGCGGGACGAGATCGCGGACCTGAAAAAAGAACTGCGTGGCATGGACGCGGCCGGGGTGCGGTAGATACTGGCCCGAGGACCGACAGGGCGATCAGGCCGCGGTGACCGACCCGGTCGGTGTCGGTCCGCCACCGCTCTTCCAGCGGGCGCCGGCGGGCAACGAGTTGTTCATCACTCGGCCCGCTGGTGGAGGTCGACGCGCAGCAGCGCGGCGTTTCGGATGATTCCGTTGGGCGGGGCCGTGGTGCCGCCGTCCGTGGTCACGTACAGCACTCGGGCGTGGTCGCCGGGGCCGCGACCCCAGGCGGCGCTGGACGGCCCGACCAGGGCCTCATCGAGCGGGTCGCCGGCCAGGTGGCGAACCTCGCTGCCGTGCCGCGGTGTGAGCGGCACCCGGTCAACCGTGTTGCCGCGATGCCGGGTGACATAAGCGAATCCGGCGTCCTCGTCCACGCAGAAGTCGTCGGCGTTGTCGATCGCGGCGACGAATTCCGCGCCACCGGCCGGGTCGAGCGTGGCCGGGTCGACCGGGACACGCATGAAGACCTGCTGGGCGGTCGACGTGTAGTAGAGGTGTCCGGTCCGCGCGCTGTAGCGGACGCCGTTGACGCCCGGCTGCGGCGGCGGCGCGACCTCGCTGTCCGGGTCGTCCCCCATAGTGTCGTGGGCCAGCCAGACCCGAGCCGTCGCACTCCGCGCGCCCTCGCCCAGATCAACCCGCCAGATCAACCCGGCGAAGCAGTCGGCGATGGCCAGCACGCCGGGGCCGAGCAGGCAACTGCCGTTGAGGGCGCGGACCCGGTCGTCAAAGGTGAAGATGATCTCTGGGGACACCGGCTCGCCGGGCGTCCAGCCGGTCAGGTCGATCCGCACCAGATGTGATTCGTGGGTGGTGTAGCCCTCGGTCAGGCTGACGACGAACACGTCGGGTTCGACCTCGACGATGCCGGTGATCGGGTGGTCGAAACGGTGCACCAGGATCGGGCTGACCATCGAATCCGATGGTGTGCTCGGCGCAATCCAGAGTTCCTGCTGGAGCACCGCGGTGATCAGCACCGAACCGTCGACGCGGACGGCGAGATTTTCCAGGAAGTACTTCTCCGGAAAATACGCGACCGGAGTGATGGTGGCTTCGGGAACTGGGGTCATCGGCATGGCAATTCTCCGTTGGGTTGAATGCTGGTTACTGGTCGAGTCCGACGGCGTTGGCCGGAACGTCGAAAGCCATCAGGGTGAGTGAGACGGCGGTGAACCAGCCCATGAGCGTGGTCACGTCGACAATTCCCTTGTCGCCCAGCAGTTCCCGCGCCCGCCGATAGAGGCCCAACGGCACCACGTTGGCCGCGGCCAACGTGGCCGCGAGCTCGTACACGATCTGCTGGCGGGGGTCCTCGAAGGAGGTCGGCAGGCCGGCGATCAGCGCCGCGACCCGCTCCGGCGCCAGGCCGCCCTTGTCGACACCGATCTTCTCGTGTTCGTAGTTCCCGTAGGCCGCGCGCCAGCGGCCGTTGATGACATTGGTCGCGATCTCGATCTCGGCCTTGGTCAGCGTGGATGTGGTCTGGAAATAGGCTCCGGTCGGGACGATGGTCTCGGACAGGGTGGGATTGGCCAGCCAGATCTTGTGCGGACCGGGCACCAGTCCGCGCAACGTCATAGTCAGGTCGTAGGCCTTTTTCATGTCGTCGGGCATCTGGTCGACCGGAGTTTCGATGAACCGCCCGAAGGTGCCGAAATCGGCATTGTCGATCATGGCTGCTCCGTTCTGTGATTATGCTCTGTGATTATTCGGCGGGAACCGGGACGTCGTAGGCGTTGAGCAGGGTGCAGATTGCCAGGTACTGCACGATCAGCAGGACCATCGCGTCGAGCGCGTCCCGGCCAAGGGCGTCGACCACCGCCTGATAGGTGGTCTGCGGTAGGACACCGCCGCGCAGCAACGCGCCGGTGACATCGGCGGCCAGGTTCTCCTCGGGCGTGAGGTCGGCCGGGCGGCCGCCGGCACACAGCGTCGCGATCTGATCACGGCGCAGTCCGGCCCCGCGCGCCGCGATGTCGTGCGCGTACAGCTCGTAGGCGGCGTTCTGCCGTCCACCGACGGTGAGGATCACGACCTGCCGAGCCGACGGCGACAGGCCGGGCAGTGCGCTGACCTCCTGGCAGAACCGGGCGATCGCCTCGCCGGCCGCCGGGAAGTGCAGCATCACGGCGAACGGGCCGAGGAAGGCTCCGTCCAGCTGTTTGGTGGTCATGCCGGCGAACTCGTCGGTGGCGACCATCGCGTCGATGGTGCGGTACAGAGGCTGCTGCCGGGCGGTCAGGTCCGCCGGGCGGAGCAGTGGCAGTCGCATGGATCTTCTCCCTGTGGGTGGCGCGGATGCTGATCTAGATAAAGAAGGACGGACATCCGCTTTTTTTAACGGTAGGCTTGTGGTCGTCGGGTGTCAACCAGCGAGGAAGGACGGCCCGTGCCGCGGGTGAGCCAGCAGTACAAGGACGACCAGGGCGCCGAGATTCTGGCGGCGGCGCGCCGGTGCTTCGCTCGCAACGGCTTTCATCGCACGTCCATGCAGGACGTGTTCGCCGAAGCCGGTAAGTCCGCGGGCGCCGTCTACCGGTACTTCCCCAAGAAGGAGGACATGATCGTGGGCGTCGCCGCCCAGAACCTGGACGACGTGACTGAGCTGCTACGCGCCGCGCTGACCAGCGACGATGGCGAGTGCGGGGTCGGTCAGGTGCTGGCGAAGCTGCTGGAGGCGGTGATCGAGCGGCATCGCGACCGACAGCTCGCCAGCCTGGCGCTGATGGTCTGGTCCGAGGCCCTGCGCAATCCGGCGTTGGCCGAACGGCTGGAGGCGGCGACGCTGGGCATGAGCCAGGACATGGCCGGACTCGTCCGCGAGCGCCAGCAGACCGGGACCTGGATCGGGGCGCCGGCGGAGGTGCTCGCCCGGGTGATCCTCTCGATCCTGCCGGGGTTCCTGTTCAACCTGGCCTTGCTCGGGCCGCGCGGGGTGGCCGGGTTCCCCGACGCCGTCCGGACGCTGTGGCCGAATTGAGCTCGTATCGCTAACTGGTGATGTCCTTGGTACGGAACCGGCGAACGGCGAGCGCAGTGAACACCACGCCGTAGATCAGTGCGGACAGCACACCCCGAATCATGTCGCCCCAGTCGATGTCGGTGGACAACAGGTCAGCCCAGGCCATGGTGTAGTGGGTGGGCAGGTATTCGCGCAGGCCGCCGAGCGCGGTGATCGAATCGAGGATTTCGGACAGGATCGACACCAGCACCGCGCCGCCCACGGCGCCCAGCGGGGCGTCCGTGGTGACGCTGAACAGCAATGCGAGGCTCGCCACCCAGCCGAGGCTGATCGCCAGGTAGCACACCGCCAGCGCGATCCGGCCGACCGCGACGCCGAACGGCAGCGCCTCGCCGGTCGGGCTGACCATGTCGCCGGTGCCGTACCAGATCACGCCGACCAGCAGCGATACCGCGGGCAGCAGGATCAGCCCGGCGACCGACAGCGCGCCAGCCACGATCGCCTTCTGCCGCAGCAATCGGCCGCGCGGGACCGGGATCGCCAGCAGGTACTTCAGGCTCGACCAGGACGCCTCGCTGGCCACCGTGTCGCCAAAGAACAGTGCGACGACCACCACCAGTAGGAAGCCCGCCGAGGCGAACAGCGCGAACACCACAAAATTCGGGCCGCTGGCGGTTGCCAGGTCGACCAACTGGCCGGAGTTGCGGTTGTCGCTGCCATTGCCGATCTTGAACGCGATCAGTAGCAGGAACGGCAGGATCGCCAGGAATCCGAGGCTGATCTGGGTCCGCCGGCGGCGGAGTTGCCGGACCAACTCGACCCGCAGCGGCAGCGTGCGTGCCGGGCGGTAGCCGGCCGCGCCGCCATGACTGCCCGACTGTCCGATGTGGATATCGGTCTCGGTCACCGTCACTCACCTCCCACCATGTGCAGGAACGCGTCTTCCAGGCGACCGCGCGGGCCGACCTGGTCCACCGACACGCCGGCCGCGACCAGGGCGCGCACCGCGTCCGCCCGGGGCACGCCATTGAGCCGGGCCCGCACCTCGGCGCCGCCGGCCGAATCGTCCACATCGGACACTTCGAGCACGCCGTCGAGCTTGCGCAGCACTGCTACGGCCCGGCCGATGTCGTCCACGGCGAACGAGGTCTCCCCGCTGCCGGTGACGATCGCGCCGACCTCGCCGGCCGCGACCAGCCGGCCGCGGTGCATGACCACCACATGCGTGCAGGTCTGCTCCACCTCGGTCAGCAGGTGGCTGGACACCACAACGGTGCGGCCGGTGGCCGCGTAGCCGCGCAGCACCTCGCGCATGTCGCGGATCTGCGGCGGATCGAGGCCGTTGGTCGGCTCGTCCAGCACCAGCAGGTCGGGCAGGCCGAGCATCGCCTGGGCGATGGCCAGCCGCTGCCGCATACCCTGGCTGTAGGTGCCGACCCGACGCCGGATCGCGTCGCCGAGGCCGGCGATCTCCAGTGCCTCATCGAATCGGGCCTGTTCGGCCGGGCGGCCGGTCGCCTGCCAGTACAGCCGCAGGTTCGCCATGCCCGACAGGTGCGGCAGGAAACCCGCGCCTTCGACGAATGAGCCAATCCGGGACAGCACCGGCGCGCCCGGGCGGATCAGCTGTCCGAACACCCTGATCTGCCCGCGAGTCGGTGAGACCAGCCCCATCATCATGCGCAGCGCGGTGGTTTTGCCGGCGCCGTTGGGACCGAGCAGGCCGACCACCTGCCCACGGTCGACCTGGAAGGACAGCGAGTCGACGGCGATCACCTTGTTCGGATAGGACTTGGCCAAGCCGTTGAGCGCCAACGGAACTTCGGCAAGTGCCCGATCGAGGTCCGGTGGCCGGCGGCGGCGGATGGCCGCCCACAGCCCGGCGAGCGCGCACAGCACGAGCAGCACGCCGATGGCGATCAGCTGGCCGACCGGTAGCGGCGTGGGGGACGCCCGGCCCGGCACCACCGGCACGGCGAGCGCGCCGGTCCCACCAGTGTTGGCACCGGCCAACGAGATGCGCAGCACGGCCGGATCGGTGAGCCCGGCATAGCCGCTGTCGGTGGTCGCGACGACCAGTTCCAGCCGGTGCCCGGCCTGGACGGCCTGCACGATGCCGGGCAGCGTGACCGTCACCCGGACTGGGCTGCCATCGGCGGGCAGCGAGCTGATCCGCACCGGGGCCACCGCGGAGCCGGGCAGCGTGCGGGTGCCGGCCGGCGCGAGGTCGTACAGCTTGGCGAACAACACCGCCTGGCCGGCGCTGGGTTGGCCAGGCACCGCGGACACGTCGAGTGTCACGCGGCTCGAACCTGCCACCAGCAGTTGGCTGGCCAGCGGTGCGGTGCCGAACGCGGCGTACTGGCCGGGCATGTCCACCGCCAGCCGGCTGGCCGCGCTGCCCAGGCCCGACCCGACGCCGGGCAGGCCGCTGATCGCCGCCGGGCTGCCGCCCGGCGGACTGACCACCTGCTGATCGGGCGGGCCGGTCAGGGGCAGGGTTCGCCAGCCGGCGCCGACCGTAGCGACTGCGCCGCCAGTGCCGCCGGTGGATTCACCGGGAACCGTTGGCAGGCCGGGATAGTCGGGCGCGGTGACCGTGCGGACGCTGACCGCGCCGTTGGCCCGGAACGAGCCCTGCACCGAGTACTCGAAGCCGGTGCCCGGATCGGCGCCCTGGTGCGTCAGGTAATACCGGAACCAGTCGCCGATCTCCTGCCGCAGCGCCGGGCCGGGCTGGCCGCCGTCATGGCCGCCGTCGTACCAGATCAGCTTGACCCGGCCACCGGCCTGGCTGATCTGCCGGGCGTTGGCGTCGGCTTGGTCGAGGCCGAACAGGGTGTCCTGCTCGCCCTGCACCAGCAGGGTCGGGGCGGTGATGTGGCTGGTGACGCTGACCGGCGAATCTCGTCGGAGCAGATCGACGGTCTGCGGGCTGGCCCGGCCGGTGCTGGCGATCTGTTGGTACGCCTGGCACACCTCGGCGATGAATCGGCCGCACACGCTGGTCGGGGCGGGACCGGCCGCCGGCGCGCCGGCGGTCCCGGCACCGGCGGACGCGGTTGGCCCTGTTGACGGGGTGGTGGACTGGCCCGATCCCGCCGTTGAGCCACCCGATCCGCCGGATGATCCACTGGTCGAGCCGAGCGCGGAGCCTGCCGAGGGCGCGTCCCCGGTCGGCCCGATGCTGCCGCTGCCGCTGGCTCCGACACCGAAGAACAGCCCGGCCCAGGTGCGTTTGAACACCCCGTCCGGCCCGTCCGCCCCGGCGGCCGGGGTGTTGGTGCCGATGGGATTGGTGGTGCCGTCATTGGGTAGCAGCGACTGGGCCAGGTCGTTGTAAGTGATCACCGGGGCGACGGCGTCCACCCGCCGGTCGGTGCCGGCCAGCATCAGCGACAGCGCGCCACCGTAGGAGCCGCCCGTGACGCCGACCCGGGGATCGCCGGGGCCGTCCTTGACCACTTCGGGTCGGGCGGCCAGCCAGTCGATGAGCTGGCGGGCGTCGGCCACCTCGTAGTCCGGCGAGTTCAACGCGATCTGTCCGGTGCTGCGGCCGAAACCCCGTGCGGTGTACGCGAGCACGACGAAACCGCTGTGGGCGAGCTCGCCGGCCTCGGTGTCGGCTGCGGACTTGGTGTCGCCGAAGCCGGGGGAGACCAGGATCGCCGGGGCCGGCGTGGTGGCCGGGAAATATACCGTGGCGTCGAGCGTGACGTGCTGGTCGTGCGCGGGGCCGTCGACCACCGGGATCGCGAGCTGCTCGACGCGCACCGCGGCCGGCTGACCGCGGCCATGCGCCCACAGCCCGATCCCGACGCCCGCGACGAGCGCCACGATCAGGCCGAGCAGCAGCCATCTCCGGCTGATCCGACGTTGGTGGATACCTGGCACGTCCCCGACACTATCGGGGCTGAGCTGAGAAAACCTCAGCGTGTGATACCCATGGAGCCATGGCGCTGCGTGGCAACACCGGAGACCTCTGGCCGACGGACCGGAGGTCCCGCAGGTGAACGTGCCCTGGTGGGCATGGCTGGCCACCGTCGCCGGCCTGTTGGCGCTGGTGGCCCGCGATCTTCTGGTGGTCGATCGCACACCACATCAGGTGACCATGGCCGAAGCGGGCCGGCGGGTCGCGTTCTACGTCGCCTGCGCCGTCGGCTTCGGCGCCCTGGTCTGGGTGTTCTTCGGCGCCGGCCACGCGGGTGAGTATTTCGCCGGCTACCTCACCGAGTACTCGCTGTCGGTGGACAACCTGTTCGTGTTCCTGCTGATCGTGTCGTCGTTCAAGGTGCCGGCGATCCACCAGCACCGGGTGCTGCTGTTCGGCATCGTGCTGGCGCTGGCGCTGCGCGCGGTGCTGATCATCGCCGGCGCGGCCCTGGTGTCCCGCTACACGGCGGTGTTCTACCTGTTCGGCCTGTTCCTGGTGATCGCCGCGGCCCGGGTGTGGCGCGGCGCGGGGGAGTCGGAGGACGAGTTCCGGGAGAACCTGGTGTTGCGGTCGTTGCGCCGGGTGCTGCCGGTCACCGAGGACTATGTGGAGGGTCGGTCCTTCGTGCGCACTGTCGGCGCTGCCGGCCGGCTGATGGTGACACCGATGCTGGTGGTGATGGTGGCGATCGGGACCACCGATCTGCTGTTCGCGCTCGACTCCATTCCGGCCGTCCTCGGGCTCACCCAGCAGCCGTTCCTGGTGTTCGCGGTGAACGCGTTCGCGCTGATGGGCTTGCGCCAGTTGTACTTCCTGGTCGGCGGGGTGCTGAACCGGTTGGTGTGCCTGCCTTACGGGCTCGCGGTGCTGCTGGCTTTCATCGGCTGCAAGCTGATCCTGGACGTGCTCGCCGACGACTGGAACCCGTTCAAGGCGGGTCGGCAGGTGATCGTCGGCATTCCGGTGTTCGGCCCGGCGTCCTCGCTGGTGGTGATCGCGGTCGTGCTGGCCGGCACCGTCATGGCGAGCCTGGTCGTCCAGCGGCGAGCTCGCTGACCGGCTTCATTTCTGGCCCAGCTTCCGGCGCGCCTTCTCGGGCTGCTTGGCGCGCCCACCGGCGGGCGAGCGCGGCGCAGGCCATCAGCTGGATCTGGTGGAACAGCATCAGCGGGAGCACGATCAGCCCGACCGCGCCCGATCCGGCGCCGGCGAACAGCACACTGGCCATCGGCAGGCCGGCGGCGAGGCTTTTCTTGGAGCCGCAGAACACGATGGTGATCCGGTCGGCGCGGTCGAATCCGAGCAGCCGGGCGCTGACCGAGGTGATCGCCAGGGCCAGCCCGAGCAGCGCCAGGTTCACCACGACCACGGCGGCCAGCCTGGGCACGGTCAGCTGGTGCCAGATGCCGGCCGCCACACCGGCGCTGAACGCCGTGTACACCACCAGCAGGATGCTGCCGCGGTCCACGACCCGCAGCGGCCGCTGGTGCGCGGTGATCCAGCCGCCGATCCACCGCCGGGCCAACTGCCCGGCCAGGAACGGCGCCAGCAGCCGCAGCACGATGTCGGTGATCGAGCCGGCGGACAGGCCCGCGCCGCCGCCGCTGACCAGTAGACCGATCAACAGCGGGGTGATCACGATGCCCACCAGGCTGGACAGCGAGGCGGCGCAGATCGCCGCCGCGACATTGCCCTTGGCGATCGAGGTGAACACGATCGAGGACTGCACGGTCGAGGGCAGCGTGCACAGCAGCAAGACCCCGGCATAGAGCGCCGGGGTGAGCACGGTCGGCACCAGCAGCCGGGCGGTCAGGCCGAGCAGCGGGAACATCACGAAGCTGGCGACGAGCACGGCCAGCTGCAGTCGCCAGTGCCGCAGGCCGGCCACCGTCTCAGCGGTGGAAAGCCGCGCGCCGTACAGGAAGAACAACAGTCCAATCGCGACAGTGGTGGCGTCGTTCGCTGCCGTCGCGCCAACACCGCGCACCGGCAGCACAACGGCGAGCGCGGCGGCGCCGACGATGCTCGCGATGAACGGATCGAGGCGGAGGCGAGCCAGCGGATTCGTCAACTGCACTCGATCATCGTCCGCCCACCTGCGCGGATTGAGAACCACGATAGGCGATCTCACTGTCATCACGATGTGTGATATACCGGTGAGGTGTTCGATCCGGTGCTGCTCAGGACGTTTCTGGTGGTGGCCGAGACGCGCAGCTTCACCCAGGCGGCGCGCCGGCTGGGCGTGCGACAGTCCACGGTCAGTCAGCAGGTCCGCAAGCTGGAACGGGCCACCGACCGGCAGTTGTTCCTGCGGGACACCCATTCCGTCGAGCTGACCGGCGACGGCGAGGCGATGACCGGGTTCGCCCGCAACATCCTGGATGCCGGCGACCGCGCGGCGGCCTACTTCGCCGGTCCCGAGCTGCGCGGCCGGGTGCGGTTCGGCACCTCCGAGGACTTCGTGCTGGGCCAGCTCACCGGGGTGCTGCGCCGGTTTCGCCGGAGTCATCCGCTGGTCGACCTGGAATTGACGGTGGAGCTGTCCGGCACGCTGCACGAGCGGCTGCGCGCCGGCGAACTCGATCTGGTGCTCGCCAAGCGGCGCCCGGACGAGCGGCACGGCCGGTTGATGTGGCGGGAGCCCTCGGCCTGGGTCGGCGCGCCGGACCTGTGGGTCGATCCGGGGGCGCCGGTGCCGCTGATCGCCTTCCCGACGCCGAGCATTACCCGCGCCCAGGCGCTGGACGCGCTGCGCCGAGCCGGCCGGGAATGGCGGATCGCCTGCACCAGCGGAAGTCTGAACGGGTTGCGCGCCGCAGCGCTCGCCGGGTTGGGCGTGTGCGTGTTCGGGCGCGGCCTGATTCCGGCCGGACTGGCCGAGCTCGGGGTGGACGCCGGGCTGCCGGAACTGGGCGAACTCGAGTTCGCGCTGACCGCCCGGTCCACGGTGTTGTCCGGGCCGGTGGCCGCGCTGTCGGAGGCCGTCGAGGCCGCGATCAGGGCTGCCGGCTGATACCTGGCTAGTACTGGTCGCCGCCGACGAACCGTTCCTCAAGATCGTCGGCGGAGTTGGCGACCAGTTCCAACGGGTCCTCGAACTCGTTCCCGTCGAGGTTCGCCAGCGGCAGCGAATGCCGCAGTACCAGGTACTCGCCCATCACGACCGCGCCGCCGACCACACAGTTCAGGCCGATGTCGGCGAGCACGGTGGGCAGGTCGACCTGGTCGACCTTGGCGAACGGGGTGGCGATCTGGACCCAGTCCTCCTTGCGGTCCATCACCTCGCGCGCGAGAATCATGACCTGGGTGCGGGCCTCGTCGTCCTCGGCGTACTGGCTGATCTTGTACTCAATCCTGATCTCGTCCGGCTCCTCGCGGATCACCCGGTAGCTGCTGTCGAACTTGATGTAGTGCACCAGGTCTCGCCACGTGGCCACCGGGGACTCCTTGGTGTCGTTGAACAGTGCCGTTGAACGGGGCTGGTCAACCAAGATCATACCGCGTTCGGTCGTTCGATGTCGGTGCCGAATGGCACCATCGCGGCATGGCGACACCCGACAGTGGGCCGGCGCGCGAGCCGGCCCGGCGGCCGGAGGATCTGGGCCGGTTCTTCGTGGAGCGAGCCAACGCCGGCGATGTCGACGGGTTGGTGGCGCTCTACGAGCCGGGCGCGGTGCTGGCGCTGCCCGATGGCGGCGCGGCCACCGGCAGCGACGAGATTCGCCAGGTGTACCAACGGTTGCTGGCCAACCGGCCGAGGTTCGAGCCGATCGGGCAGCGGCCGCCGCTGCGGGTGGGCGGTATCGCGCTCACCTCGACCCGGCTCGCCGGCGGCGCGACCGCCGAGGTGGCCCGGCAGCAACCGGACGGCAGCTGGCTGTGGGTGGTCGACCAGCCCGATGTGCTGGGATAGGTGCCGCGTCGGTAGGTGCTATGCCGTCGGCCCGGCCTTCGTCGGCCCACCCTTTGCCGCCGCCTTGGCCGCCTTCTTGTGGGCCCGAACGGTGTCCAGGCTCGGCTTGTCAACGATGTCCGCGACCGAGCAGTACGAGCCGGCCACGCCGAAGTCGCCGGCGGCCTCCCGCCAGCCGCGCGGTCGCACGTCCAGTTGTTTGCCCAGCAGTGCCAGGAAGATCCGGGCCTTCTGCTCGCCGAAACCCGGCAGTGCCTTGAGCCGCTTCAGCAGTTCGGCGCCGGTAGGCCCGCCCTGCCGCCAGACGCCGTCGGCCTCGCCGTCGTAGTGCTCCAACAGGAACGCGCACAGCGCCTGAATGCGTTTGGCCATTGACCCTGGGAATCGGTGGATGGCCGGGGGCGTCGCGCAGAGCTTGGCGAACTCGTCCGGGTCGGCGGTGGCGATCCGCTCGACCGACAGCCCGTCCATGCGGTCGGCGATCTTCTTCGGGCCGGCGAACGCCGTCTCGATCGTGACCTGCTGGTCCAGCAGCATCCCGACCAGGAGCGCCAAGGGATCGTCGGCCAGCAGCTGATCCGCAGCGGCGTCGCCGACCAAGTGCAGTCTGGACTTCATGGCCACAGAATGACATGGCAGGCCGTGCCACGGTAGCCGGGCTGAGGTGGCCGCGTTGGTGATCAGTCGCCGGGTGCGCGGGTGGCCCCGAACAGATCGCCCATGGCCGAGTCCGCGCCGGCCGCCTGCCACCAGTCGGCCTGCTCCTGGGTGTGCACGCCGTCCACGATGACCGTCGCGCCGGCCTGGTGAACGAGTCGGCTGAGCGCCAGCAGTGCGTCGGCCAGCGGTGAATCACCGATGGACCGTGCCTGCCGCTCGACCAGCCGGCGGGCGAGGCGCACCGACCGCACCGGCAGATCCTCCAGTAGCGCCAGTTCGTCCGGCGCCGTGCCGAAGTTGTCCAGCGCGGTGTGCACCCCGATGCTGGCCAGCACCCGAAGGTTGTCCGCGGCCTCGGTCGCCGGCAGCGCCTCGACCGGTATGCCGAGGATCAGGCTCGCGGGCGGGAGACCGGTGTCGTCGAGAACTCGGACCACTCGCGAGACGAGGTCCCCGTCGGACGACTGGTGCACGCTGAGGCCCACCGTCAGC
>DASZLR010000174.1:0-40286 GCA_035552275.1 Pseudonocardiaceae bacterium | reverse complement strand
GTAGCCCCGGAACGGAACGGACCTGTGCGGCCACGCTAATGATGGCCTGCGGCATGCTCGGAGCCTCGCGGTCGACATCGACCAGGGAGCCCTCGATGCCGGCGTCGGACAAGCCGGCCTCGTACAAGGCATCGAACTCGTTTTCGGTTGGTTCGCGGTTCAGCCGAAGCTGGAAGTTCCAAGTGGTCATCATGGTCTCCTCTCAGTGTCGATGACGGGCGACGAAGCGGGCGATCTGTTTGGCGTGATTCTCCGGCGGTTCGGGTGTGCCCCACACAGTGAAGCTGCCCGGATCGCCGGGATGGCCCCGGTCATGTGGTCCCTGATGGCAGTTGAGGCCGACTACCCAGCCCCACCGGTGGCCTTTGTGGTTCTCCACGACCGTTAGGTGGTCGACAGCCTTCGTCGCGTCAAGTGCATCGGCCACGGCACGCTTGGGGTGTCTCCCCTTGCTGACCATGTTGGAATCATACAACAGCCCTGTTGGAAGTGTCCAACAGGGCTGTTCGTGTGTCGGTCGTCAGCGGGCCAGTAGGGAGGTGGCTTCCTGGGCGGCGGGGCCGGCGGCGGCGAGGTGCGCCAGGTTTTCCGGAACCGGCTCGCCGCGGTGCGCCATGGCCTGCGCGTACAGCCGGCCCGCCCGGTAGGACGAGCGCACCAGCGGCCCGGCCATCACGCCGGAGAAGCCGATCCGCTCGGCGGTTTCCTGGTGCGCCACGAACTCCTCCGGCTTGACCCACCGGTCGACCGGATGGTGCCGCGCCGACGGCCGCAGGTACTGGGTGATGGTCAGGATCTCGCAGCCGGCGTCGTGCAGGTCCCGCATCGCCGCGCCGACCTCGTCCGGCGTCTCGCCCATACCGAGGATCAGGTTCGACTTGGTGACCAACCCGGCCTCGCGTGCCGCCGTCAGCACGGACAACGAGCGGTCGTACCGGAACGCCGGCCGGATCGACTTGAAGATCCGCGGCACCGTCTCCAGGTTGTGCGCCAACACTTCCGGCCGCGCGCCGAACACCTCGGCGAGTTGCTCCGGCTCGGCGTTGAAGTCCGGGATCAGCAACTCCACGCCAGTGCCGGGGTTGGCCCGGTTGATCTCCCGCACGGTCTCGGCGTACAGCCAAGCGCCGCCGTCGGGCAGATCGTCCCGGGCCACCCCGGTCACCGTGGCGTAGCGCAGGCCCATCGCGCGCACCGACTCGGCGACCTTGCGCGGTTCGGTGCGGTCCAACGCGGCCGGGCGGCCGGTGTCGATCTGGCAGAAATCACAGCGCCGGGTGCACTGGTCGCCGCCGATCAGGAAGGTCGCCTCGCGGTCCTCCCAACACTCGTAGATGTTGGGACACCCAGCTTCCTCGCACACGGTGTGCAGACCTTCGTTGTGCACCAACCGCTTCAGCTCGGTGTACTCCGGGCCCATCTTGGCCCGGGTCCTGATCCACGAGGGCTTCTTCTCGATCGGCGTCTGGCTGTTGCGCACTTCCAGGCGCAGCAACCTTCGTCCGTCCGGCGCAACCGTCACGACTGCCACCCTACGCTGGGCCGCTGGTCAGAACCCGATGACCAGCGTCACGACGGTGTGCTCACGACGATGTGGCGGCCAGCTTGCGCAGCAACTGTTCGACCGGGCTGCGGCGCCGCGGCACGGCCTGCTCCGGCGTGCTGCGGATCAGCCGCAGGAACGCCTCGCCGATCCGGTTGATCTCCTGCGTGGACTCGGCCGAGTTGGCCAGGCCGGCGGCCAGCGCAAGCATGCACTGCTCGCCCCGCAGCCCCGCCTGGAACTTCGGCCCGCCCTCAATGGCGTAGTCGTCCAACACGCGGCGCAGCGCCGGATGACCGATCGCGGTCGCGCGCCAGGCCGCCGACACGGCCTCCACATGGTCGACCTCGGCGCCCTGTTCCGCGTCGGACAGGGCCAGGTTGATCCGGCCGCTCAACAGTTGCGACCACTTGTACTGCAACGCGAGAGCAAGTTCCTCGCGACTGTCGAAGACTTCGGTGACTTCGGGCAGTTCTTCGAACGGCAGGCCCGCCTCCGGGTTCCGCTTGGCGGCGGCCAGCACCGTGTTGATGGCGTCCCGGCGACGGTAGAAGCGATCCCAGCTCATGTGCCCTCCTCCGTCGATTCCTTCGTTCTCCGCGACTCACGCATCACGTTCCCCTTACTGGCGTGACGTGTGTCATACCCTTGGTTCGGTCCATACTCTCGGTATGGAACCTACTCAGAACATACCATGGGTACGTACTCGCGGTATGTCGTAAGGTTGTGAGCGTGGTGACAGTGCGGTCCCGGCGTTTGGAGTATTCGGAGTCCACCAGGCAGGCCCTGGTGGACAGTGCCGTCGAGCTCTTCACGAAACGCGG
The DNA here is from genome assembly GCA_035552275.1 of Pseudonocardiaceae bacterium. Lineage (GTDB taxonomy): Bacteria > Actinomycetota > Actinomycetes > Mycobacteriales > Pseudonocardiaceae > DASVLX01. Next base: position 37,919 of record DASZLR010000174.1, on the reverse strand, counting down.
CTACGCGGCCACCTCGCTGGACGAGGTGGCCAAACGAGCGCGCGTGACGAAGGGCGCGCTGTACCACCATTTCAGCGGCAAACAGGCCCTCTTCGAGGCTGCGTTCGACGCCGTCGAGCGCAGCACCATGAGCAAGATCGCCGAGATCGTGGTCGGCCCCGGCGGCGCCTGGGAGCGCGCCACGACCGGCCTGCGGCAGTGGTTCCGGGTCTGCCTGGACCCGGCCTACCAGCGGATCGTCATCAACGAGGCGCCCGTGGTGATGGGCTGGGAACGCTGGCGGGAAGCCGAGGAGCACTTCAGCTTCGGGCTGCTCCGCGCCGGACTGCAGGGGCTGATCGACGCCGGCGAGATCGAGCCGCTGCCGATCGAGGCGATGTCCCGGCTGTTGTTCGGCGCGTTGTCCGCGGGCGCGATCATGATCGCCGGCGCGGAGGACCAGAAGAAGGCCAACGCCGAGGTCGCCGGCACCATCGTCCGGATGCTGGAAAGCATGCGCAAGCACCCGGCCGCCGTGTTAAGCGGACCCGGCGGACACCAGGTCAGCCGTGGCAACGCCGGCCGCGCCCGGGGCGAGAACGGCGTCGTGGCGAGTTGAGTGTGGCCGGCTAACTGGGCTGGGACAGGGCGAACGTGATGCCGGCGGCCTGCGGCGCGTGCGGGCGCACCGGATGTTCGCGGACCGCCAGTCGGCCGTCCAGCACGTCCAGCATCGCCTCCCGCGCCAGCGGCAGCACCTCGGCCACCGGCACGTCCCGGCCCAGTTCGGCGGACAGCGAGGTCACGCCGGCGTCCCGAATGCCACACGGGATGATCTTGCCGAACGCGGCCAGGTCGGCGTCGCAGTTGATCTCGAAGCCGTGCATGCTCACGCCGCGCTGCACGCGCAGCCCGATCGCGGCGATCTTGCGCTCCGGGCGCGCCTCGTCGGCGGCCAGCCACACCCCGCTGCGCCCCGCCACCCGGCCGGTGGCCAGTCCGAGTTGACCGCAGACCCGAATCAGCGCCTCCTCGATCCGGCGCACGTAGTTGACCACGTCGATCGGCTCGGCCAGCTTGACGATCGGATAGCCCACCAGCTGTCCGGGGCCGTGCCAGGTGATCTTGCCGCCCCGGTCCACGTCGATCACCGGGGTGCCGTCGGTCGGCCGGTCCTCGGGCTCGGTGCGCTTGCCCGCGGTGTAGACGGAGTGGTGTTCCAGCAGCAGGAGGGTGTCCGGGATCTCGTCGGCGGCCCGCGCGGCGGCCAGCTCGCGCTGCAGATCCCAGGTCGGCGCGTAGCCGACAGTGCCCAGCGAGCGGACGTCGACCGGGTCGGCGCCGGCGCGGCAGGAGACGCTGGCTCGCCCCAAGATGCTGTCCGTCACGATCTCGACACTACCTCGACCTATCTCGCGAGCGCGGCGGCCAGTGCGTCCCGCAGCGACGAGTGGGCGAAGGCGAAACCGTCCCGCAGCAGCACTTTCGGCAGCACCCGCTGGCTGATCAACATCAACTCGTCGACCAGTTGGATGCCGAACACCGGCTTGAGCGCGAACCCCGGCACCGCCCACGGCGCCGGCCGGCGCATCAGCTCGCCGAGGGTCCTGGTGAACTCGGCATTGGTCACCGGGGCCGGCCCGGTCAGGTTCACCGGCCCGGACAGCGTGGCGTGCTCGGTCACGTACCGGATCGCGGAAAGCACGTCGGCAAGCGAGATCCAGGGCCAGAACTGGGCGCCGCCGCCCAGCCGGCCGCCCAGACCGGCCGCGAACAACGGCCGCAGCCGACCGAACAGGCCACCCCGGCCGGCCAGCACCAGGCCGGTCCGCAGCAGCGCCACCCGCGCGCCCGCGGCTGTCGCCGCCACCGTGCCCGCTTCCCAGTCCCGGCACAGCCGGGCCAGGAACGTGTCGCCGGCCGGCGCGGTCTCGTCCACCGCGCGGTCGCCGGTGTCGCCGTAGAAGGCCACCGCGGATGCGTTGACCAGCACCGGAATCCGGTGTTCGGCCACGGCGGCGGCCAGCACCTCGGTCGGCGTCTCGCGGCTGTCCCGCAGCTGCTGCTTGCGCGCCTCGGTCCACCGCGCGTCGCCGATGCCCGCGCCGCACAGGTTGATCACCGCGTCCGCGCCGTCCAGGGCCCCCGGCTCGATGCGCCCGGCCGGCGGGTCCCAGCGGCGCTCGTCCGCGGCCTGGGGCGCACGCCGGACCAGCCGCAGAACGGTGTGTCCCGCCCGGCTGAGTTCGGGCGCCAGTGCCGAGCCGATCAGCCCGGAGGAGCCCGCGAGCACGATGCGCATGGATGTCATGGTGGTTCACCCGCGCGTCGCCCGCGATTCCCGGAGCCGGGAATCGCGGGTGCGCGTCACCTTTCGCTGCGGGCCGGCGCTACAGACCGAGGGCGGCGTCGAAGGAGCCTTCCTGCAACCGGTTCTTGACCGTGGTCAGGAACCGGCCGGCGTCCGCCCCGTCCACCAGTCGGTGGTCGTAGGTGAGCGCCAGGTAGGCCATGGAGCGGATCGCGATCGTGTCGTCGCCGTTCTCGTCGGTGACCACCACCGGCCGCTTCACCACCACGCCGACGCCGAGGATGCCGACCTGCGGCTGCTGGATGATCGGCGTGTCGAACAGCGCGCCGTTGCTGCCCAGGTTGGTCAGCGAGAACGTGCCGCCGGACAGCTCCTCCGGGGTGACCTTGTTGGCCCTGGTGCGCGCGGCGAGATCAGCGATCTTGTGCGCCAGGCCGGCGAGGTTCAGGTCGCCGGCGTTGTGGATCACCGCGTTGAGCAGGCCGCGCTCGGTGTCCACCGCGATACCCAGGTGCTCGGCGCCGAAGTAGGTGACCTGCTTGGCTTCCTCGTCGATCGACGCGTTCAGCTTCGGGTGCTGCTTCAGCGCCTCGACGGTGGCCTTGGCGAAGAACGGCAGGAAGGTGAGCTTCACGCCCTCCCGCCGCTCGAAGTCCACTTTGGCCTGTGCGCGGAGCTTGGCGATCCGGGTGACGTCGACCTCGACCACCTGGGTCAGCTGCGCGGAGACCTGCAACGACTCGCGGGTGCGCTGGGCGACGATCTGGCGCAGCCGGGTCAGCTTCTGGGTCGTCCCCCGCAGCGCCGCGACCTCAGCGGACACCGCGACCGGGGTGGCGGGCACGGCCGATGGCGCAGCGGCCGCCGGAGCCGGCCGCTTGGCCGTGTCGATCGCCGCCTGCACGTCCTGCTTGCGGATCCGGCCGCCAACGCCACTGCCCTTGACCGCGGCCAGGTCGATGCTGTTCTCGGTGGCCAGCTTGCGCACCAGCGGGGTCACGTACGGCGCGGCGCCGTTCGAGCTGTCCTCGGTGGGGGCGGTCGCGACCGGTGCTGGCTGCTGGGCTGGCGCGGGCGTTGGCGTTGGCGCCGGCGCCGGCGTTGGAGCGGGGGCGGGCGTGGACTCTGGCGGCTGCCAGACGGACTGCGGGGTCGGCGCGGGAGCAGCCGGCGGTGCGGGCTGCGCTGGGGCGGCCGGTTGGGCCGGTGCCGCGTTCGCGCTGCCGATCACCGCGAGCTGGCCGCCGACCTCGACGGTCGAGTCCTCGCCGGCGCTGATTTCCAGCACCACACCGGCCACCGGCGACGGGATCTCGGTGTCCACCTTGTCGGTGGACACCTCCAGCAGCGGTTCGTCCACTTCGACGCTGTCGCCGACAGCCTTCAGCCAGCGGGTGACGGTGCCCTCGGTGACGCTCTCGCCCAGCGCCGGCATGGTGACCGGGGTGCCGGCGGCCGGTGCCGACGGTACGGCTGTCGGCGCCGGGGGAGCGGACGCGGCTGGCGGGGCGTAGGCGGGTTCCTGCGGCTGCTGTTGTCGCGGTTGTTGTTGCGGCGCGGCAGGTTCCGGTGCCGGTGGCTGAGTCGACTGGGCCGGCTGGGCTGATGGCGTGCCGTTGCCGCCGGCCGCGTCGCCGATCACCGCCAGCTCGGCGCCCACCTCGACCGTCTCGTCCTCCCGCACCACGATCTTCTGCAGGGTGCCGGCGGCGGGGGAGGGGATCTCGGTGTCCACCTTGTCGGTGGACACCTCCAGCAGCGGTTCGTCCACCTCGACGCTGTCACCCTCCTGCTTCAGCCAGCGGGTGACGGTGCCCTCGGTGACGCTCTCACCGAGGGCGGGCATCTGGACGGAGAAGGCCATGTGCGCTGACTCCTCGTGCTCGTGCCTGAAGTATGTGCTCAGCAGTGTGTGCTCAGCCGTGGACGTGCAGCGGCTTGCCGGCCAGGGCGAGGTGTGCCTCGCCGAGAGCCTCGGTCTGGGTCGGGTGGGCGTGGATCAACGGGGCCACGTCCTCCGGGTACGCCTCCCAGTTCACGATCAACTGGGCCTCGCCGATCAGTTCGCCGACCCGCTCGCCGACCATGTGGATGCCGACCACCGGCCCGTCCGGCGCCTTGACCAGCTTGACCGCGCCCTGGGTGCCCAGGATGACCGACCTGCCGTTGCCGGCGAGGGAGTAGTTGTAGGTCTGCACACCCGGGCCGTACTTCTCCTTGGCGGCGGCTTCGGTCAGGCCGACCGAGGCGACCTCGGGGTTGCAGTAGGTGACCTTCGGGATGCCGATGTCGTCGACCGGGCGCGGGTTGAGGCCCGCGATGTCCTCGGCGACGAAGATGCCGTGCGCGAAGCCGCGGTGCGCCAGCTGCAGGCCGGGCACGATGTCGCCGACCGCGTAGACGCCGGGCAGGTTGGTGCGCAGCCGATCGTCGGTGAGCACGAAGCCGCGGTCCATCCGCAGGCCGGCCTGCTCGTAGCCGTGGCCGGCGGTGTTCGGGCCGCGGCCGACGGCGACCAGCAGCACGTCGGCTTCCAGCGTCTCGCCGTTCTCCAGGCTGACCGACACGCCGCTGTCGCTCTGGGTCGCGCCGGTGAACCGGACGCCGGTCTTGAACGCGATGTTGCGCCGCCGGAACGCCCGCTCGACCTGCTTGGAGGAGGACTCGTCCTCCAGCGGCACCAGCCGGGGCAGCGCCTCCACGATGGTGACCTGGGCGCCGAAGGAGCGCCACACGCTGGCGAACTCGACGCCGATCACACCGCCGCCGAGCACGATCGCCCTGTCCGGCACGTAATCCAGGTTCAGCGCCTGCTCGCTGGTGATGATCCGGCCGCCGATGTCCAGGCCGGGCAACGACTTCGAGTACGAGCCGGTGGCCAGCACCACGTTCTTGCCGGTGTACCGCTCGCCGTTGACCTCGACGGTGTTCGGCGCGACGAAGGTGCCGGCGCCCGCGACGACGTTGACCTTGTTGGCGGCGGCCAAGCCCTGCAAGCCCTTGTACATCTTGGCGACGACGCCGTCCTTGTAGGAGTTGACGCCGGCGATGTCGATGCCCTCCAACGAGGACTTGACGCCGAGGTGATCGCCCTCACGGGCGTAGTCGGCGACCTCCGCCGCGTGCAGCAGCGCCTTGGTGGGGATACAGCCGCGGTGCAGACAGGTTCCCCCGAGCTTGTCCTTCTCGATGAGCACGACGGACAGGCCCAGCTCGGCCGCGCGGAACGCGCAGGCGTAGCCACCCGACCCGCCGCCGAGGATCACCAGGTCGGCGTCGGTCACGATTCCTCCAACGGTTGTCGCCAATACGCGCCGGTCGGGCACGCCAGCACACGCCATCTTGTCACTCGCCGCGGCATTCTCGCGCAGCGGGCTGATCGGCGTGACAGGCGCTACAGCCGCCTGCCGACGAGCCGCGGGACAACGGACGGGTCTCGTTCGTTGTCCCCGTGAAGGAGGAACGCACCGATGGGGTTGTTCAATGCCCGGCGCCGCAGGCGGGTGACCGGCGGCGGGCGGACACCGGACCCGCGCGCGGTGGCGTACCTGGAGCAGTGGGTCGCCGCGCGGCGTGGCGTGGAAGCGTTCGTGGAGCCGCGAACCACCGTGACGGAACACACTGTGGTGTTGGTCGCGCACGACGGCGAGTGGACCCGCCGCCGAATGCCCGGGCCGGCGGCGGCGTACGCGCTGGGCCGCCGGATCGGCATTCCGGTGTACGACGTCGCGCTGGTCGGCTACCCGCAGCGGATGCGCGACTACACCGCCCGCCTAACCCGTGAGGCTAAGCGAAGTCAGCGGCCGTAGGCGCGTTCCACGGTGGCGACGTGCACCTGGAACGACTCGTACCAGCGTTCCCGGCCGGCACGTCTGGCGATCGCGTGTTCGGCGTTGGCCCGCCACGCCCGGATGGACTCGGCGTCGCGCCAGTACGACACGGTGATGCCCAGGCCGCCGGGAGTGCGCGCGGTGTCGACGCCGAGGAAGCCGGGTTGCTCGGCCGCGAGGGCGAACATCCGCTCAGCGGTCTCTGGATATCCGCCCTCGTCGGGCGTCCGGGTTGAGGTGAAGATCACCGCGTAGTACGGCGGATCGGGCGGCCGGGTCGGCATGTCGTCCATCCGCCGATTCTGGCTCAGCGCACCGGCAGCGCCGCATTGATTTCCGCCGCCGCCGGCTCGCCGAACGCGTCGGCCAGCCGGGCCATCGCGCTGTCGCGGTCGAACAGCCACTCCTGGGTACCGACCGTCTCCAGCACCAACACCGCGATCAGCGAGCCCAACTGCGCCGACCGCTCCAGGCTCAGGCCGAGACTGCGGCCGGTCAGGAAGCCGGCACGGAAGCCGTCGCCGACGCCGGTCGGGTCGACCTTGCCGACTTCGGGCACCGCCGGCACGTGCAGCGCCGCGCCGGCCGCGTCCACGATCTCCACGCCCTTCTCGCCGAGCGTGGTCACCCGCATGCCGACCTCGGCCAGCACCTGTGCCTCGGTCCGGCCGGTCTTGCGCAGCAACAGTTCCCACTCGTAGTCGTTGCTGAACAGGTAGTCCGCGCCGGTGATGAACTCGGCCGCCTGATCGCCGGTCATCCGGGCCAGTTGCTGCGAGGGGTCGACGGCGAAGCGGTAGCCGCGCTGCCGGCACTCCTGCGCGTGCCGGAGCATCGCCTCCGGGTCGTCGGGGCTGACCATCACCAGGTCCAGGCCATCGAGCCGGTCGGCCAGCGGGGCCAGTTCGATCAGCCGCGCCTCGGCCATCGCGCCGGCGTAGAACGACGCGATCTGGCACATGTCCTCGTCGGTGGTGCAGACGAACCGCGCGGTGTGCGCGACCTCGGAGACGCGCACGCCGGAGCAGTCCACGCCGTGCCGTTCCAGCCAGGACTGGTAGTCCGCGAAGTCCTCGCCCACCGCGCCGACCAGCACCGGGGTCGCACCGAGCACGCCCATGCCGAACGCGATGTTGGCGCCGATGCCGCCTCGGCGCACCACCAGGTCGTCCACCAGGAAGCTCAGCGAGACGCGATGCAGCTGCTCGGGAACCAGTTGCTCGTTGAATCGTCCCGGGAAGTGCATGAGGTGGTCGGTGGCGATGCTTCCGGCGACAGCGACGGCCATCTGTGCTCCCTGGTGGACAACTCGTTCGGGTGGTTTTAGCCGGGTACGCACACTACCGATTGGTAAGCCTGCCGGTCGCCCCATCGGCGACATACGGTGAGACGGTGACCACATCCGAGGCAGAGTCGTTCGATGAGCTGATCGATGACTGCGCCGACATTCCGCGTGCGGTGTGCAGCAGCCAGACGCTGTTGCCGCTGCCCCTGAACGCGGCGCCGTGGACGGTCAGCGACCGTTGTCTGTCCCAGGTCAACGACATCGACGACTACGTGTAGCCGGTCCGTCTGATCATTCGGTCTCGTCGCCGGTCTGCTCGACGCCGATGACCCCGTCCACGCCGGCCAGCGTGTTGGCGGCGTTCGCCACCGAGTCGCCGGTGAGTTGCAGGATCACGCTGACCACGGGCTGGTCCGGATCAGCCAGTTGGGTGAGTTCGCGCAGGGCGGCCGGCGGTGGCGGTACGTCGGCGACCATCGCGGTCACCGTCCAGCCTTGGCCGGTGGAGGCCGCCAGTAGTTGGCGCAGCACTCCCTGGCCTTCCCGATAGGTGATGGTGAGCCGGCTGCTGTTGCGCACCGAACCGGGAAAATGGTCGGTCAGCCAGGTGAACCCCAGCACGATCACGAAGTGCAACGCGGTGACCAGCAGCGCCAGCAGCGGCAGCCCGGCGCCGGCGGCCATGCCGATCGCGGCCGTCTCCCACACCGATGCGGCGGTGGTGAGGCCGCGGACGGCACCCTGGCGGGTGATGATCAGCCCGGCGCCGAGGAAGCCGATTCCGGACACAATCTGCGCCGCCACGCGGGATGGGTCGAGCACCACCGTGCCGGCGGACAGCACGTCGCCGAAACCGTATTTGCTGACCAGCAGGATCAGCGCCGATGACGTGCCGACGATGGTCTGGGTGCGCAGGCCGGCGCTCTTGCCCCGGATCTGCCGTTCCATGCCGATGCTGCCGGACAGCGCGAACGCCAGCAGCAGCTCGGCGACCTGGGTCCACGACTGGCCGTGCGCGGCGGCCAGCGCGATGACGTGTTGCAATGCCACCGACCTGACTCTGCCAGAACGCCGCACACTCGCTTGTCGACTCCCGACAGTCGGCCAAGCGTGGCCTACGGCAGCGAAGTCGGCAAACCTTGGTTATCGGCCGGCGAGGCGTTCGACCACGGGGGTGAAGGCATCCATGGCGAACACGCTCACCGTCACGTAGCTGATGCCGAGCCGGTCGCGGCGGCGCTGCAGCACGTCCACGATCTCGTTGGTGTCACCGGTCAGCATGGACACCGCGCTGTTGCCCGCCGCTTTGCTCGGATCGACGCCGAACCGGCCGACCAGCCACTGCGGGACGTTGTCGCCGACCGAGAAGATGTTGATCCCGAGTTCCAACTCCCGGAATCGGTCCCCGGCCAGTTCGCGCAGCGTGGCCACCCGCTGGCCGAGCTCGTCCTCGGTGGCGGTGGCCGGCACGCCCAGCGTCACGATGTCGGCGTACTGGCCGGCGAGGCCGAGCATCCGCCGGCCCTGGCCGGCGATCATGATCGGCGGTCCGGGCTGCTGGGCCGGGCGCAGGTAGTCCTGCGCGCTGAACGGTCGGCCCTGATTGGCCTCGGCCGCCTCCGCCGCGACCGCGAACATCGACCGCACGCTCCGGATGGTCTCGGCGACCTGCTCGATCCGCTCACCGGCCGAGCCGAACGGCACACCCAGCAGGTCCGCCTCGGACTGCGCGTCCGGCCGTCCGGCGCCCAGTCCCAGCTCGAACCGGCCGCCGGAGAGCCGGTCCAGGCTCGCGGTGTCCCGGGCGATGGTGCCGGCCTGGCGCAGCGGCGCGGCCAGGACGAACGGCGCGAGCCGAAGCTGGGTGGTCACCGCGGCCGCGGCGGACAGCGCGATGAACGGCTCCGGCGTGCCGAAGGTGTCCGGCACCAGCACGGTGCTGTAGCCGTCGTCCTCGATTGCGCGGACCAGGCCGGTCCAGCTCGCCATGTCCGGCGTCTGCGCGGCGACCACGCCGAAGCGGAACTTTCGATCAGACATCTCGACCCTCCACTCGTCATGGGGTGTGCATGTCGAGTCTGTCGGGACGATCGTCTCGCGGCATCCGTCAGCGAGCGAGTCGGCCGGATACGCCGTCGGTCGTATTCGGACCAGGCTGTACGCGGACCACGCCCTGCACAGATCAGGCGCTGCACAGATCAGGCCGGCACCCGTGAGATCGGTGCCGGCCTGACTGGAGATTTGGTCAGATCAGTGGAACGAGTCGCCGCAGGCGCAGGAGCCGGTGGCGTTCGGGTTGTCGATCGTGAAGCCCTGCTTCTCGATGCTGTCCACGAAGTCGATCACCGCGCCCTGAAGGTACGGCGCGCTCATCCGGTCCACGGCCACCTTGAGGCCGCCGAAGTCGCTGATCTGGTCGCCGTCGAGGCTGCGCTCGTCAAAGAAAAGCTGGTAGCGCAGGCCGGAGCAGCCGCCCGGCTGAACGGCGATGCGCAGGTGCATGTCGTCTCGACCTTCCTGGTCGAGCAGCGCCTTCGCCTTGGTGGCGGCCGCGTCAGTGACGGCCACACTGTGCGTCGTCTCGTCCACCTTGGTGGCGGTCGTGCTGTCGACGGTCATTGCTCTCCCTCGAATCGGCGGTCTCGCTCCCAACGGCTGCAACACCGTCCGTGCTCCCCTTGTTCCAACGTCCATCATGACACAACGGCCCGGTGGCCTAACCTTGTGACGTGAGGTTCCTGCGCCAGCGCACCGACGAGAACACTGACGAGCTCAACGACGACGAGGTCGCCGCCGTGGGCTCGACGGATCAGACGGTCGGTGGCCGGGTGGCCACACCGGCCAAGGGTCGGCCGACGCCCAAGCGGCGGGAGGCCGAGAGCCGCCGCCGTGGTCCGGTGCCGCCCCCGCCGCGCACCCAGCGCGAGGCCTACAAGCGCGCCCGCGGCAGCCGGGCCGACCGCGGCGACCGCCGGCGGGACGCCGCGGTGCGCCGGGAGCGGATGGCGGCCGGCGACGACAAGTACCTGCTGCCCAGGGACAAGGGGCCGGTCCGGGCGTTCGTGCGGAACACGGTGGACTCCCGGCGGCATCTCGTCGGGCTGTTCATGCCGCTGGCGCTGCTGGTGCTGGTCGCGATGCTGATGCCGTCACCGGCGATCCAGGTGTACGCCGCGCCGGTGGCGATGGCGGCCCTGCTGGTGATGGTGATCGAGGGAATCGTCATGGGTCGCGGCATCATTCGCCAGGTCCGTCTCAGGTTCCCGGACGCCAAGGACGGCGGCCTGTCGCTGGGCTGGTACGCCTTCGTCCGGGCCAGCCAGGTGCGCAAGCTGCGGATGCCCAAGCCTCAGGTCAAGCCCGGCGACACGGTCTGACCAGATCCCCTTACGTCGACGTTACGGTCGGCGCGTCCGACATGGCGGGGCCTCCGCCGGGCTGGGACGCTGGGCACAACCGCCGACGCGAACCGAGGTGACCGGTGTCCGAGACCGTCGACTCTGCTGACTCTGCCGAGACCGCCGACATAGCCGAGACCGATGTGATCGTGATCGGGATGGGTCCGGGCGGTGAGGCCGCCGCCGAGCGGTTGGCCAGTGCCGGCCTGTCGGTGATCGGCATCGAATCGCGGCTGGTCGGCGGCGAATGTCCGTACTACGGCTGCATTCCCAGCAAAATGATCATCCGCGCCGGCAACGCGCTGGCCGAGGCCCGGCGGGTGCCGGAGCTGGCCGGCGACGCCCGGGTCGAGCCGGATTTCGGCCCGGTGGCGAAGCGGATTCGGCGGGAAGCCACCGACGACTGGGACGACCAGGTGGCCGTGGACCGGTTCACCGGCACCGGCGGCCAGTTCGTCCGGGGTCGTGGTCGGATCACCGGGCCGCGCACGGTCGCGGTCGGAGAGCAGCAGTTCACAGCCCGCCGGGCGATCATCGTCAATCCGGGTACCGAACCGGCCGTGCCGCCGATTTCCGGACTGGCTGACACGCCGTTCTGGACCAACCGCGAAGTGCTGACCGTGACCGAGGCGCCCGAGTCGCTGTGCGTGCTCGGCGGCGGCGCGATCGGGCTGGAACTGGCGCAGGCGTTCGCCCGGTTCGGCAGTCGGGTGACCGTACTGGAGGCGGCCGACCGACTTCTGTCCCTTGAGGAACCAGAAGCCGGCGACCTGCTGGCGAAGGTGCTGCGGGCGGACGGGCTGACCGTCCATAGTGGAGCTGCGGCGAAGGCGGTGGCACACGGGGACGGCGAGTTCACCGTTGAGCTGGACGGCGAGCGGGTGCGCGCGCGGGAACTGCTGGTCGCCACCGGCCGGCGCACCGACCTGCGTTCGCTCGGCGTCGCCGCGCTGGGCATCGAGCCGAGCGCCCGGTTCCTGGACCCGGACGAGCGGATGCGGATCGCGGACGGCGTCTACGCGATCGGCGACGTCACCGGCAAGGGCGCGTTCACCCACATGTCGATGTACCAGGCCGAGATCGTGGTCCGGGACATTCTTGGCCAGCCCGGCCCGGCCGCCGAGTACCACGCGGTGCCGCGGGTCACCTTCACCGATCCGGAGATCGGCGCGGTCGGGCTCACCGAGGCGCAGGCCCGCGCCGCCGGCCACCGGGTGCGGACCGGCTTCGCGCCGCTGTCGTCCTCGACGCGCGGCTGGATCCACGGCCCCGGCGGCGACGGCTTCGTGAAACTGGTCGAGGACGTCGACACCGGTGTGCTGGTCGGCGCCACCTCGGCCGGCCCGTCCGGCGGCGAGATCCTGGCTGGGCTCACCGTCGCCGTGCACGCGCGGGTGCCGACCGAGCAACTGCGCCGGATGATCTACGCGTATCCGACCTTCCACCGGGCGCTGAGCACCGCGTTGGAAGATCTGGATTCCTAGCCCCCGGTGACCCGCACGCCCTTCCAGAAGGCGACTCGGTCGCGCACCATCTCGGCTTCCGCCTTGGGCTCGGGGTAGTACCAGATCGCGCTCTGGTTGATCTCGCCGTCCACGACCACGTCGTAGTAGCTCGCGGTGCCCTTCCATGGGCAGACGCTGTGCGTGTCGCTCGGGCCGAGGACGTCCTTGCGCAGCGAGTCGGCCGGGAAGTAGGCGTTGCCTTCGACCGTGACGATGTCGTCGCTCTCCGCCAGCACCGTGCCATGCCATTCCGCCCGATAGGTCATGCCGTTCTCCCTGTGTTGTGGGTCTCCATCGGCAGAACCTGCCGGGACGCCGGATGCTTCCCGCGAATTCCGCGTTAGCTGGGCAGCAGGCTCATCGGGCCGTAGACCTCGGCCTCGTCGTGCAGCAGGGTCACCTGGAGCACGCCGTTGTCCAGCAGGTCCTGCCAGGCCTGGCCCAGCCAGTCCTCGGCGGCCACCTGGTCCTCGAACCGCTGCTGCGGACCGGCGGTCTCATGCCCCTCGCCGTCCTGGTAAAGCCACCGGTATGCCACGTGCCCTCCTCGATCGCCGCTTCAGCCCGGTAACGTCCCATCCTCGCCGCGGAATCCCAGGTAGGAGGCTTGTGTGACGGTTCGCACAGTTGTGCTGGGCGGCGCCCGGTCCGGCAAGTCGGCCTACGCCGAGGGCCTGCTGGCCACTGTCGCCGTCCGTTATGTGGCGACCGCCCGGCGTGATCGCAACGATCCGGAGTGGACGGACCGGATCGCCGCGCATGTCGCTCGCCGGCCGGCGTCGTGGCGCACGATCGAAGCCGCCGATCCCGCCGAACTGGCGTCGCTGCTGCGCGCCGCGACCCCGGCCGATGCACCCATTCTGGTGGACGACGTGGCCACCTGGCTGACCAACGCGCTGGACGACACCGGGGCGTGGACGGCGAGTCCGGCTCCGGCGACACTGGCCGGACTCGTGGACGGGTTGGTGTCCGCTGTGCTCGACTGTCGAACGCGGCTGGTCCTGGTGTCCGCCGAGGTCGGCCTCGGCGTGGTGCCGGAGACCCGCTCTGGCAGGCTCTTCCGGGACGAGTTGGGCGCGCTCAACGCGCGGTTGGCGCAGGCGTGCGATGAAGTGCTGCTGCTCGTCGCCGGTATCGCCATGAAGCTGCGCTGACCCTTCGGAGGTAGGCCGTGATCGAATTCCCCGCCGTCTCGCCGCCGGACGACCAGGTGCGCCGGGACGCGCTGGCCCGCCAGCAGCAGCTCACCAAGCCGGCCGGATCGCTGGGCCGGCTTGAGGACCTGGGCGTCTGGGCCGCCGCCTGCCAGGGCGTCTGCCCGCCCCGGCCGTTCACCCGACCGAGGGTCGTCGTGTTCGCCGGTGACCACGGCATCGCCGCGCACGGCGTGTCCGCCTACCCGAGCGAGGTCACTGGCCAGATGGTGGCCAACTTCCTGGCCGGCGGCGCGGCGATCAACGTGCTCAGCGCGGCGGCCGGGGCCACCGTTCGGGTGATCGACATGTCGGTGGCTGGCGACACGCCGCCGGAAGTGTCGAAGTTCAAGGTGCGCCGGGGATCGGGCTCGATCGACCGCGAGGACGCGCTCACCGAGGTGGAGGCCGAGGCCGCCATCCAGGCCGGCCGATCCATCGCCGACGAGGAGATCGACGGCGGCGCCGACCTGCTCGTCGCCGGCGACATGGGCATCGGCAACACCACCCCGGCCGCGGTGCTGATCGGCGCGGTGACCAGCAAGGAGCCGGTCGCCGTGGTCGGCCGGGGCACCGGCATCGACGATCAGGCGTGGATGCGCAAGACGGCGGCGATCCGCGACGCGCTGCGCCGAGCCCGGCCGGTCGCCATCGATCCGGTCGCCCTGCTGCGCACCGCGGGCGGCGCGGATCTGGCCGCCATGGCCGGTTTCGTGGCCCAGGCGGCGGTGCGCCGGACCCCGGTGATCCTGGACGGGGTGGTCGTCACCGCCGCGGCGCTGGTCGCCGATCGGCTGGCTCCGGGCTCGCGGCAGTGGTGGGCGGCCGGACACCGGTCGGTGGAACCGGCGCACGGGTTCGCGTTGGAGCACCTGGGCCTGAAGCCGTTGCTGGACCTGGAGATGCGGTTGGGTGAGGGTTCCGGCGCGGTCGCCGCGCTGCCGCTGGTGCTGGCCGCGACCCGGATTCTGGCCGAGATGGCCACTTTCGGCGACGCGGGTGTGTCCGAGAAGGACAGTTGACCGCTGGTCTGCGGCTGGCGTTGTCCTGGCTGACGATACTGCCGGTGCCGACCGGCGCGGTGGACCGGCGGACGGCGGCGTGGGCGATCGGGCTGGCTCCGTTGGTCGGCGCGCTGCTCGGGTTGTTCGCCGCCGGACTGCTGACCGGGCTGGTCCTGGCGCACGTCCCGGCGCTGGTGTCCGGACTGCTGGTGGTCGGCGCGCTTGCGTTGGCCACCAGGGGAATGCACATCGACGGCCTGGCCGACACCGCCGACGGGCTGGGCTGCTACGGCCCGCCCGAACGGGCGCTGGCGGTGATGAAGGACGGCTCGGCCGGGCCGTTCGCCGTGGTCACGTTGATCATCGTGCTCGGCGCGCAGGCCGCCAGCCTGGCCTCGCTGGCGGTGGCCGGCCGCTGGTGGGCGGTGGTGCTGGCGGCGGCCGCGGGCCGGGCGGCGTTCGTGGTGTGCTGCCGGCGCGGTGTCCCGGCGGCGCGGCCGGACGGGCTGGGCGCGCTGGTCGCCGGCAGTCAGCCGTGGCCGGTCCCGGCCGGCTGGTGGCTGTTGTTGGCGGTGGCCGGAACTGTTGTGCTGCCGGGTCGGTGGTGGGCCGGGCCGGCAGCGGTGTTGTTGGCTGGTGGCGCGGTGATCGCGCTGGCCGCGCACACCCGGCGGCGCTTCGGTGGCGTCACCGGGGACGTGCTCGGCGCGGCCAGCGAGCTGGCGGTCACCGTCGTGCTGGTCTTCTGCGCCAGCGCGTGACTCAGGGCTTCAGGACGATCTTGCCTCGGGTGTGTCGCTGTTCCAGTTCCCGGTAGGCGTCCTGAACCTGGGCTAGCGGGTAGCCGGCGGCGATCGGGATCTCCAGCTCACCGGCGTCGATCAGCGCGGCGAGCTCGGCCAGCACCGCCGCGCTGCCGCCGGCCATGCTTCCCTCGGTTTTCACGCCGTACTTCTCGGCGGCCGCCCAGTCGATGATCGTGTCGATCCGATCCGGCTGGACGCCCAGTTCGACGGCCAGTTCCACGTAGCCGCCGCCGAAAGTGTCGATGAAAGCGTCGATCTTGCCCTCGCCGGCGGCCTGGATCCGCCCGGTCACACCCTCGCCGTAGGCCACCGGAATGACGCCGTGGTCGCGCAGCCACTGGTGGTTGCGCTCGCTGGCCAGGCCGATCACCGTTGCTCCGGCGTGCTTCGCCAGTTGGACGGCGATCGAGCCGACTCCGCCGGCCGCGCCGGACACCACCACGGTGTCGCCCTCGCCGAGCCCGACCGCCCGGACCGCCGCCCAGGCGGTCGCGCCCGCGACGAACAGCGCC
The DNA here is from genome assembly GCA_035552275.1 of Pseudonocardiaceae bacterium. Taxonomy (GTDB): domain Bacteria; phylum Actinomycetota; class Actinomycetes; order Mycobacteriales; family Pseudonocardiaceae; genus DASVLX01. The sequence continues at coordinate 22,096 of DASZLR010000174.1, read as the reverse complement.
CCGGCCGCCTCCCACGGCACGCCGGCCGGGCGGGGCGTCAGGTCCTCGGGCGCCACGACCACGAACTCGGCGTGGCTGGCCCGGTTGTAGGTGAATCCGATCACCTCGTCGCCGACGGCGACACCGGTCACGCCGGAACCGATCTCGGCCACCACGCCGGCCAGGTCGCTGCCCTGTCCGGAGGGGAACGTCGCGGGCCATCGGTCGTGCACGGCTCCGGACCGGATGGCGGCCTCGCCGGGGTTGATCCCGGCCGCCTTCACCTGGACGAGAACCTGACCGTCACCGGGGACTGGACGCGGCACGTCGACGACGCGCAGCACATCGATACCGCCGTATTCGGCAAACCGCACTGCTTGTGGCATGCCGGGATTAACAATCCGGCGCGGCCGATTTAATCCGGATCAACGCCGATTTGATCCGGATCAGTCCAGGGGAAGCATCCAGCCGTGCGGATCGGGCGCGGTGCCCTGCTGGACGCCGGTCAGCGCCTCGCGCAGCGCGACCGTCACCGGGCCGGGCTCGCCGCCGGACACGGCGAACCCGCCGTCGGCGTGCTTGACGCTGCCCACCGGGGTGATCACCGCCGCCGTGCCGCAGGCGAACACCTCGGTCAGCTCACCGGAAAGCGCCTTCTTCTCCCACTCCTCGGTGGAGATCCGCCGCTGCTCGACCGGGTAGCCGAGATCCTGGGCGAGTTCCAGCAGCGAGGCCCTGGTCACGCCGGGCAGCAGCGAACCGGTCAACTCGGGGGTCACCAGGTGCGCGTCGGAGCCGGAGCCGAAGACGAAGTACAGGTTCATCCCGCCCATTTCCTCGACCCACCGGCGTTCCACGGCGTCCAGCCAGACCACCTGGTCGCAGCCGCGCTCGACCGCCTGCGCCTGGGCGACGAAGGCGGCCGCGTAGTTGCCGGCGCACTTGGCCTCGCCGGTGCCGCCGGGGGCGGCCCGCACATACTCGGTGCTCAGCCAGACGCTGACCGGCTTGATCCCGCCGGTGAAGTACGACCCGGCCGGCGAGCCGATCACCAGGTACCGGTAGGTGCGCGACGGGCTGTTGACGCCGAGGCCGATCTCGGTGGAGATCAGGAACGGCCGCAGGTACAGCGACTCGTCCGGATCGCTGGGCACCCACCGCCCGTCGACCGCGATCAGCTCGCGCAGCGAGTCGAGGAACAGCTCGTCCGGCAGTTCCGGCATGGCCAGCCGGCGCGCCGAGTTGCGGAACCGGGCGGCGTTGACGTCCGGGCGGAACGAGGCGATCGAGCCGTCCGGCTGGCGGTACGCCTTCAGTCCCTCGAAGACGGCCTGGCCGTAGTGCAGCACGCTGGTGGCCGGGTCGAGCTCGATCGGCGCGTACGGACCGACCGCCGCGTCATGCCATCCCTGCTCCGGGTTCCAGTCGATGGTCACCATGTGATCGGTGAAGTACTTGCCGAAACCCGGCGCGGCCAATACCTCCGCGACCCGCTCCGGGGTGGCCGGGTGGGGGTGCGGAGTCCTGGTGAAAGCCAGCGCAAGAGTCATATCAGCACTTTAGTAGGTAGGACGGTCGTGGGAAAATCATCTTTCCAAGGGTTGGACGTCCGACTGTTCGGCCCGCGCCCTAATGGGCCTCATGGACTAACGGGTGTGCGGCGCGACGAACGGCGGCTTGACGACCTCGCAGCGCAGCGGCCGGCCCCGGACGTCCAGGGCGACTTCGTCGCCCAGCTTGACGCCGGCCGCGGTGTCGAGCAGCGCCAGCGCGATGCCGGTGTGCAGGGTGGGGGAGAAGGTGCCGGAGGTGGTCAGGCCGATCCGCTCGCCGCCGCCGTCCAGCACCGGCATCCCGGCCCTGGGCACGCCCCGCTCGATCGCGCGCAGGCCGCGCAGCCGCCGCGCCGGGCCGTTCGCGCGCTCGGCCAGCAGCGCCTCCCGACCCCAGAACGCCGGCTTGTCCCAGCCGACGGCCCAGCTCGCGCCCGCCTGCACCGGGCTGATCTCGGCGGACAACTCGTGCCCGTGCAGCGGATAACCCATTTCGGTGCGCAGGGTGTCCCGGGCGCCGAGACCGGCGGCCCGTCCGCCGTGCCGCTGGGCGGCGGTGAGCAGCGCGTCCCACAACAGGGTCGCGTCGGCGCGGCGGGGGAGCAGTTCGTAGCCGTGCTCGCCGGTGTAGCCGGTGCGGCAGACCCGGACCGTGTGCTCCTCCCACGGCGCGTCGACGAAGGCCAGGTAGTCCAGGTCGGTCGGCAGGTCCAGGGCGGCCAGCACGTCCGGCGAGCGCGGCCCCTGCACCGCGATCACCGCGTAGTCGCTGTGCTGGTCGCGGACCTCGATGCCCTCCGGCGCGGCATCGGCCAACCGGCGCACCACCTCGGCGTTGTTCGCCGCGTTGGGCACGCAGAACACCTCGTCCGGGCTGACCAGATAGCAGATCAGGTCGTCCACCACGCCGCCGCTTTCGGTGCAGCACACCGTGTACTGCGCGCGGCCGGGGTCGATGCGGCGCAGATCGTTGGTGAAGCAGGAGTTGACGAACTCGGCCGCGCCGGGGCCGGTGACCAGCGCCTTGCCCAGATGCGACACGTCGAACACGCCGACCGCCTCGCGCACCGCGGTGTGCTCGGCGACCACGCCGCCATCGGCGTACTGGATCGGCATCTCCCAGCCGCCGAACGGGACGAACTTGGCGTCCAGCGCGGCGTTGGCGGCGTGCAGCGGGCTGCGCCGAAGATCAGGTTCCGGAGTGGTCGAGGCGGGTTCGGTCACGTCCTCACACGTTACCGCCGGGTCGGCGGGCCAGCCCGGCCGAAAGGGTGACCAGCGCGTAACGGACGACCACCGCGCCGGCGGCGCATTCGAGCGCGATGGTCGGGCCGGCCAGCCAGGCCACCAGCGCCGCGGCTAGGCCGATCAGGACCGCCGGCGGGCGGCCGGTTTTTCGCGGGACGGTCTCGGTGGCGTCCCGCAGCAGCACGCTGATCGCCAGCAGCGTGCCGACCAGCACACCGACGGTCATCAGCGGGTTCAGCGCGGCGGACTCAGCGGTGCTCAGCGTGTCCCACAGCGGAGTCGGGGACAGCGCCAGCCGGATCGGGCCGAGCTGATCCAGCGCCGCCCAGCCGGCGGCGAGCACGGCGGCCAGGCCGATCAGCGCGACCGTCGGCCGGCGCGCTTCGGTTCGCACGCCAAGAAAAGCGACCAACATCACGCCGGTGGCCGGCAGGATGCCGGCGAGATCATCCGCGCCGGGGATGCCCGACGGCACCGGCGCCCCGGTCGGCGGCGGTGCGGGAATCGCGGCGCACACCGCGACCAGCATCACGAGCACCACCAGCGTGAACAGCAGTCCGGCGCGGATCACGATCGGTGGTGGGCGCAGGTCGAGCGCGTGTGCGGCGGTGACGAACACCAGTACGGCGAGGGTGGCGAACAGTGGCCGTCCGGGCAGCGCGTAGTCGCCGAAGCAGCTCGCCAGCGCGGCGATCGTGGCTACCCGCGCGAGAAGCTGGGCAGCGTCCGCGGTCGCGCCCAGCCGGCCGGTCGGGTTAGCAGCACCTGCGGCCCCGGTGATCATTGTGCCCAGCGCGGCCAGCGCAGCCCCAACCACGGCCGCCACCAGCAGATATCGGCCGGCCATGGCGGCGGTCGGGGCGAGCCCGGCGAACACGCCGACGCCGATCGCCGCCAGCAGGCCGCTGGCGGTCGCGTCGGCCCTGGTCATATTCGTAAGCCTGGCATGGCTGGTCGGACACCGGCCGGTCGGCCGAATTCGTTAGCATTCCGTGCTTAACCTCTGATCCGGGGTTAAGCACGGAACCGTGTTGTGATCGTGGCGAGGAGACTGGCGTTGCCCGCACCGAAACTTGCGCTCGTCGGTAGTGAGCCCGGCGCGTTGGCCGCGCTGCCGGTCGATGTCGTCGTGGTGGGCACGGTGCCCGGGGACGGCGACAAGTTCAGCGTCGCCCTCGCGCCCGGCGCCGATCCGGTGGACGCCGCTCTGGACGGCCGGTTGGCCGAACTGCTGACCGCGGTGGGCGCCACCGGCCGAGCCGACGAGATCGTCAAGCTGCCGACGTTGGGCAAGCTCGCCGCGACCGTCGTGCTGGCGGTCGGACTGGGCAGGCCCTTTGGCAGTACGGCTGGCCATGCCGAAGCCGAGCCGGTGGTCAGCGCGGAGCAGGTGCGGCGCGGGTCGGGAGCGGCGGCGCGGGCGCTGGTCGGCACCAAGCGGGCCGCCTCCGTACTGTCCACAATCGACTTGGCCGCGGCTGCCGAGGGCACCGTGCTGGGCGCGTACCGGTTCACCCGCTACAAGTCGGAGCCCGGTGACGAGCCGGTGCGCCGGGTGGAGCTGGTCAGTCCGGCCGACGGCGCCGCCAAGCAGCACCGGAACACACTCAAGGCGGCCACCGCGATCGCCGAGGCGGTGTGCACGGCGCGGGAGCTGATCAACACCGCGCCCAATGACCTTTACCCGGCGAGTTTCGCCGAGCGGGCGGTCGAACTGGCCACGGCGGCCGGCGTCGAGGCGACCGTGCTGGACGAGAAGGCGCTGCGCAAGGGCGGCTACGGCGGCATCCTCGGTGTCGGCGGCGGCTCGGTCCGGCCGCCGCGACTGGTGCGGCTGCGCTATGTCGGCCCGAAGCCGAGGGCGAAGGTCGCCTTGGTGGGCAAGGGAATCACCTTCGACACCGGCGGCATCTCCATCAAGCCGGCCGGCGGCATGGACGAGATGACCTCGGACATGTCCGGCGCGGCGGCGGTGATCGCGACCGTGGTGCTGGCGGCGACGCTGAAGTACCCGCTGGAGATCACCGCGACCGTGCCGATGGCGGAGAACATGCCCTCCGGCACGGCATACCGGCCCGGCGACGTGCTCACCATGTACGGCGGCCGGACCGTCGAGGTGCTCAACACCGACGCCGAGGGCCGGCTGATCCTGGCGGACGCGATCGTGCGGGCGGGCGAGGACGAGCCGGACTACCTGGTGGAAACCTCGACGCTGACCGGCGCGCAGATGGTCGCGCTGGGCCGGCGGACGCCCGGAATCATGGGCTCGGACGAGTTCCGGGACCGGGTCGCCGCGATCGCACAGGCCACCGGCGAGGGCGGCTGGCCGATGCCGCTGCCCGAGGAACTGCGCGGCGAACTGGACTCCAAGCTGGCCGACCTGGCGAACGTGGCCGGCGCGCGGTGGGGCGGAATGCTGGTGGCGGCCGTGTTTCTGCGTGAGTTCGTGCCGGATGGCCTGCCGTGGGCGCACATCGACGTGGCCGGCCCGGCGTACAACGTCGGCGGCGCGTGGGGCTACACGCCCAAGGGCGGCACCGGAGTCCCGGTCCGCACGCTGGCCGCCGTCCTCGCCGACATCGCCGACAAGGGCTGACGAGCGTTCGGATAGTCGTTATTTTTCTCTTTTTTCGATTGCTGGTATGCTGAGGTAGACCTGCTGGACCAGCGATCGAGGGAGGCGTGAATGACGACTGTGGCCGAGGAGCTGACGGTGCTGCCGCCGGCCGAGCGACAACTCGCGGCGCTGGTGGCGGCGCTGGCCGAGCCGCAGCATGCCGCGCTGGTGGGGGCGAGCGGCTCTCGCGTGGAGTTGCCGGAGCCGGTCTACCGGGTGCTCTATGACGTCGTGCAGGCGATGGCCAAGGGCCTGGCGATCACCATCGCCCCCCACAACACGCTGCTGACCACTCAGGAAGCGGCCGATCTGTTGGGTGTTTCCCGCCCGACATTGGTGAGGTTGTTGACTTCGGGTGAGCTGGCTTACGAGCAGCGTGGCCGACACCGCCGAGTCCAGCTGGCCGATCTCCTGGAATACCAGCGATCCATGCGTCACGAGCGCCGGGTGGGGCTGCGGGAGATGGCCCGCGAAGGCCAGCACGCCGGTCTGTACGAGGCGACCGTCGAACCTGTGTCCACCCGGTAGCCGATCAAGGTACTTGGATTGTTCGCCGCGTTTCTGGACACCTGCGCCCTGGTGCCCATGTATCTCAATGACGCCCTGCTGCGGCTTGCTGAAGCGGACACATACCGACCGCTGTGGTCGCCCGATGTGCTCGGCGAGTTGCGAAACACGTTGGTGGTCAAGCTAGGTGTGCCCGTTCAGGCAGCGGATCGGCGTATCCGCCAGATGCGCCGGTACTTTCCTGACGCCGAAGTTACCGGTTACGAGTCCTTGGTCGCCGCGATGACCACCGATCCCAAGGATCGGCACGTTGCCGCCGCCTTTCGCGGCCATGCCTCGGTAATCGTCACTGCCAACCTAGCCGACTTCCCTGACGCCGCGCTGGCACCTTGTGATGTGACAGCCATTCATCCGGACGAGTTCCTACTCAACCAACTCGATCTCTGTCCACAGGTAGTGCTGGCGTGCCTCCATCAACAGGCCGCTGACTATTGCCAGCCGAGCCTGGCGCCGGACGACCTACTCGACTACCTGGGTCGAGCCGGCGCCAACGGTTTTGGGACGGAGGTTCGTCGGCTTCTTGGTCGGTAAATGATCTAGGAAAGCGTTTGCGGTACGCCTGGAACCGTCCGGGCCGCGATGGCCGGGTTCGGCTGGATGTTGGAGAACGCCGTGGCGCCACGTAGCGAGCCGCCGGCGACCGGCAGTGGGCCGGCGGTGTCCATGGCCTGGTTGAGCGTGCTTCCGGACGCGGCCGCGCCGACGGCGAACACGCCGGTCGCATTGCCGCCGAGAACCGCGCAACCCTGGTAGTCACCGACCATCGCGCCCTGCGCCTGAGCCAGCCAGGACAGCGACATCGCTGCGGTCAGGGTCTTGGGTGCGCTCCACGTCGAACCGCCGTTGGCCGAGGACACGAAGCCCTCTTCCAACTGGCACGCGGTCGCGGCGCAGGAGGCATTCGGATAGAAGTAGTAGTACAGGCCCAGTTTCGCCGACCCGCCCGAGGTGGCGTGGTCCACGCCGATGCCGGGGTCGAAATGGTCCGCACCGCTGGTGGTCGGGTCGATCGGCACCCTCGTCACCGGCGACCAGGTCTGACCATCCGTCGACGTGGACAGCACGATGTCGTTGGCCGAGCAGCCACTGCGGAACCGGCAGTCCTCCCACGCCACATACACCCTGCCGGAACCGTCGATCTGTGCCGACGGCAGCGGGTCCGCCCGCATCCCGGTCACGTTGTGACTGTTCGTTGCGGCGACCCGGACATCGGCGTTCCAGGACGAACCGCCGTCGGTGGAGGTGAACGCGCGGATGTCGTTGCTGTCACTGAGATAGGGCACCACGACCGTCCCGTTCGGCTGCACGAGCGGCTGGCCGCCGAGACCGTGCGGCTGGTTCTTCGGGGTCCGCTCCGGCGACCAGGTCTTGCCGCCGTCGGCCGAGGTGACCATGACGACCTGATCATTGGCGCTGGTCTCGTCCACCTCGACATAGCAGTTCCCGAAGTGCGGGCTGGTCACGGTGTTGTCGCAGGTGATCCACTCCTTGTCGTAGGACTCCCCGCGCACGCCGGTCGCCAGCACCGGATCGTGCCAGGTGAGCCCGTCGGTCGAGGAATTCACCGAGACGCCGATACCGTTGACGTTGGCGTCAATGGCCAAACCGGAGATCAGCCACGTCCCGTGCTTGGCGTCATAAGCAACCACCGGATCGCTGATCCGGGACCACTTTCCGCCCGCCACGGTCGTGGCGCCGGGCAGGAAACCATGCCGCCAACTGTGTCCGCCATCGACGCTCGTCGCCCAGCCGGTGTTGTCCGAGCCGCCATCGGAGTAACGGCCGACCTGAAACGCGGACACGAGTGTGTTGCCCCAGCCGTAGACGTCGGGCTCGGCTTCGGTCGCGTGTTCGGCCCCGGCCGTCGTGTACGGATCGGCGCTGACCTGGGTCAGCGGCACTGACCGCGTGGCGGCGGCGCTCGGCGGCGCCAGCGCGATGGCCAGCGTCAGGAACAGTGCGGCGGACATCGCGGTGGCGACCATGGCGGACAGCGTGGCAGTCTTCATAGTGGACGGAATTGTCGTCCACGACGAAATACGTGACAAGCGATCAGCCCACACGAATGGCCGTTAACATTTGCCGGCTGATGCTGATTGATTCAGCCGGTGACCACCGTTGTCAGCCGCAGGCTTCGCGCCACGCCGGGCCGCCCAGGAAGTGATTGTCGAATCGCTCCCGGCCGGCTGAGCTGATGGCGGACATGGATCGGACGGTACGGGCTACAACCGGACAGGGTAGTGCGGTTCGGGGATCTCGGGCTTGATCCGCTGCTCAACGAAGATCCCGTGCCAGAGCATGAACACCAGCAGCGCCCAGATCCGCCGGCTGTGGTCGAGATTGGCCGCGCGGTGCTCGTCCAGCAGTCGCAGCACCGCGTTCCGGTCCAGGTACTGGTCGGTCTGCGAGTCCAGCACGATGCCGCGCGCCCACTCGTACATCTCGGCCCGTAGCCAGTGCCGGATCGGCACCGGGAAACCGAGTTTGCGGCGGTTCAGCACATGCGCCGGCACCACGTCGCGCAACGCCTGGCGCAGCGCGTACTTGGTGGTCTCCCGGGTGATCTTCTCCTCGACCGGGATCAGGCTGGCGACCGCGAACACCTCAGGGTCCAGGAACGGCACCCGCAGTTCCAGCGAGTTCGCCATGGTCATCTTGTCCGCTTTGACCAGGATGTCGCCGCGCAGCCAGGTGAACAGGTCCACGTGCTGCATCCGGGTCACCGGGTCCCAGCTCGCGGATGTCTGATAAGGACGGTTGGTCACGTCGGTGTGGCCGACCGCCGGGTCGAACGTGCGCAACACCGCGCGCAACTGGTCGTCCCGGAAGATCCGGGCGTTGCCGTAGTAACGGTCCTCAAGGGACAGTGCGCCGCGGCGCAGCAGGTCCTTGCCGCGCACGCCGTCCGGAATGCGGGTCGACACCCGGCCCATCGCCTTGCGGACCGCGCCCGGCACCTTCTCGAACGGCGCCAACGACAGCGGCTCGCGGTAGATCGTGTACCCGCCGAACAACTCGTCGCTGCCCTCGCCGGACAGCACCACCTTGACGTAGTTGCGCGCCTCGCGGGCGATGAACCACAGCGGCACCAGCGCCGGATCGGCCACCGGATCGTCCAGATACCAGGTGATCAGCGGCAGCGCGGCCATCATCTCCTCGGCCGTCACCGTGCGCACCACGTGCTTCACGCCGATCGCCGCCGCCGACTCGGCGGCCACGTCCACCTCGGAGTAGCCCTTGCGCTCGAACCCGGTGGTGAACGTGATCAGGTCCGGATTGTGCTGCTTGGCCAGCGCCGCGATCGCCGTCGAGTCGATGCCACCGGACAGGAACGCGCCCACCGTCACATCCGCGCGCATGTGCTTGGCCACCGAATCCCGCAGCACCGCGCCGATGTCGTCATACAGCCGGGCCTGGTCGGCCGGGCCCCGCACCAGCCGCCGCCGGAACATCGGGTTGAAGTACCGGCGGGTGACCGGTTTCCCGCCCGGCGCGATGGTGAACGACATGCCCGACTCGATCCGCCGAATCGAGTCGTGCAGCGATTCGGGCTCCGGCACGTACTGCAGGATCAGGTAGTGCTGCAACGCCTTGGCGTCCACTTTCGGCGCCAGGCCCAACTCGCCGGCCAGTTCCAGCAGGCTCTTCTTCTCGCTGGCGAACGCCACGCCGCCCGGCCCGCCGGCCACGAACAGCGGCTTGATGCCGAACGGATCCCGCGCGCCGAACACCACCTTGCGCTCGGAGTCCCAGATCAGGAACGCGAACATGCCGCGCAGCCGGGACACCGACGCCTCGCCGAGATAGTGGTACGCGGCGACGATCACCTCGCCGTCGCCGTCGGTGTGGAACTGGGCGCCGTGCTTCTCCATCAGCTCGGCACGCAGTTCGAGGTAGTTGTAGATCTCACCGTTGAACAGCAGCGTGTACCGGTCCGGGCGCTCCGGCGGACCCCAGGGCAGCGGCTGGTGCGAGTGCTCGAGGTCGATGATGGACAGCCGGTTGAAGCCGAACACGACCTCGCCGTCGGCCCAGGTGCCGGTTTCGTCCGGACCCCGGTGCCGCATGCACGACATCGCGCGGAGCACCGCCGGACGGGCGGCTTCCGCGGCCGGTGGGGACGGGCAGACCAGGCCAATCAGACCGCACACGGTTTTCGCACGCCTCTCGTGTCGGGTTCGGCTGTCTCAGCTGGGAACGGTTCAGCGGCGTCGCTGTTCGCAGGACTTGACGGGGAACCCCAGTATGCCGGCCGGTCGCGCCCGGCCCGTTCGCGCCTCCCGAGCGTGCTCGAACTGGGCCTGACGGTGCCGGATAGCGGCCGGACAGTGCTCGACGCCACTGCACCCGGTGGAGGTGACCGGCCGGTAGCTCGGCTAGGCTCCCGCCTGACCGTTTGACAGTCGTGGTCAGGCAGTGCAGTTGCAGTGCAGGGCAGTTGTGGTCAGGCAGGGAGGCGTGCAGCAGTGGGCCTGAAGCGGGGCACCCGGCGAGCCCGGTTGGCGAAGCTCATCGGACTTGTCGGCTTGGTGGCGCTGGGCGCGACCGGCTGCTCGACCGACCAAGCGTTGCACTTCGGCTGGCCAGACGCGATCACTCCGCAGGGCCACCAGATGCGCGAGTTCTGGATGTGGGCGGGTATCGCGTCGCTCGTCGTCGGCGTGATCGTCTGGGGCCTGATGCTGTGGGCCGTCGCGTTCCACCGCAAGAAGAAGAACTCCGACGGGATGCCCCGGCAGCTGCAGTACAACCACCCGTTGGAGATCGGCTACACGATCGTCCCGTTCGTGATCGTGGCGGTCCTGTTCTACTTCACCGTCACCACGCAGGACGCGGTGTTGAACAAGATCCCGAACCCGAACCTGACGGTCAACGTGACCGCGTTCCAGTGGAACTGGGAGTTCGACTACCAGGGCGCCAAGACCCCGGACGGCCAGCTGGTCAAGACGATCGGCAGCTCGCAGGAGATCCCGCTGCTGGTGCTGCCGACCAACGAGGTCATCCAGTACGACCTGCGGTCCACCGACGTCATCCACTCGTTCTTCGTGCCCGCGTTCAACTTCAAGCGCGATGTCTTCCCCGATCCGGAGAAGAACAACCAGGACTCGTCGTTCCAGAACACCATCGACCAGACCGGCGCCTTCGTCGGCCGCTGCGCCGAGCTGTGCGGGACGTACCACTCGATGATGAACTTCGAGGTTCGGGCGCTGCCGCAGGCCCTGTTCAACCAGTACATCACGCTGCGCGAGACGAACGACCCGCAGACCACACAGCCCTACACCGCCGCCGGGGCGCTGACCGCGCTAGGCCGGCAGGACCCGACCTGCGGCGCGCTGTGCACCCCCTACGCCACCACCACGCACCCGTTCAACACGTCGCGCACCGCGCAGACCGCGGTCGGTTGAGCCGGCCGCGGGCCGGTCGTACGGTAAGCCGCAGAGCAACGACAGCCGACCAACGACAGTGAGGACACGATGAAGGTCGAAGGCCGCATCTTCATGCTGATCGCGGTGTTCGCGTTCCTGGCCGCGGTCGCGTACGGGATCTGGACGAAGGTCGGCAGCACCGATCACGCCGTCGAGCCGGTCGGCACGGTCGGCCTGATCCTCACCGGCGGGCTGTGCCTCATCATCGGCACGTTCTTCGGCTTCATCGCGCGCCGGCTGGAGCAGCCGCGGCCGGAGGACAACACCGAGGCCGAGATCAGCGACGGCGCCGGCGACATGGGCTTCTTCAGCCCCGGCAGCTACTGGCCGGTCGGCCTGGCCGGCGCGGCCGCGCTGGGCGCGCTGGCGATGGCGCTCTGGGAGATCTGGTTGCTCGTCATCGCCATCGTGTTGATCCTGTTCATGGTCGGCGGCCTGGTGTTCGAATACCACATCGGCCCCAACCACGACTGACGCTCACACTTTGCCGCCGGTCACGGCGACCAGTCCCACCGGCAGCGATTCCGCGCCGAAGGACTGGCCGACCACGGCGTCAATCCCGTGCGGTCGCAGCCATTCCGGCGTCCGCGCGGTGTCGATCAGCGTGATGTCGTGCTGCTCGTCGTCCCGACGCCAGCCGGCACCGGACCGGGTGAACACGTTGTGCCGCATGACAAACCGGTCCGGTCGGGGCGTCTCGTACTCGGTGACCATCGCCCAGTCCCCGGTGACCCGGCCGCGGGGCGGAGCGTCCCGAAACGCCTCGCCCCAGGCAAGATCGCACAGGTCGACGGCCAGTACTCCGTGCGGCCGAAGCGATCCGGCGATCCGCGCCAACCCGCGCCGAAGCGACGCCTCGTCGGGCAGGTAGCTCAGCGGGTGCCCGACACCGACGATCGCGTCCGCCGCCGGCAGTGGATCATCCGGCAGCGTGAGCTGGCGATAGTCCACGCCCGGCACTTTCTTCCGGGCCACGTCCAGCATCGCCTCGGACGCGTCGGTGGCGATCATCCGGTGGCCGGCGGCGATCAGGTGCTGGGTGAGTTTGCCGGTGCCGCAACCGATCTCCAGGACCAGCCCGTCCCGTTCGCGCACCGGCGCCAGCAGATCGAGGATGCCCGGCGCGCACCTGTCGGCGTGGAAGCCGAACGCCTCTTCGTGCACCCGAGCCATCTCCGGCCGCCAGGAAGTCATGATCCAGTGCGCAGCTCGGTCGACCGGGTGGCCCAGCGGCGCAACAACGTCGCGGTGGCGCCGGAATCGATCGCGGCCGCCGCGGTTTCCAGGCCCAGCCGCAGATCCTCGGTCAGATCGGCGGAAAAGCCCCGGTAGGCGGCGATCGCGCCGGCGGCGTTGAGCAGCACGGCATCCCGCACCGCGCCCGGCTTGCCGGCCGCCAGCTCACGCACCACCTCGGCGTTGACCTCGGCGTCCCCGCCGCGCAACTGTTCCGGCGTGGCCGGTGCGATGGCCAGCTTCGCCGGGTCGACCCGCTGCGGACGCACCGAACCGTCGCGCACCAGCCAGACGCTGCTGGTCGTGGTGGTGGTCAACTCGTCCAAGCCGTCGTCGCCGCGCACCACCAGCACGCTGGCGTCGCGCCGGGCGAACACCTCGGCCAGCACCGGCGCCATCCGTGGATTGGCGCAGCCGATCAGCCCGGCCGCCGGCTGGGCCGGGTTGGTGAGCGGCCCGAGCACGTTGAAGGCCGTGGGCACGCCCAGCTCTCGCCGGGTGCTACCGGCGTGCCGAAACGACGGGTGGTAGACCGGCGCGAAGCAGAACCCGATTCCCAGCTCCACAACGCACGTTCGGACGCCTTCGGGCGGCAGGTCGATGGCGACACCCAACGCCTCCAACACATCCGCCGCGCCGGACTTCGACGTGGCCGCCCGGTTGCCGTGCTTCACCACCGGCACCCCGGCCGCGGCCACCACCAGCGCGGCCATCGTGGAGATGTTCACCGAGCCGGTCTGGTCGCCGCCGGTGCCCACCACGTCGACCGCTCGGATGTCCAGCTCGATCCGTCGAGCGTGCGCGAGCATCGCGGCGGCCATGCCGGCGATCTCGGTGGCCGTCTCGCCCTTGGCGCGCAACGCGATCGCGAATCCGGCGATCTGCGCGGACGTCGCGTTTCCCGACATCACCTGGTCCATCGCCCATGCCGTGTCGGTCTCGGCGAGATCCTGGCCGGCGGTGAGCCGGGTCAGCAGGGTGGGCCAGGTAGGACCAGCCGCGGTCATCGGCGCACTCCGGTCACCCGTGGACCACCGGCAGCCGATTCGTGCGCAACACCTCGGCCACCGTCTCGGCGGCGGTCAGCGGGTCGAGCGGATGCACCAGCACGGCGTCCGCCTGCGACCAGGTGGCCAGCCAGCGGTCGTCCCGGCGGCGCACCACCAGGATGATCGGCGGGCAGTCGGACAGCTCGTTCTTCAGCTGCCGGGAGACGCCCATGCCACCGGTGGGCTGCGCCTCGCCATCCAGGATCGCCAGGTCGATCTGCTCGTGGTCGACCAGGTTGAGCACGTCCTCGATGGTCGCGGCCTCCAGGAAACGCACCCGGTCGAGGTCGGGCGCGGGCCGGTTGCCGACCGCTGTGATGATCGCCTCGCGAACCTGCGCGCGGTGGCTCAACACCAGGATTCCGGTGACTGCTGCCATCTGCCGCTGACCTCCGCTGATCGCCGCGAATCTGCTGAACTGGCCCCGGCACCGACCTTAGCGCCCACGTCCCCGCCGCGGTTGATCTGGTCGCGGACCGACATCGACATGGTTACTCTCCGGTAACCACAATGCCGCTGTGACCGAAGTGACCATGACGCGCGGCCCACCCCACGCGTCATGGGTAGGCGCGACAAGCCATAATGCCTGGCGTGACAACGGCAGCGCCCAGCATCGGCCAGCGTGTGCACTCGCTGAACCGCCCCAACATGGTCAGCGTCGGCACGATCATCTGGCTGTCCAGCGAACTGATGTTCTTCGCGGGCCTCTTCGCCATGTTCTTCACGGTGAAAGCCCAGAACTCGGCGCCCGACTGGCCGCCGAAGCCGGCGGAGCTGGACATCTGGGGATACTCGATCTGGTTCACGATCATCCTCGTGCTGTCCTCGGTCACCTGCCAGCTCGGCGTTTTCGCCGCGGAGAAGGGCGACGTCATCGGCCTGCGCCGGTGGTACTCGCTCACCTTCCTGATGGGCCTGACCTTCCTGGGCGGCCAGGCCGGCGAGTACTACATGCTCGTCACCCAGCACCACACCACGATCTCCTCGTCGGCGTGGGGATCGGTGTTCTTCATCGCCACTGGCTTCCACGGACTGCATGTGCTCGGCGGCCTGGTCGCGTTCATCTTCCTGATGATGCGAACCAAGATGAGCAAGTTCACCCCGGCCCAGGCGACCGCCAGCATCGTGGTGTCCTACTACTGGCACTTCGTCGACATCGTCTGGATCGGCCTGTTCGCCTGCGTCGAACTGCTCAAGTGACACTCCGCTGACGCCCGCCCGGATCCGAGGAAGTAGATGACCACCAAGAAGGCAGACCCGACAGCCGCCCAAGAGCGTCGGCTCGGTCGCCGCACCAAGCTGCGGCGGCGGGTCTCCGGCCTGCTCGCGCTGGGCGTCGCGCTGGTCGGCGCGGGTGCGCTGTACAGCGTGCTCACTCCCACCCCGCAGGTCGCGCACGCGGCCGACGGCAACGCCGCGCTGGTCGCGCAGGGCAAGCAACTGTTCGAGAACACCTGCATCACCTGCCACGGCGCGAACCTGCAAGGCGAGAACAACCGCGGTCCGAGCCTGGTCGGCGTCGGCTCGGCGGCGGTGTACTTCCAGGTGTCGACCGGCCGGATGCCGCTGGCCGAGCAGAGCCCGCAGGCGGAACAGAAGCCGTCGATGTTCACCCCGCAGCAGATCGACGCGCTGGACGCCTACATCGAGTCCATCGGCGGCGGCCCGCAGCGGCCCACCGAGACCGGTGCGCAGCTGATCGGCACCGACGCGGCGCGCGGCGGCGACCTGTTCCGGCTCAACTGCGAGTCCTGCCACAACTTCACCGGCCAGGGCGGCGCGCTGTCGGGCGGCAAGTTCGCGCCCTCGTTGCAGAACGCCTCGCCGGACGTGATCTACACGGCGATGCTGTCCGGTCCGCAGAACATGCCGAAGTTCTCCGACCGCCAGCTCACCCCGGACGAGAAGAAAGACATCATCGCGTACATCCAGTCCGTCACCGGCGCCAACAACAACCCGGGCGGTAACCCGCTGGGCGGGCTGGGTCCGGTGTCCGAAGGCTTTGTGATGTTCGCGTTGGGTATCGCCGCGCTGGTCGGCGTGACCCTGTGGATCGGAGCGAAGGCATGAGTGACTCGGAGGACGTGCGCGTGCCCAGCGACGAGGAACTGGCCACGATGGACCGGGACGAGCTGGTCAAGCTCGGCCTGCAGCTGGACGGCGTCGAACTGGTCGAGTACGACGACCCGTGGCCGGTCAAGGGAACCCGGGCGGAGCGTCGGGCCGAGCGGATGGTGGCCGGCTGGTTCGCCCTCGGGCTGATCGCCTCGATCGCCTTCGTCGTGGTGTTCATCTGGTGGCCGTGGCAGTACAAACTGCCCGGTGACCAGGGCAAATACCTGCTGTACACGCCGCTGCTGGGCGTCACCCTGGGTGTCGCGGTGCTGGCGCTGGGCGTCGGCGCGATCGCCTACGTGAAGAAGTTCGTGCCGCACGAGGTCGCCATCCAGCAGCGGCACGACGGGCAGTCCTCCGAGGTCGACCGGCAGACGATTCTGGCCGAGTTCGCCGACGCCGGGAACCGCAGCACCATCGCCCGCCGTTCGCTGATCAAGCGCACCGCCGGCGCGGCGGCCGGCGTGTTCGGGCTGACCCTGGTGGTGCTGCCGCTGGGCGGGCTGCTGAAGAACCCGTGGGCGAACTCCAACAGCAACGAGTCGCTGTGGCACACCGGCTGGTACGAGCCGCCGGGTCCGGGCGCCGAGCGGGTGTTCCTGCGCAAGGACACCGGCGACCCGAGCGAGGTCGCGCTGGTCAGCCCGGCCGACATGGACGCGGGCGCGATGCAGACGGTGTTCCCGTTCCGGGAGTCCGAGCGCGGCAACGCGGACAAGCTGTACGCGGCGCTGACCGAGTCGGACAACCCGGTGATGCTGATCCGGCTGCGCCCGACGGACTCGGCGCAGGTCGTCAAGCGCAAGGGCCAGGAAGACTTCAACTACGGCGACTACTACGCCTACACGAAGATCTGCAGCCACCTCGGCTGCCCGGTCTCGCTGTTCGAGCAGCAGACGAACCGCATCCTCTGCCCGTGTCATCAGTCACAGTTCAACACGCTGGAGTACTGCAAACCGGTGTTCGGGCCGGCCACGCGGTCGCTGGCGCAGTTGCCGATCGCGGTGGATGAAGCGACCGGATACTTCTACGCTAGGCATGACTTCATCGAAGCCGTTGGCCCGGCCTTTTGGGAGCGGTCGTCATGAGCACCTCGATCACCACGCCGACGAAGCCGACCAATCCTGTGCTCAAGCAGGTCAGCAAGGCCGCGCAGGACATGGACGAGCGGTACCACATGGCGCCCGGCATCCGGCGGCAGATCAACAAGGTCTTCCCGAGCCACTGGTCGTTCATGCTCGGCGAGATCGCCCTGTACAGCTTCATCGTGCTGCTGCTGTCCGGCACCTACCTGGCGCTGTTCTTCGACCCGTCGATGACCGACGTCACCTACAACGGCAGCTTCGCGGACCTGCGCGGCATCGAGATGTCCCGGGCGTTCGCGTCGACCCTGAACATCACGTTCGACGTGCGCGGCGGGCTGTTCGTGCGGCAGGTGCACCACTGGGCGGCGCTGCTGTTCATGTCCGCGATCGTCGTGCACATGCTGCGGATTTTCTTCACCGGCGCGTTCCGCAAGCCGAGGGAGACGAACTGGGTCATCGGCGTGACGCTGTTCGCGCTCGGCGCGACCGAGGGCTTCTTCGGCTATGGCCTGCCCGATGACGCGCTGTCCGGCACCGGCCTGCGGATCATGTCCGGCCTGCTGCTGTCCATCCCGGTCGTCGGCACCTGGGTCAACTGGCTGCTGTTCGGTGGCAAGTTCCCCGGCGACGGGGTGCTCATTCCACGGCTGTACTCGATCCACATTCTGCTGATTCCGGGGATTCTGCTGGCGTTGATCGCTGTGCACCTGGGTTTGGTGTGGTACCAGAAGCACACCCAGTTCCCCGGTGTGCGGCGCAAGGAGACCAATGTCGTCGGCGTGCGGATCATGCCGGTGTTCGCGCTCAAGGGCGGCGGCTTCTTCGCGGTCGTGGCCGGCGTTATCGCGCTGATCAGCGGCCTGTTCCAGATCAACCCGATCTGGAATTTCGGACCGTACAACGCGGCGCAGGTTTCCGCCGGATCGCAGCCGGACTGGTACATGGGCTGGACCGACGGCCTGGTCCGACTGTGGCCGTCCTGGGAGATATATCTCGGGCACTACATGATTCCGGCGGCGTTCTTCCCGTTCATGGCGGGGCTTCCGATGTTGGTCGGTCTGGCGGCGGTCTATCCGTTCCTGGAACGAAAACTGACCAAGGACACCGCGGCACACAACCTGTTGCAGCGGCCCCGCGACGTGCCGGTGCGGACCAGCCTCGGCGCGATGGCGATCACCTACTTCATGGTGGCGCTGCTGTCGGGCGGCAACGACATCTTCGCCAACAAGTTCCACATCTCGCTGAACGCGACGACCTGGGCCGGTCGGATCGGGTTGCTGGTGTTGCCGCCGCTGGCGTACTTCATCACCTACCGGATCTGCATCGGTTTGCAGCGGGGCGACCGCGAAGTGCTGGAACACGGCATCGAGACCGGCATCATCCGGCGGCTGCCGCACGGCGAGTTCATCGAGGTGCACCAGCCGCTGGGGCCGGTGGACGACCACGGCCACCCCAAGGCGCTGCCGTACCAGGGCGCTCCGGTGCCCAAGCGGATGAACAAGCTGGGCGCGGCCGGGCATCCGGTGGTGGGCAGCTTCTTCAAGCCGGACCCGGCCGAGGAGACTGTCGCGCTGGAACGGGCTCGGGCCGAACAGCACAAGGCGGCCCTGGAGCTTGAGGCGGCGCGCAACGGTAGTGGCTCGAACGGCTCACACGGTTCGGCTGGCTCGGAGGCTGAGCGCGCCAGCACGTCCGAGTCGGCAGACTGACCGGACTGGCCGTCAGCTAGCCTGCCCGGGTGGTTCGGTTGCTTCGGTCCCCGGTCTTGTTGGTTGCGGTGCTGTTGGGCATGTTGCTGGGCGCTGCGGGCTGCGGAAGCGGTTCGCCGGCCCCGGTGGCACAGCAGGGCGAGATCACCCCGCCCAGCGGCACCGCATCGAGCGCCGATTCGTCCACTTCGGTCACGTCGACCTCGTCAACGCCGTCGCCGCAACCCGTCAAGGCCAACCCCGCTGGCGACTGCCCGTACCCGCAGTCCGGCTTCGACTGCGATTTCCAGCGCCGGTTCGCGGCTGTTGAGGCATATATCAAGACCCGGCCGGGGACGGTCGGGATCGTGGTGCGGGACCGGCAGACCGGCGCGGTGTGGCGCAACGAGTACGCGAACACCATGGTGTGGACGGCATCGACGATCAAGCTGGCGATGACCGTCGACCTGTTCCTGCGGGACCGCGCCGGCACGATCACGCTGTCGGCCGGCGACCGCGACCTGATCCAGCGGATGCTGCACAGCTCGGACGACAACGCCGCCGACTCATTGTGGTTCAAGTACTCCGGCCCCGACCACATGACGTTCAACAACGACTTTCCCCGCTACGGCATGACGTCGTTGTCGCCGAAAGCGGGTTATATCAAGTACTTCCCGTACTGGGGATTCCAGAAGTGCACGCCGAACGACCTGGACCGGCTGATCAACTACGTGCTGACCCAGTTGCCGTCGGACACCCGGGACTACATCGTCAACCAGCTCAAGAACGTCGACGTCGACCAGCAGTGGGGTGTGTGGGGCGCCGGACCGGCCGCCTCGCCCGGCAACAAGGACGGCTGGTCGCTGGAGGACACCGGCTGGGTGATGAACTCGGTCGGGTATGTCGGGCCGGGGGAGCGGTACACGGTCGCGATGATGAACAGCCTGAACCGGCAAGGTGTTTACGCCGACGGTCAGGCCACCGACAACCATGTCTCCGCCTTGTTGTTCGGCGGCCGCTCGCTGTGATCCGGTGATTCGCTAGGCGAGCAGATCGAGAAGCGGATTCTTGGCATCCGGGTTCACCCAGACGAGGCGCGGCCGCACCCGGTCGCCGATCTGGTAGCCGCGCAGCGCGTGCTCCGGGGACTGCATGCCGGTGCGGACAACGCTGCCCTCGCTGTCGATCAGGTCGCAGTGATCCTCGAAGGCCATGCCCCAGGCCGCGATGTGGAAGTCGACGCGGTCGCCGTACTCCTGGACGACAGCGAACAGTCGGGGCGCGTAGGTGGTGACGGTGCCCTCAACGATCGTGTCGAATTCGGCCTCGGTGCCCATCGGCTGTTGGTCGGTCGGATCGGGAACGAGGTCATATAGGGGGTGTTGGTTGCCGTTGCTCCGGTTCGTGGGATCTAGCATCAGTTCCTCCGTACAAGTGGTTACAGCGCTGCGATGAGTTAGACTGTCATGGACGGTCCGGCCAATCAACCGGACAGTCCGGATATCGCCCGAACGGGCTAATGGGAGCGGAGGAATGATCATGACCCAGGGTTTGGATGCCGGTGTTTCCATCGTGCGGCGCTGGCAGCTGGCGGCGACGCTGAAGGCGTTGCGAGAGCAGGCTGAGCTGACCCAGGAGGAGGCCATTGAGCGGTTGCAGCAGGGACAGGGCAAGTGGTCGCGTTCCAAGATGTCCCGGATTGAGAACCGCGAGCAGGGCCTGAAGCCACGCGACATCGAGCAACTGCTCGACGCCTACCGGGTCACCGACGTCGCCACCCGAGACGGCCTCCTGCAGTTGGCCCTCGGCTCCAACGAACAGGGCTGGTGGGTCCGCTACCTTGGCGTTCTTCCCAAGGAAGCGCCACCGCTGCTCGGCATCGAGGGAGGATTGGTCGGCCTACGGGACTTTCAGAGCCAGCTTGTTCATGGCCTGCTGCAAACGCCGGACTACACCCGAGCCCTGATCAACGTGATCAATCCTGGTGTATTCGCTCCGGAAGACATGGCGGACCTGATCGCTGCCCGGATGGTGCGGCAGCAGATTATCGACCATGACGAGCCGCCCAACCTGCACTTCATCATCGACCAGACCGTCCTGGAGCGGGTCGTCGGAGAGCCGCCGGTCATGTATGGCCAGTTGCGCCGGCTGCTCGAACTCGCCAAGAAGCCGAGTATCACCATGCAGGTGCTGCCCAAGAACATCGGCGGCAGCCCGGGACTTGAAGGTCCGTTCGCCGTGCTGACGCTGCCCGAACCGATCCCGGACGTCGGCCACGTCGAAGGTCCCGCCGGAACGCTGTATATCGAGGACCGGGACCGCGTACGATTGTTGACACTGCGCTTCGGCATCCTGACTCAGCAAGCATTGTCTCGCGAGGCTTCGGTTGAGATGATCTCCGAGGCGATGCGGAGCTATGACTGAGTACGAACGAAGGAGGCACCGATGACGTCGGCAGATCCTTTGGCCCACCTTCAATGGCGCAAGAGCAGCTTCTCGACCGGAGCCGGGAACGGTGGCGGCACGTGCGTTGAGGCGGCGGCGATGCCGGACGGCCGGGTCGCCGTCCGCAACAGCAACCACCCCGACGCCGGCACGGTCGTGTTCACCCGCGCCGAGATGCTGGCCTGGTTCCAGGGCATCAAAGCCAGCGAATTCGACGACCTCATCTGATTGGTCAGTCAAGCTCGGCCGGGTCGATGCTGTTCCCTATCTCATTACCCTTGTCCGTGTTAGCTAGCCATGCGAAACTTGACCAATCAATCCAGTCGTCGCTGGCGACCATAGCGTTCTCGATCTTTTTCAAGGATTCCGAGATCGGTTCTTCCCAAGGGACGAATCCTTCCTCGCGATGGATTTCGCCAACCTTCACCAGACCGTCCTCGGCTAGTCTGCGGATTACTTCCAGCGTGATCCGTCGCCAGGTTGTCTCGTCGGCTGAGCGGTTTTCGGAGCGGACAAGGGCCTGGACGGCACCCAGGTAGTTCCAATCTTCCACGCCGTCGAACAAGATCGTCTTCTCCACGTTGCCGAGTTTCACGCTATCGCCCTCCGATGTGAATCTTGCCGGGAGGACTGCCATCTTCCCAATTGATGTCAATGGTTTCGCCGCCGCTCTGGCTGCTTCCTCGAAGCCCGACAGTTGTTCCATCGGGCAACCGGTACCACGTTCCATCATAGGTCGGCTTCGTGAACGGCGCGCCACCCCTCGTCATTTCGGTGAACTCGGCTTCAAGTTCCTCCTTCGTCGCGACCGCCTTGACGTTCGGTCGTCGCCCACGCTGAAGTTGATTGTAGCGATCACGGACGATTTGGCGATTGGCATCTGGTCCGGCTTCGTCGCTGAGGTTCTTGGCGGATTGGGTTTGGGTGTCGTCGGTGATGCTGCTGGATGGGTCGTTGCTGGGGACATCGGGGTCGGGGGTGGAGTTGATGGCGACGGACATCATGCCGACGACTCCGCCGCCCAGGGCGCCGAGCACGGCATTCGTGGCGGACAGGGCGCCCAGCGTCCCCGCTTCGGCGGTCGCGGC
>DASZLR010000173.1:0-58205 GCA_035552275.1 Pseudonocardiaceae bacterium | reverse complement strand
GTTCGCCGGCCGGGAGAAGGAGGTCGGCGCGGCGTTCCGCGCGCTGACCAAGAAGCTGGTTCGCAAGCGCATCCTGCGGGACAAGGTGCGCATCGACGGCCGGGGTATCACCGACATCCGGCAGCTCTCCGCCGAGGTCGCTGTGGTGCCGCGGGCGCACGGCTCGGCGCTGTTCGAGCGCGGCGAGACCCAGATCATGGGCGTCACTACGCTGAACATGCTGCGCATGGAGCAGTCGTTGGACACCCTCTCGCCGGATACCACCAAGCGGTACCTGCACCACTACAACTTCCCGCCCTACTCGACCGGTGAGACCGGCCGGGTCGGTTCGCCCAAGCGCCGCGAGATCGGCCACGGCGCGCTGGCCGAGCGGGCGCTGGTGCCGGTGCTGCCCAAGCGCGAGGAGTTCCCCTACGCGATCCGCCAGGTGTCCGAGGCGCTCGGCTCCAACGGCTCGACGTCGATGGGCTCGGTGTGCGCGTCCACCATGTCGCTGCTCAACGCCGGGGTGCCGCTGAAGGCGCCGGTGTCCGGCATCGCCATGGGCCTGGTCTCGGACGAGGTTGACGGTAAGACCGAGTACGTCGCGATCACCGACATCCTGGGCGCGGAGGACGCGTTCGGCGACATGGATTTCAAGGTCGCCGGCACCAAGCAGTTCGTCACCGCGCTGCAGCTGGACACCAAGCTGGACGGCATTCCCAGCGAGGTGCTGGGCGCGGCCCTGTCCCAGGCGCGGGACGCCCGGCTGACCATCCTTGAGGTGATGGCCGAGGCGATCGACGAGCCGGACGAGATGAGCCCGTACGCGCCTCGGGTCACCTCGATCAAGATCCCGATCGACAAGATCGGCGAGGTCATCGGCCCGAAGGGCAAGATGATCAAGTCGATCACCGACGAGACCGGCGCCGATGTGTCCATTGAGGACGACGGCACCATCTACATCGGAGCCCAGGACGGCCCGGCCGCCGAGGCCGCGATCGGCAAGATCAACGCGATCGCCAACCCGCAGTTGCCGAAGGTCGGCGAGCGGTTCGTGGGCACCGTGGTGAAGACCGCCGCCTATGGCGCGTTCGTGTCCCTGCTGCCCGGCCGGGACGGCTTGGTGCACATCTCCAAGCTGGGCAATGGCAAGCGAATCGCCAAGGTCGAGGACGTGGTCAAGGTCGGTGACAAGCTCCGGGTGGAGATCGCCGACATCGACCAGCGCGGCAAGATCAGCCTGATCGTGGTGCAGGAGACCGAGGCCGTCGCGCCGGCCGCCGAGCCCGCGGAGTCTGTCGCGCCGTGAGCCGTAGGGCCTATGTGCGGTCCGGGGTGGCCGCGGACTCCCACGGAGTCCGCGGCCACCTCCAGCCTCCGGGCACGACCAAGGTGTTGGAACGCGGGCCGGACGGGCACGCGGTCAAGCGCACCGTGCTGCCCGGCGGAATGCGGGTGATCACCGAGCAGGTGCCCGGCGTCCGCTCGGCGGCGGTGGGCATCTGGGTCGGCGTCGGCTCGCGGGACGAGCAACCGTCGGTCGCGGGCGCCGCGCACTACCTGGAACACCTGTTGTTCAAGGGCACCGACCGCCGGTCGGCCAGCCGGATCGCGGAGGAGATCGACGCGGTCGGCGGCGAGCTGAACGCGTTCACCGCCAAGGAGCACACCTGCTTCTACGCGCACGCGCTGGACGCCGACCTGCCGCTGGCCGTCGATCTGCTCTGCGATGTGGTCTTCCACGCCACCGTCGCGCAGCGGGACGTGGACATGGAGCGCAGCGTGGTGCTCGAGGAGATCGCCATGCGTGACGACGACCCCGAGGACCTGCTGCAAGAGGGCTTCACCGCCGCGCTGCTCGGCGACCACCCGCTCGGCCGCTCGGTGCTGGGCAGCGAGGCGTCCATCACCGCGATGAAGCGCGCCGGCCTGCGCGGTTTCTACCGCCGGCGCTACACCATGCCGCGCATGGTGTTCTCGGTCGCCGGCAACATCGAGCACGGCCGGGTGCTTCGGTTGGTGCGCAAGGCATTGGCTGACCGCCTGGTCGACGGACTGGCCAACCAGATGCCGGTTCCACCGCGCACCGGCGCGCTGCGAGCCGGCCGGACCGGGCGGCCGCAGCTGCACACCGATGACACCGAGCAGGCACACCTGATGCTCGGCGTGCGCGGCCTGGACCGGCACGATGACCGCCGGTTCACCCTCGGGGTGCTCAACGCCGCGCTCGGCGGCGGGATGAGTTCACGGCTGTTCCAGGAGGTGCGGGAGCGCCGTGGCCTGGCCTACCAGGTGTACTCGTCGTTCTCGTCCTATTCGGACACCGGGATGCTGTCGGTTTACGTTGGCTGCCAACCGGAACGGCTCGGTCCGTCGGCCGGCGTGCTTCGGGAGGTGCTGGCCGATGTGGCCGCGAACGGGCTCACCGACGCCGAGGTGGCGCGCGGTCGCGGCCAGTTGCGCGGCGGTCTGGTGCTCGGCCTGGAGGACGCCGGCTCGCGGATGTTCCGGCTGGGCAAGGGCGAGCTCAACTACGCCGACTATCTGAGCGTGGACGAGACGCTGGCCCGGATCGACGCGGTGACCGCCGAAGATGTCGCCGCACTCGCCGGCCAGCTGCTGCGGCGTCCGCTCTCGGCGGCCGTGGTCGGGCCGTACGCTCATCCCGAGGACCTGCCCGGCGAGGTACGCGAGGTGATCGAGTGACGATCAGGGTGGGCGTGCTTGGGGCGCGTGGCCGGATGGGCGCCCAGGTGTGTGCGGCGGTAGACGGTGCCGACGACCTGAAGCTGGTGGCCGCCATCGACGTGGGCGATCCGCTGGACGGCGTGGCCGGATTGGACGCTGCTGAGGTGGTCGTGGACTTCACCCACCCGGACGCGGTCATGGACAACCTGCGGCACTGCGTCGAGAACGGCCGGCACGCCGTGGTCGGCACCACCGGCTTCGACGGGGACCGACTCGACACCGTGCGCGGCTGGTTGGCCGACCGGCCGGAGGTCGGCGTGCTGATCGCGCCGAACTTCGCCATCGGCGCGGTGCTGTCCATGCACTTCGCGCAGATCGCCGCGAGGTACTACGACTCGGTGGAGATCATCGAGTTGCACCATCCACGGAAGGCCGACGCCCCGTCCGGCACGGCCGCCCGGACGGCCGAACTGGTGGCGCGGGCGCGGGCCGGCCGGGGCCCGTCTCCGGATGCCACCAGCCAGGAACTGCCCGGCGCGCGCGGCGCTTCCGTGGCCGACGTGCGGGTGCACTCGGTGCGGCTGGCCGGACTGGTGGCGCACCAGGAGGTGCTGTTCGGCACCGAAGGGGAGACGCTGACCATCCGGCACGACTCGCTGGATCGCACCTCGTTCATGCCCGGCGTGCTGCTCGCCGTTCGATCCATTGTGGAACGTCCAGGGCTGACCGTGGGCCTGGAACCCTTGCTGGACCTTTGACGGTGGTGGATCAATGAGGGCACGCACCACCGCGATCGTGCTCACCGCCGTGCTGGTGGTGTACTTCGTGCTGCTGGCCCAGCGCGCGGTGCTGCTGATCGGCACCGGTTCGGTGGTCGGCATCGGGCTGGGTGTCGGGGTGCTGGTGCTGCCGGTGATCGGCGCCTGGATCGCGGTGGTGAACCTGCGATTCGGGATGCGGGTGGAGAAACTGGCTCGTCGGCTCGCCGAGGAGGGTCGGTTGCCGGACAGCGCGGAACTGCCGCGCCGCCCGTCCGGCCGGATCGACCGCGACGCCGCCGACGCCTGGTTCGACCAGCGTCGGGTCGAGGTCCAGGAAGCCCCGGAGGACTGGCGCGGCTGGTATCGGCTGGCCTACGGCTACGACATCGCCGGCGACCGGCGGCGGGCCCGGGAGACCATGCGCCGCGCCCTCGAACTCGCCAACTGAGTCTCATCTGGGCTTTTCCGGCTTTTTCGTCATTTCTGTGCGGAATGCCCGCGAACCCGAGTAACGTCCTGGCCCGCTGCCGTCACTCGGCAGCTTGGAACGTGAAAGGGATTTCGCGCGATGACCGATGCGGTGGTGCCACTCCCGGGCTGGCGCGGTGGCGACGGCGATGCCGCCTACCTTGACAAAACGCTCAGACACGAGCCAATGGAGGTTTTTCTCGACGACTCGGTGAGCTGGCGAACGATGCTGGTTCTCTGGTTTCGAGCTGCCATCATCTCGTTTCTGTTCTTTCTGTTTTTCCTGTTCATCTGGCTGCTCACCAGCGCGAGCGCGTTGGCAGCCAGTTCCGGCAGCGGTTACTCCGACGGTTCCGACAGCGGCGCCAGTGTGTCGTACATCCTGCTCTACGTCGCGTTTATCGGCTCGGCCGTGCTGTTCTGGGTGATCTTTCTGGCATCCCGGTGGCAGGAGCCGATCGGTGAGTGGCGGACGTTGCTCGCGGACCGGGCGCCGGCGGCCGCCTCGACGTACAGCCAGATCGTTGGCCGGTTGCGCGACCGGGCGATGCCGATCTACTGGTACACCCGGCGCACCCCGAGTGGCTTCGGCACCGTCGGCAACCGGCTTGTGCTGGTAGACGGGCATTACGAGGTGCACGTGTCGGTGTTCCAGTACGGCACCAGCCTGTACCTCGGCTGGATGATGTGGCGGTCACGGCGCGGCGTGCACCTGGTGGGCCGCTTCATCGTGGACTTGTTGCAGGGCATGATGGGCCGGCTCGACCCAGTCGACCTGATGCTGCGCACCGAGCGGCCGCGAGCGATGCGTGAGGCCGTGCACGCGGTGTGCCGCGAGGGCCTGCACGTCGCGGTCGAGCAGATCGAGGTGCCGGACGGCTACGGCTTCCCGCAAGGAATGCCGCCGCTGGAGAACTACCCGGGCGTCAGCGCGCCGATGCCGAGCGCCGCGATGCCCAGCACGGCACCGCCGCCAACGGTCTCACCACAGTGACCGACACGATGACCGCCGGCATCATCACCGCCGGGGCGGCGGGCAACTGGTGGGCATGGGCCGCGCTGCGGCTGGTCGCCGATCCGGCCGCCGTCTCGGCACAGCCCACGCCGGAAGGCTTGGCGCACAACGAGTTCTCCGGCACGGCCGGGACCGTGGTGCAGGCCAGGGACGTGCACGGCGGCGTGCACCTGTACCCGGCCGCCGAGCCGGCGCCGGACATCACGCCGTCGGTGCGGGCCCTGTGGCAACTCGGTGTCACCTCCGGCGCGACCATCGAGTTGCGCCGGCTCACCGAGCCGGCGGGTCGTTTTCTCGTCGTGCGGGTGTCCGCTCCGGAACAGCTCGCGGCGGTGGACCTCGCGGCCGACCTGCGGGCTCGGCTGTCCGGCGCGGCGCGGCCGATGCGCACCGAGCCGGTGGAGTCCGCCGATGAGCTGCGGCGGGCGCTGGAGCCGTTCACGCCCGATCCGCGCGGCCTGGTCGAGATCCACAAGCGGCTCACCGTGGCCCGGTCCACCCGCGGCGACGCGCGCGAACCCTGGCTGGCCGCGGTGACTCCGCTGCGCCCGAACCCGCGATCGTGGAGTCCACTGTGGACCGAGCTGGCCCGGTTTCCGGCCGTGCTGTCGGTGGGGCTGCTCCCGGTCCGGGTCGGGCCCGGATTTCGGGCGCATCTGGCGGCGCAGGCCACCGAGATGGCCCGGCTGGCCCGACCCGGCCAGCCGGCGACCGGGAACTGGAGCGTGCCGCGACCGCCCGACCCGTTCGCGGTGGCGGCCGATCCGCTGTACGCCGAGGCCGTCCGGCGCTACACCGATCAGGCGTTCACCGTTCGGGTGTCGCTGGCCGCGCCGCTGCCGGTGTCGGACGCGCTGGCCGAACTGGCCGCCGGCACGATCTCGCCGGTCGCGCCCGACGCCGGTTTCGCTGGCGCGCCACCGGTGATCGTGCGGCCGCTGTCGGACGAGACGGCGATCGCCTGGCGCAACATCGCGGCGTGCAACGCCGACCCGCTGCGCGCCGCCGAGCCCGCGCAGCCGGTTGGGCAGTTGCCGCGACTGCTCACCACGATGGCCGATATCGAGGAGGCCGCGGCGGTGTTCCGGGTGGCTGTCGGTGCCTGATGGCACCATCCAGGTGTGCAGATGTTGACCGCCGCGACCGCTGGGCGTATCGCGCTGGCCGCGCAGGGTTTCGCTGACCCGAGGCCGACCGGCGAGCCGACTCGCCGGCACCTGGCCAAGGCGCTGTCCCGGGTGCAGGTGATCCAGTTGGACTCGGTGAACGTCGCGGTCCGGGCGCACTACATGCCGTTGTTCAGCCGGCTCGGCGGCTACCCGACCGCGCTGGTGGACGACGCCGCGTGGACGCACAGCGCGCGTCGGCCCCGGCAGTTGGTGGAGTACTGGGCGCACATGGCCAGCCTGATTCCGGTGGCCGACTGGCCGTTGTTCCGTTGGCGGATGCGGCAGTTCGCGGATCCGGCGGGCCGGCACTGGCAGGCGGTGCGCACCCATCCCGGCCTGGTCAACGACGTGCTGACGGCGGTCAAGGAACTGGGACCGATCAGCGCGGGCGCGGTGGAACGCGAGCTGGGGCTGGAAACCGAGCGGGCCAAGGGAACCTGGTGGGATCGCTCGGAAGTCAAGAAGACCTGCGAGTTCCTGTTCGCCACCGGTGAGCTGAGCGTCGGCGGCCGGCGCGGCTTCGAGCGGCAGTACGACCTGAGCGAGCGAGTGCTGCCGACCGACGTGCACGGTGCGCGGATGGACGACGCCGACGCGTTCCGGGAACTGGTGCGCCGCGCGGCGATCGCACTGGGCGTGGCCACCGAGGCCGACCTGCGGGACTACTACCGGCTGCCGGTGCGGGCCAACCGAACCGCCGTCGCCGAACTGGTCGAGCTGGGCGTGCTGCGGCCGGTCGAGGTGCGCGGCTGGCGCTCGCCGGCCTATCTGCACGCGGAGGCCCGCATCCCGCGGCGGATCCGGACGAGGGCGCTGCTGTGCCCGTTCGATCCGCTGGTCTGGCATCGCGACCGGGCCACCCGGCTGTTCGACTTCGACTACCGGATCGAGATCTACGTGCCCGAGCACAAACGGGTGCACGGGTACTACGTGTTCCCGTTCCTGCTGGATGAAGCGATCGTCGCACGGGTCGACCTCAAGGCCGACCGGGCGGCTGGAGCGTTGCGAGTGCCCGGCGCGTTCGCCGAACCGGGCGCGGATCTCGGCCGGGTGGCCGTCGAACTGGCCGCCGAACTGCGGTCCATGGCCGACTGGCTCGGGCTGGCCGACGTGATCGTGGGTGAGCGCGGCGACCTCGCCGCCGCACTCACCCGGATTCTCGGCTAACCGACCGCCGCCGTTACCACGGCAGCGCCGGAACCGGTGCGGCCGCGCACTTTCAGCGCGCTGTCGCCGCTGGGCGGCTGGTCGGACAGCTTCAGGTCGCTCCGCGCCTGGCCGGAGCCGGACACCAGCTCGACCCGCGCGGTCCTGCCCGGCCGCACGCCGACCCGGATGTCACCCGATCCGGTGACCAGCTCGACGTCGCCGCAGGCGGCGTCGGCCACGGTCAGGTCGCCGCTGCCGGTGCGCGCCTTGACATCGGCCTGCACCGCGCCCAGCCAGACGTCGCCACTGCCGGTGACCAGCACGGTCGGGCCGCCGACCGAGGAGACCTCGATCTCGCCGCTGCCGCTGCGAGCCCGCAGCCCGCCCAGCATCGGACCCAGCCGCAGTGCGCCCGAGCCGGCCTTGATGTCGGCCGGGCCGTCCGCCCGGTCCAGCGCGATCTCCGCCGAGCCGGACGACACGTTGACCCGCCCGGCCGGGCCGGTCACCGCGATGTGCGCCGATCCGCTGCGCAGGTTCAGATTCGAGCCGGCCGGGGCGCGCACGGTGACCGCGAGCGGCACCATCCGCAGCCGGCCCCTGGGCCCGTGGACCGTCAGCCGCCCCTCGACCAGCTCGATCTTGGTGTCCCGCACCGCGTCGGCAGGGCCCTCGCCGGTGGCCTCCTCGCCGAACTGCTCGCCGAGCCAGTTCAGCCAGCCGCCCAGGTTCTGGAACCAGCCGCCCTCGGCTCGCGGGTCATGCCGAACCTCAACGGTGGCACCCGGTTCCTCGACCAGATTGATCGTCACCTGACCGGTGATGATCGACAGGTCGATCTCCACCGGGCCGCGCACATCGAAGTTCTGCCGCTGGACCGCCTGCTCGGTGTCCGCGCTCGCGGCCTCGTCGTAGTCGCTCATGATGGTTGGCACCTCACCCTCCCCTTTCAGCCCTCAACCCAGCCCTGCACCCGGGACGACCCGCCCCGGCCCTGACCGTGGTGGCGTCCGGCGTCAGAGCCGGAGCCGTCCCAACCGCCCGACCAGTTCCCCCACTGGCCGCCGCCCTGCCAGCCGCCGCGGTTGCGGCCTGGGCCGCGGCCGGACAGCGCGCCCTGCACGGCCTGCGAGATGAACGAGTTCAGCGACACGCCCTGGGACGACGCCGCCTGCTCGGCCCGCGACTTGAGTTCCTCGAACAGCCGGACGGTGATCCGGCTGATGTCGCCCTCGGCGCCGGTCGGCGGCGGATCGGGGGCCGGTTCGTGTTCGGCGGGCGTGCCGGTCACCACGACCTGCACGTCCTGGCCGTCCAGCCGGACCTCGACCACCCGGTCCTCAAGGGCCAGAGTGACCTCGGCGGCCAGGTCGGACAGCGCGTTCATGATCGCCAGGCGGGCGGCGGGCTCCATGGTTGCCGCCAGCACCCGACCCGCGTTCCTGGTCTGCTCATCACCGGCGGCCGCGGCGGCCGTCAGGTTGTCCCGCAGCGCGGAGACATAGGGGCTCAGTTCCATGACGCCATCATGACGTCGGAATTGACGCCAGTCAAGCGTCATCCTGCGTCAGTCTGACGCAGGATGACGCGAAGGTAGTGTCATCGCGGTGTCTACCTGGTCCTGTCGGGCCCGGCGGTTACCCTGCTTGCCATGACCGAGACGGTGTCGCCGAGCGTCGTGCTGATCGCCAAGACGGAGTTTCTGCCGCCTCCCGACGTGCCGTGGAGCACGGACGCCGAGGGTGGACAGGCGCTGGCCGAGTTCGCCGGCCGGGCCTGCTACCAGTCCTGGCGCAAGCCCAATCCGGCCACCGCGACCAACGCCGGCTATCTCCGGCACATTCTCGAGGTCGGCCACCTGTCCGTGCTGGAGCACGGCTCGGTCACCTTCTACATCAGCGGGATTTCCCGATCGCTCACCCACGAGTTGATCCGGCACCGACATTTCTCCTACTCGCAGCTGTCCCAGCGGTACGTGCCGGAGCGCAACGCGGCCATGGTCGAACCGGATGTCATCGCGGCCGATCCCGAGCTGCACGAGAAGTTCCTGGCCGCGGCGGAAGCCAGCGTGGCCGCGTACACGGAATTGTTGGCGGGCCTGGAAAAGCGGTTCGCGGACGAGCCCAACGCGACCGCGCGCCGCAAGCAGGCCCGGCAGGCGGCGCGGGCGGTGCTGCCCAACGCCACCGAAACCCGCATCGTGGTGACCGGAAACTATCGGGCCTGGCGGCATTTCATCGCGATGCGCGCCAGCGAGCACGCCGACGTGGAAATTCGCCAGTTGGCGGTGGAATGTCTGCGCCAGTTGCAGAAGGCCGCTCCCAGCGTGTTCGACGACTTCACCATTTCCGCGTTGCCGGACGGCGCCGAGATCGCGGCCAGCCCGTTCGTCGCCGAAGGCTGAGCCGTGCGCAAACTGACCCTGGTGGTCATGCCGGGGGAGTACACCGTCGCTCGGCTGGGTTCGGCGGATTCGGTGCCTGATTCGATCTGGCGTGCCTCGGGTCTGGTGTCGGTGACCCGGACGACCGAGGAGCTGTCGGTGGTCGCCCCGGCCGAGGCCTTGGCCCGGATCGAGTCGGAGCGGGCCGAACCGGGCTGGCGGCTGCTCACCGTGCGCGGGCCGCTGGCGTTCACCCTGTCCGGGATCATGGCGGCGCTGACCGGAGAACTGGCCGCCGCCGGCGTGCCGCTGTTCGCACTGTCCACATTCGACACCGATCATCTGCTCGTCAAGGACGCTGATCTTGGTCGGGCGATCACGGCGCTGCGCACGGCTGGACACGAGGTCGCCTAAGATAACGGCCATGGGTGTCGCGGTGGACGAGCGAAATGCGTTGTGCGATCTATTTGCCGAGGTCGGCCCGGATGCGCCGACCCTGTGCACCGGCTGGTCAACGCGCGATCTCGCGGCGCATCTGGTGGTGCGGGACCGGCGGCCGGATACGCTGCCCGGCGTCGCCCTCAAGTCGTTCGCCCCGCACACCGCGAAGGTGCAGGGCGAGTTCGCTGCCAAGCCCTGGGACGAGCTGGTCGAGTTGGTGCGTACCGGGCCGCCGCGCTGGTCGCCGCTGTCTCTGCGGGCACTGGGCGAGCAGGTCAACTCGGCGGAGTTCTTCGTCCACCATGAGGACGTTCGCCGGGCTCAGCCGGACTGGCAGCCCCGGCCGGCGGACCCGGCCAGGGACGCGATGGCGTGGCGAACGGCGCGCGGAATGAGTCGGCTGAGCTTCCGGCGCAGCCCGGTCGGCGTGGTGCTCCGGCGACCGGACGGCACCGAGGCGCCTGCCAAGCAGGGCCCCGGCACGGTGACCCTGAATGGCGAACCCGGTGAGCTGCTGCTGTTCGCATTCGGCCGCGATGCGGTGCGGATCGAGTTCGACGGCGAGCCGGAATCCGTCTCGGCGGTCAAAGGGCTCAAACGGGGCTTCTGACGGAGCTTTTCACCCCCTTTTAGCGCGGCGGTGGTCCATCGTGGACCTTCGGTACGCTGGCCTGATGGCCACTTTGCTTGCTACTCAACAAGTTTCCGCAACAACCCGCGTTGGCGTCTACGTGGACGCGTTCAATGTGTACTACGGCGGCCGATCGCTGTGCGGGCGGGGAACAGCGGGTTGGCGCTGGCTCGACCTCGCCGGGCTCGCCATGGACCTGATCAACCCGCGAATATGGCCCAACGCCCGCCTTGAGAGGTTGGTTTACTGCACCGCCTTCCGCGACCGCAAGGGCGATCCAAGTTCGCTGGCGGACCAGCAGACCTACGTCAATGCGTTGTGTCATCACAACGACTCGGTGGCAGTCGCCGAGGGCATCTACCGGCCACGCGTGCAGCGGGGGGTTCTCGTTGACCCGAACAGCAAGTCACGTGGCCGAGTCTGCTCTCCTGGCGCGGACAACCTGCCGGGTTGGCTGCCCGC
Organism: Pseudonocardiaceae bacterium; assembly: GCA_035552275.1. GTDB lineage: Bacteria > Actinomycetota > Actinomycetes > Mycobacteriales > Pseudonocardiaceae > DASVLX01. Next base: position 47,056 of record DASZLR010000173.1, on the reverse strand, counting down.
TGAGGAAGTCACAGGACCGAGTGGGCAGGCCGAGCTCCTGGTCGCGGTGACGACGTTCGAGGAGAAAGGGACTGACGTCAACGTTGCCAGCCACCTGCTGATTGACGTGCTGACCCAGCGGATCGACGCGGCGATGGTGCTCTCCAATGACAGTGATCTGCAGTTCCCCTTGGCGGAGGCACGCCGCCATGTGCCGGTAGCCACCATCAATCCGCGTGCGAACCGAACCTCGGATGGCCTCCGAGGTGACACCGATGGCGGCGCCGGCTCACACTGGTGGCGACGACTCAAAGCAGCCGACCTTGTCGGCCACCAGTTGCCGGATGTCGTGGGTAGTCACGTCAAGCCACCTGGATGGTGACTGAGTCCCGAGCCGGTTTGACGGTGACCTCCAGCCTGTGGCAGACTATCGACACCCCACCCGGTACTTTCGCTTCGGCGGAGGGCCGGGTTTTTTAATGCCCGAACCACCCCTCTGGACGGACGCGGTCCGGGCCGTGGCACACTGACGCCAACCCACCCGGTACTCCTGCTTCGGCAAGGGACCGGGTTTTTCTTATCTCTGGGATGGCTGCGAGATCGGGGTGTGCGCGGCGAGGTAGTTGTCCAGGTCGGTGACCTTCTCGGTGTCCACGAAGATCTCGTAGCGGACCACCCGTCCCCATCGGACCCTGGCCACGATGGTGCCCCGGTTGAGGTAGATCAGTTTCCCGGTCTCGTCGTTGCAGTAGTCGGTGAACCGCACGCACACCCGGTTCGCCCACGGCGGCCCGCTGACGATGATGTCGTCCACATCCAGCCGCATGCCGATGTCGACGAAGCGCCGCAACCACCGCGCCACCTCGTCCCGCCCGCGCACGTCCGCCGCCCACGAGCTGTGTCCGGGAAACCGGAACCGAACGTCCCCGGACATCAGCCGAAGTACCAGTTCGGGGTCGCCGGCCTTCAACCGGCGCAGCGCCACCCGCAACACGACCCGGAGAACCGCCTCGTACAGCGCCGGGACCACGCCCAGCACCGCCGCGACGGTCGTCACGCGGACATTCGGTCGGCGGCCGCTGGCCATGGTGTCCTCCTTGGGTTCCACCGGACAGCCTAAGGGCATCCGACCGCCGGAAAACAGTGCGCGATCACCGGATCCGGCCGCCAGGACGGCGGCGCGAACCAGGAGGAACCGGAGATTTCTCGGCGCCCGCTATCATCTCGGGATATGACGCGAACGGGGCTGGAACACCAGGTAGCGTCACTGTCATGACTGCCTGTCCCAGCGCCGCGCCCGGCCGGCCGTTTGGTCGCGTGCTCACCGCCATGGTCACTCCGTTCGGTGCGGACGGCTCGGTGGACCTGGACAAGGCCGGCGAACTGGCGCACCGCCTGGTCGCGGCGGGCAACGACGGTCTGGTCCTCAACGGCACCACCGGCGAGTCGCCGACCACCACCGACAAGGAGAAGGCCGCGCTGATCGGGGCCGTGGTCGAGGCGGTCGGGGATCGGGCCACGGTGATCGCCGGCGCCGGCACCTACGACACCGCGCACAGCGTGCACCTCGCCCATGAGGCGCAGGACGCCGGCGCGCACGGCCTGCTGCTGGTCACCCCGTACTACTCCCGGCCCACCCAGGCCGGTCTGCTGGCGCACTTCAGCACCATCGCCGACAGCACCGACCTGCCGGTGATGCTCTACGACATCCCACCCCGCTCGGTGGTGCCGATCGAGGTCGACACGCTGCGCCGGCTCGCCGAGCATCCGCGCATCCTGGCCGTCAAGGACGCCAAGGGCGACCTGCTCGCCGGCAGCCAGGTCATCGCGGACACCGATCTGGTCTACTACTCCGGCGATGACGCGCTCAACCTGCCCTGGCTGTCGGTCGGCGCGGTCGGCTGCGTCAGCGTCATCGGACACGTCGTCGGTGATCGGATCGCCGCGATGCTGGACGCCTACGAGGCCGGCGATGTCACCGGCGCGCGGGAGCTGCACTGCGCGATGCTGCCGGTGCTGCGCGCGTTCAGCCGGGTCGGCGGGGTGGTTTTCAGCAAGATCGGCCTCCGGCTGTGCGGCCTGGACGTCGGTGATCCCCGGCTGCCGCTGCTGCCGGCGACGTCCGAACTGGTCGCGGCCATCGCCGGCGATCTCGCCGAGGCGGGCGTCTCGTTGCGCTCGTCGGCGGATGTGCACGCCGAGCGGGTCGCCGAGACCGACGCGGCCGCCGCCTATGTCCCGCTTACCACCCACACCAGCGCAGGAGCGGTTCGCAAGTGAATCCTGAGCAGATCGCCGCTCATATCGAACTGAACAGCCCCCCGCCGCCGCTGCCGAAGGGCGCCCTGCGGGTCGTCGCGCTCGGCGGCATCGGCGAGGTCGGCCGCAACATGACCGTCTTCGAGTACGCCGGCCGGCTGCTCATCGTCGACTGCGGCGTGCTGTTCCCCGAGGACCAGCAGCCCGGCGTCGACCTGATCCTGCCGGACTTCCGGGCCATCGAGAACCGGCTGGACGAGATCGACGCGCTGATCCTCACGCACGGCCACGAGGACCACATCGGCGCGGTGCCGTTCCTGTTGCGGCTGCGTCCCGACCTGCCGGTCGTCGGCTCCCGGTTCACCCTGGCGTTGGTCGAGGCCAAGTGCAAGGAGCACCGGCTCACCCCGCGCCTGGTGCTGGTCGGCGAAGGCCAGCGCCGCTCGTTCGGCTCGTTCGACCTGGAGTTCTTCGCGGTCAACCACTCCATTCCGGACGCGCTCGCGGTCGCCATCCGCACGCCCGCCGGCCTGGTTCTGCACACCGGCGACATCAAGCTCGACCAACTTCCGCTGGACGGCCGGCTGACCGACCTGGCCGGGTTCTCCCGACTCGGCGACGAGGGCGTCGACCTGTTCTGCGTGGACTCCACCAACGCCGAGGTGCCCGGATTCGTCATCCCGGAGCGGGACATCGGCCCGGTGCTGGACGGCATCATCGGCCAGGCCACCCAACGGGTGATCGTGGCCTGCTTCGCCAGCCACGTGCACCGGGTCCAGCAGGTGCTCGACGCCGCCGTGCGCAACGGCCGGGCGGTCGCGCTGGTCGGCCGGTCGATGGTGCGCAACATGGGCATCGCGGCCGATCTCGGCCTGCTGCGGATCCCGGACGGCGTGCTGGTCGGCATCGATGAGGCGCTGGCGCTGCCGGACCATGCCGCGCTCTTCGTGTCCACCGGCTCGCAGGGTGAGCCGCTGTCGGCGCTGAGCCGGATGGCGCGCGGCGAGCACAAGCAGATCGGCATCCGGCCCGGCGACACCGTGGTACTCGCCAGCTCCCTGATCCCCGGCAACGAGAACGCCGTGTTCGGCGTGGTCAACGGGCTGATCCGGCTCGGCGCGAACGTCGTGCACCAGGGCACCGCCCGGGTGCACGTCTCCGGTCACGCCCCGGCCGGCGAGCTGCTGTTCCTGTACAACGCGGTGCGGCCGTCGAACGTGATGCCGGTGCACGGCGAATGGCGGCACCTGCGGGCCAACGCCGCGCTCGCCGTCCGGACCGGCGTGTCACCCGAACGAGTGGTGATCGCCGAGGACGGCGTCGTGGTGGACGTGGTCGACGGCATCGCCGGCATCAGCGGGCGGGTCGAGGTCGGGCATGTCTACGTCGACGGCATGTCGGTGGGCGACGTCGGTGAGTCGACGCTGTCCGACCGGTTGATTCTCGGCGAGGGCGGGTTCATCGCGATCACCGTCGCGATCGACTCCAACACCGGCCGCCCGGTCGCGCCGCCTACCGTGTCCGGGCGCGGATTCTCCGACGACCCGAAGGCGTTGCACGCGGTGCTGCCGCTGGTGGAGATGGAGCTGTCCCGCATGGAGGTGGAGGGGATCACCGACACCCACCGGATCGCCCAGGCGGTCCGCCGGGTGGTCGGCCGGTGGGTCGCCGAGACCTACCGCCGGCGGCCGATGATCGTGCCCACCATCCTCGCCGTGTGACCACTCACCGGTTCACGTGCACCAGGCAGTACACCGTGCCGTAGCCGCTCGGGTGGGTGTTCTGGAACTCGGCCTCGGTCCGCGAGAAGGCGTTGAGGCAGGCCTGGTGGTCGGAGGTGCCGGCCGGCGGGTCCACCGTGCCGATCACCCGGTAGGCGGCCGTCACGTCGTCACAGCTCACCTTGTTGCTGGTGAACTGCGACGAGTTGCCGAGGTTGTCGTTGATGCAGTCGCCGACCGACAGATTGCCCTGGAAGGCGCCCAGTCCACCCAGGACCCCGAAGGCGATCGAGCCGATCATGATCAGGACGTACACCGCGACCGCGGCCACGATGATCGCGATCCGGCCCCCGCTCAGCCGGCGTCGCGGCGGCGGACCCGGCGGACCCATTGGGGGATACCAGTACCCCGGCCACTGCTGCTGGGCATAGGGCGGTTGCGGATACGGCGCGGCGTAGTGCACCGGCGGCCCGGTCGGCGCGGGCTGCTCAGGCGCTTCCGCGGACTCCGGCTGCTCCGGCTCGGAGGTGGTCAACGATGCGATCCTTTCGCTGGCCGGACGCGGCCGGCCGACAGCCGGCCGCGTCCCGACATCACTGGTTGAGTTTCTGCAGGCACAGTTCGGTGCCGTTCTGGCCCTGGGTGCCTTCCCAGAACTCCGTGTCGTAGTTGGAGTAGTTGGCCTGGCAGCGTCCGTCGTCACTGCCGCTGGGGTCCGGCACGCTGTTGATGACGCCGAGGACCTTGAAGGTGGCACTCGGGTCGGTGCAGGCGACCTTCTTCACCGAGTTCGCGTCCGAGCCCTGGCTGGCCACGCAGTCACCGGCCGAAGCGTTGCCCGGATCGGTCTTGGAGTTGATGGCGCCGAAGATGACGCCGACGATGACGATGACCAGGACGACACCCAGTCCGATGAACAGCGGAAGTCTGCGGCGTCGCCGCGGCGGAATCGGCGTGGGGCCAAGGGGAATCCCGGGCGGGTAGCCGCCGGGTGCGGGCTGGCCGTACTGCGGGGCGCCGGGCGCCGGCTGGCCATAAGGCTGCTGGCCGAACGGCTGCTGCTGACCGGGCGCGGGCTGGCCATAGGGCTGCTGACCGGGCGCGGGCTGGCCGTACGGTTGTGCACCAGGCGTGCCGGAGAACCCGGGCTGGCCCGATTCTGGTGTGGTCACGGGTAGTTCCCTTTCGCTGCTGCTCATCATCGTTGTGGCTTAACGAAACCCGGCGGGCGCTTTATCTTGGCATTACCTACCGACGCCATGGGCTGCGCGAGTCGATCGGCCGGGTCGGATCATGGAAACGCGGTTCGTCGGGCTCGTCGGCGCGCAGATCCACCAACCCGGCGGTGATCGCCCGCATGATCCGATCGCGGGCCCGAACCGCGTCGCCGGGCCGGTCGACGGACAGCCCGTCGAGGTCGACCGGCGGGCCGAAGTGCACGCGGAAGGTGGGCCGGCGTGGAATGGCGCGCAGGAACGACAGCACCACCGGGCGCAGGTCGGCCCAGCTGGTGACCACTTCGGTGCCCCAGTACGCCGCCTCGTGCGCGCCCCATTGGGACACCGGCACAACGGGAACCCGGGCGGCCAGCGCCAGCCGGGCCACGCCGCTCTTGCCGCGTTCGGGCCACAGGCCCGGATCGTGGCTGATCCGCCCCTCCGGATACACCAGCACCGCGTCGCCCTCGGCTGAGCCCAGCGCGTCCACCGCGCGGTGGAACGCCTCGATCACGTGGCTCTTGCCGCGATCCACCCGCAGGTGGCCGGAATGCCGCAGCCCCCAGCCGACCACCGGGGTGTCCAGCAGGCCGCCGGCGAGCAGGAACCGCGGCGCGAGCCCGATCCGGTGGCAGGCGGCGGTCAGCACGAACGGGTCGAACACGCCAATGTGGTTGGCCGCCAACAGAAACGGCCGGCCCCGCAGTTCCGCGGGCACCTCGCCGGTGGCTTCCACCTGACCGACCAGCGCGACGAACCAACGGTTGAGCCACATGAACAGGCGCCACAGCGGCGGGGCCGAATTCCGGCCCGGCCGGCGTGTCGGCTCGGCGGAGTCCGTGCGCAGGGCGACCATAGGCGCGAAGCATGGCACGGGCGATCGCGGTGGCGCAGCCCGTTCCGTGAACTGGCACGGCTTCGTGTCTTTGTTGCCGCTGGGTTGACTGCGATCACTGTGGCTGCTGGGACTCGTGGGACAACCCGACTACCGTGTGGGGTATGGCCAGCAAGACGACGACTTCGAAACGCTCGACCCGCGGCCGGGCCGGTGGCACCGCGAGGTCGCGTCCCAGCACGGCCAAAACCAGGAAACGGCCGGCGCCCAAGCCCAGCCGGCGGTCGTCGCCGGGCTTGCTGGCCAAGGGATTCGGCACGCTGTTCCGAGCGGTCGGTCGCACCAGGGAACTCGATCCGGCGCACCGCCGCGACGGCCTGGCGGTCGTGCTGATCGCGCTCGCCGTGGTCAGCGCGGCCGGCGTGTGGTGGCAGGCCGGCGGCCCGATCGGCTACTGGGTGACCATCGGCCTGCGCAGCGCGATCGGCGTCGGCTCGTTCGCGCTACCGGTGGTGTTGCTGCTGTTCGGCGTGACGTTGATGCGGACCGAGCCGAAGCCGGAAGCCCGGCCGCGGCTGGTGATCGGCGCCCTGTTGTTCGGTCTCGCGGCGCTGGGCCTGGCGCACCTGAGCGCCGGTCGTCCGGTGACCGACCCCGGCTGGCGGCACGCCGGTGGCGCGCTGGGCTATCTGGCCGGCGGATTTCTGGCCCAGGGCCTGACTTCCTGGGTGGCGATGCCGTTGTTGGTGCTGGTCGCGGCGTACGGGGTGCTGGTGTTCACCGGCACTCCGGTCCGGCAGATCCCGCACCGGCTGCGGGCGCTGGGCCAGCACGCCGCCGAAGCCGCCGAGGCAGGTGACGACAAGGCTGGATCGACCGGGGCTGATCCCTCGGTGGAGGCCGATCCCGGCGCCGTGCGGTTGCGCCGGCCGTCGCGCCGGCGTCAGGCCACGATGAGCGACGCGGCCGGACCTGCCACCGCGCCGGACGACCAGCCGGAGCTTCCGTTCGACAGCAAGCCCGTGAAGCCGGCTCGGGTCAAGCCGGCCGCGGTGCCGGCGACCCAGCCAACCACCGAAGCTCCCGATGGCCCGGACGGGACTGCCCGGGAGGTCGACGGCGACTACCAGCTGCCGCCGGCGAGTCTGTTGGTCGATGGAGATCCGCCGAAGGCGCGCAGCAAGGCCAACGACGTGATGATCGAGGCGATCACCGGCGTGCTGGAGCAGTTCTCGGTGGACGCGCAGGTCACCGGATTCACCCGGGGGCCGACGGTGACCCGGTACGAGGTCGAGCTCGGGCCGGGCGTCAAGGTCGAGAAGATCACCGCGCTGACCCGCAACATCGCCTATGCGGTGGCCACCGACAATGTGCGGCTGCTGGCGCCGATTCCGGGCAAGTCGGCGGTCGGCATCGAGGTGCCCAACTCCGACCGGGAAATGGTGCGGCTGGGCGACGTGCTCAAGTCCGCCACCGCTGTCAAGGACACCCATCCGATGGTGATCGGCCTGGGCAAAGACATCGAGGGCCACTTCGTCACCGCGAACCTGACGAAGATGCCGCACCTGCTGGTGGCCGGCTCGACCGGCTCCGGCAAGTCCAGCTTCGTCAACTCGATGCTGGTATCGCTGCTGGCCGGGGCGACCCCGGACGAGGTCCGGATGATCCTGATCGACCCCAAGATGGTCGAGCTGACCCCGTACGAGGGCATCCCGCACCTGATCACGCCGATCATCACCCAGCCGAAGAAGGCCGCGTCCGCGCTGGCCTGGCTGGTGGAGGAGATGGAGCAGCGGTACCAGGACATGCAGGCCAGCAAGGTCCGGCACATCGACGACTTCAACCGCAAGGTGCGCGACGGCGAGATCACCGCGCCGCTGGGTTCGGAGCGGGTGTACCGGCCCTACCCGTACATCATGGCGATCGTGGACGAGTTGGCCGACCTGATGATGACCGCGCCACGGGACGTCGAGGACGCGATCGTGCGGATCACCCAGAAGGCGCGGGCCGCCGGCATCCACCTGGTGCTGGCGACGCAGCGGCCGTCGGTGGACGTGGTCACCGGGCTGATCAAGACGAACGTGCCGAGCCGGCTGGCGTTCGCCACCTCGTCGCTGACCGACTCGCGGGTCATCCTCGACCAGCCGGGTGCGGAGAAGCTGATCGGTATGGGCGACGGGCTGTACCTCCCCATGGGCGCGTCCAAGCCGGTGCGAATCCAGGGCGCGTATGTGGCCGACGAGGAGATCAGCTCGGTCGTGTCGTTCGCCCGCGAGCAGAGCACGCCCAGCTACACCGAGGGTGTCACGGCGGCGAAGGCCGGCGAGAAGAAGGAGATCGACGCCGACATCGGCGAGGACCTGGAAGTGCTGGTGCAGGCCGCCGAGCTGATCGTGTCCAGTCAGTTCGGCTCTACGTCGATGTTGCAGCGCAAGCTGCGGGTCGGGTTCGCCAAGGCCGGCCGGCTGATGGACCTGCTGGAGTCGCGCGGCGTGGTCGGTCCGTCGGAGGGCTCCAAGGCCCGCGAGGTGCTGATCAAGCCGGACGAGCTGACCGGTCTGCTGTACACCCTGCGCGGCGGTTCCCCCGACGACGACCCGGACGCCGACGACGACGAGTAAAATTCCTCCTGGTGAAGCCAGACGTCGAACCTGCTCGATGGCCTGCGCTTCATGCGCGAAGCGGTCCTGGACTCCTACCCGCGTTGGGAGCCTGGTGGCGGGGTTCCGCGGCGCCCTTTCCGCTTGGACCCCGAGGTGCGATCAGCGCCGTCGCACTATGTCATCGACGTTGAAGTCGACGGCGTTCGGTACACATACGGCTTCGTCCTGGACGATGAGAGGATCTTGGAAGAGTGGCTGTACAGCTATCCGGAGAAGCGACGTCGAGTTATCTTTGAGCGGGCGGGCGGCGACTTTAAGTTCGGTAGCACTATTTCACCGCATCGAGGTCGGGTCGAGGTTCTCGAGGAGCTCACTCGGCCCAATGCGTTGTTCCTGAGCATCGCGTCACAGGCGAATATGGCTGAGTCATTGCCGATGTATCGTTGGTTCCGATCGACCTTAGCGTTTCGTTACCCTAGCTCCTTCGAGTTTGATGACGAGGCCATTGACTTCCTGACAGGGTCGCCGAGGCGTCGACAACTCGTGGTCGAGCTACTGCGCCTGGCGGACCTCGGAATTGAAGACTTTCGTGCGGAGCGGCGGATTACTGCCCGAGGGGTAAGAAAAAAATTGGTCTTTGTGCACAAAGGATCAACCGTTCCGTTCGAATTGGAAGACGAGTCCGCTGGAACTCGGGCTTGGATTGGCATGCTGCGAGATGCGTTGGCAGCGTTGGAGACTGGAGGTGTCCTGATGGTCGATGAGGTCGAAACGAGTTTGCACCCTTGGCTCACTGCGCGAATACCGACATTGTTCCAGGATAGTGGGGCGAACCCCAGTGACGCGCAGTTGATCTGTACGACACATGACACCACGCTGCTCGGCCCCACGCTGGACGATCCGGTGCTTCATCGAGATCAGGTGTGGTTCACCAATAAGGATGACCGAGGGGCAACGAGTGTCTATCCGTTGAGCGATTTCAGGCCGCGTAAGGGCGAGAATACCGCGCGACGCTATCCTGGCGGCAGCTATGATGCGGTACCCAAGTTGTTCCCGGAAGACTTGACTGACGCGGTCCGTGTATCGAGGTCCGATGTCGAGGCGTGACGCCGATCAACATCGCCAATCTGGCTCGCGTTCAGTCAGAGCTCGTATTCTCGTAGTCTGCTGTGGTGAGAAGACTGAGAAACAGTTACATGGATGGGCTTCGGCGACTGTACCGAGTGGTGTCGGTGCGACCGATCTCCTATGGTGGATCACCAAGTCAGATGGTTGAGTATGCGACGAAGCGATGGGATCAGGATCGCGACCGTTTCGACCATGTTTGGTGTGTCGCAGATGTCGATGATTATCGTGAGGACATCGACAAGGCTGTGCGACTGGCGAGCAGGGCGAAGATCTCGCTGGTGATCTCCAATCCATGTTTTGAGTTCTGGTTGTTGCTGCACTTCACCAATCACGTAGCGTGGCTGAACGATGCGGCTGCTGCGGTTGCCAAGGTGTGCCGGCACGTACCGAGCTACGACAAGACGAAGCTGGACTTTGACTCCTTCGCCCCCGGTATCCATAACGCGATCGACCGGGCGCGAGCGATCACCGACGCGGGCAAAGATCACCGGCACAACCCGACCACCACCATGTGGCGGCTGGCCACGGCCATCGTGGGGGCTGGCTAATGTGGGGCAGGTATGTGATCACACTTCTGCGGCTGGTAGAGATTGGTGGTCGAACACCGGATTGGAGGTGCTGCCATGTCTACGGCGGAAGTGGTATCAGAAGCCGGTGGATGGTCTGTGTTCATTCCCGGCCTGCCCGTCGCGGCGGATGGCGCGACGTTCGACGAGGCCGTTACGGAAATGGTTGCCGCGCTGCGCGAATACGCGGACGACTGGCAGGATCACTTGCTGGGCGCGCCGAACCATCGGGCGAGCTGGGGTCTGGTGCAGCTCATCCGTTTGAGTGACGATCAGCGGCTTCGCGACTGGATCGTTGGGGCCGCGCGATGACTTGGCCTCAGCCGATCCGCAAAGACCACGACACTTTCTGACCAAGGCGGACGCGGTCACCAGATTGCAGCGATTCTGGATAGTCGGCGAGTGATCACTTCGGCGGGTCCCAGTCCCAGTGCGGCATCTCGCGCAGCGGATGCGGCTCGGCGTCGGTGGTGGCGTGCGAGTTCTGCTGGCCACCTGGGTGCCGAACTCGACGTGTGACCGCAGTGCCTCGCGGAACGGCTCGTCGTCGGGAAGCCCGGCCTTGTCCGCCGCCTCGAACAAACTCCACGAACCGCAGCCGCTGTTCCCCGGTGATCCGCAGGTGCCGGTGGGCGTCAATGATCGAGTCGAAGCCGCCCAGGTCCTTGATGTAGCGATCCGGGCCGCCGAACACAGTTAAACGTCAGGTCAACGGCGTTGTGTTGCCGACGCCAGTCCGGGCGGGGCGGCGGCCAGCGCGCTGTGGATGGCCTCGGCCAGCGCCAGCGCCGCCTCCTCGGTCAACTCGACGGCCACTCGCGCGGACGCTCCCTCGCCGGGGTTGCGGAAGTCGATGTTCACGGTGTGCCCGAACTGCGCGTGCACTGGATGGTCGACGTACACACTGGCCTCGCTCAACCCGAACCAGCCGCGCGCGCCCTTGCCGCTGCCGTCGATCTTGATCTTCTCGGTCAGATAGGTGCACATGATTCTCTCCTTACGCGCTCAGGTAGCGGCCGTAGAACTCGAAGATGCGGCGCCAGCCGTCCACCGCCGCCTCCGGCCGGTAGCTTGGCCGGTCGTAGTTGAAGAACGCATGGCCGGCGCCCTCGTAGGTGTGGAAGTCATAGGCCTTGCCCAGCCGGTCCAATTCCGCGGCCAGAACCGCCGTCTCGTCCGGAGCCGGGTACTGGTCGTCGGCGCCGAACAGGCCCAGCAGCGGGCAGGACAGTTGGTCCGCGAGACCGAGGATCGGCTTCATGCTGCTCGGCAGGGTGGCCGGCGGTTCCTTGACCACGAAGGCCCCATAGCAGTCCACCGCCGCGTCCAACGGCAGGCTGCACGCGGCCAGGAATGACTGCCGGCCGCCCGAGCAGTGGCCGATCACGCCGACCTTGCCATTGGCGTTCGGTAGGCCGCGCAGGTAGTTCGCCGCCGCCTCGACGTCGCCGACCAGTCGGTCGTCCGGCACGCCGCCGGCCGCTCGCGACGCCGCCGCGGCGTCGTCCGGGCTGGCCCCCGGTGCCTCCCGGTAGTGCAGGTTCGGCGCGATCGCCGCATAGCCATGGTGCGCGAACTTCCGCACGACCTCCTGGGAGAACTCATCGAAACCGGGCATGTGATGGATCATCACGACCCCGCCATGCGGTTGCTCGGCGAGTGGGCCGGCGAAATATGCCTCGATCCGCTCGCCACCGTGACCGGTGATGGTGATCGTCTCAGCCCTCATCGCGTCGGACATCGGATTTCCTTCCACACTTCGGTTCTCACAGTTGCAGCAACATTCGGGTATTGCCGAGGGTGTTCGGTTTGACGTAGGGGAGGTCCAGGAACTCCGCGACACCGGGGTCGACCGAGCGGCGCATCTCGTCGTAGACATCCTGGGACACCGGCGTCCCGTCGATCTTCAGGAAACCGTGTCTGGCAAAGAATTCCGTCTCGAAGGTCAGCACGAACAACCGGGCCAGACCGAGTTCCCGGGCCACCTCGACAAGCTGGTCGACCAGCGCGTGCCCGACACCTCGACCCAGCGCGGCCGGCGTCACCGCGATCGTGCGGATCTCGGCCAGGTCCTCCCACAGCACGTGCACCGCGCCGCAGCCGACCACCTCGCCGGCCAGCTCGGCGACCCAGAACTCCTGCACGTCCTCGTACAGCGTGACCAGTTCCTTGGCCAGCAGGACCCGGCCGGCATAGTGATCCACGAGTGCCTTGATCGCCCGGACGTCGCCGGTCCGCGCCCGCCGGATCACCACCTGCTCGGCCAACACCACACCTCTTGATCTCGAATCCACTTCGACAGTAGCCGCACCACTCATCGGCCGTACGCGTCGGTGACCGACCGTCCAGCTACCCTGAGCTGGTGTCCTCACCTGCTCCCGGTCGCCGGTTCGCCCTGCTCACCCTTGGCTGCGCGCGCAATGAGGTCGACTCCGAGGAGCTTGCCGGTTCGCTGACCGCGAAGGGCTGGCGGATGGCCGAACCGGACGGCGAGGCCGATGTGGTTCTGGTCAACACCTGCGGGTTCGTTGAGCAGGCGAAGAAGGACTCGATCGACACCCTGCTGTCCGCATCGGACACCGCCGGTGGGGCGAAGGTCGTCGCGGTCGGCTGCCTGGCGCAGCGATACGGCGCCGAGCTGGCCGCCGATCTGCCCGAGGCCGACGCCGTGCTCGGCTTCGACCACTACGCGCGCCTGGACGAGCGGCTGGACGAGGTGCTGGCCGGGCAGAAGATCGAGTCGCACCAGCCGGTCGACCGGCGGACCCTGCTGCCGATCACCCCGGTGCACCGGCCGGCGGCGGCCAATGACGTTGCCGTGCCCGGCCACGGCTGGGGTCCGCGCGCCGCCCGCGCTCGGTTGGACGACAGCCCGGTGGCCCCGTTGAAGATCGCCTCCGGCTGTGACCGCCGGTGCGCGTTCTGCGCGATCCCGAGTTTCCGCGGCGCGTTCGTGTCCCGCCGGCCCGACGAACTGGTCGCGGAGGCCGCCTGGCTGGCCGAGCAGGGCGTCCGCGAGCTGTACCTGGTCAGCGAGAACTCAACGTCCTATGGCAAGGATCTCGGGCGATCCGACGGCGGGGCGGAGGCGCTGGAACTGCTGCTGCCTCGGCTGGCCGGCGTGCCCGGCATCGATCGCGTTCGCGTGTCGTACCTGCAACCCGCCGAAACCAGGCCCGGCCTGGTGCGGGCGATCGCCAGCACACCTGGGGTGGCGGACTACTTCGACCTGTCGTTCCAGCACGCCAGCGAGCCGGTGTTGCGCCGGATGCGCCGGTTCGGCTCGACCGAGTCGTTCCTCGACCTGATCGCGCGCATCCGCGAACTCTCGCCGGCCGCCGGCATCCGCACCAACGTGATCGTCGGCTTTCCCGGCGAGACTGAGGCGGATGTGGCTGAGCTGGACCGCTTTCTGACCGAGGCCAGGCTGGACGCGGTGGGCGTGTTCGGCTACTCAGACGAGGACGGCACCGAGGCCGCCGACCTGCCGGACAAACTGGACTCCGACACCATCGCCGAGCGGGTCGGCCGGATTTCCCGGCTGGTCGAGGAACTGACCGCGCAACGCGCCGAGGACCGGATCGGCGACGAGGTCGAGGTGCTGGTCGAGCGGCTGGCGGACGAGGATGCCGACTGCGTCGGCCGGGCCGCGCACCAGGCCCCGGAGGTCGACGGCGAGTGTGTGCTCGTCGAGGGCGATCTTGAGCTCGCGGTGGGCGATCTGGTGCGCGCCAAGGTGATCGGGGCCGAGGGCGTCGATCTGATCGTGTCTCCGGTCGCCCCGTTGTCCAGCGCCGCGTTGCCCAGAGCCGTGCTGCCGGAGTCGGGATGACGCCGGCCGACGGCCCGGCCACCCAGGCCCCGCCGGTGCTGAACGTCGCCAACGTGCTCACCGTGTCCCGGCTGCTGCTGGTGCCGGTGTTCCTGGCGGCGCTGTTCACTGACGGCGGACACCAGACCGGCTGGCGGCTGGTGGCCACCGCGGTCTTCGCGATCGCCTCCATCACCGACCACGTGGACGGCAACCTGGCGCGCAGTCGCGGCCTGGTCACCGACTTCGGCAAGATCGCCGATCCGATCGCGGACAAGGCGCTCACCGGCGCCGCGCTGGTCGGGTTGAGCGCGCTCGGCGACCTGCCGTGGTGGGTGACCATCGTGATCGCGGTCCGCGAGATCGGCGTGACCGGGCTGCGGTTCTGGGTGATCCGCCGGGGCGTGATTCCGGCCAGTTGGGGCGGCAAGGCCAAGACGCTGGTCCAGGTGATCGCCATCGGCCTGTACCTGCTGCCGCTGCCGGCCGGCTTCGCGGCGGCCCGCTGGGCGGTCATGGCGCTCGCGATCGCGCTGACCGTGCTGACCGGCGCGGACTACATAGTTCGAGCCGTGCGCCTCCGTAGGGATACCGGGCGGCTGCGCCGGACCACCCGGTGACCGATCCGCTGCTGGCCGCGCTGGGTGTGCCGCCGGACCGTGCGGCCGAGGTGATCGGGCTGCTGCGCGAACGCGAGGCCACCGTCGCCACCGCCGAGTCGCTGACCGCCGGGCTGGTGTGCGCCGCGCTGACCAGCGTGCCCGGCGCGAGCGCGGTCGTCCGGGGCGGTCTGGTGGTCTACGCCACCGACTTGAAGACGAAGCTCGCCGGGGTGGCCGCGGACCTGCTCACCGAGCACGGCGCGGTTCATCCGGCCGTCGCCGCGCAGTTGGCGGTCGGCGCCCGGACCGCGTGCGGCGCGACGTACGGCCTCGGGCTGACCGGGGTCGCCGGGCCGGATCCACAGGACGGGGTGTCACCTGGACGGGTATATCTGGCCTTGGCCGGACCGGCCGGCGCTACGGCGCGTGTCCTCGACGCCGACGGCGGTCGGCCGGCCGTGCGCGCCGCCGCGGTCGTCGCCGCGGTCGATCTTCTGCACGCTGAGCTGCGTCGATGAGTAACACACCGGCAACAGCGCGGGAACAAGTCGACTCGCCGGGGCGTTCGCCCTTGGCAGACGAGGACCGAAGTCGCTGCCAACACGCCGCTCCTCTGGGTAATGTGGTCGGCACGGGCTTACTCGAAGGGAGGCGCGCGATGACCGTGCTGCTGCGCGAAGCTATCGGTGACCGGCTGCGTCACGCCCGCACGACCAAACGTCGCACGCTGCGTGATGTGTCCCGGGTCGCCCGGGTGAGCCTCGGCTATCTCTCGGAGGTCGAACGCGGCCGCAAGGAGCCGTCCAGCGAACTGCTGGCCGCGATTTGCGATGCCCTCGACCTGCCGCTGTACGAACTGCTCGGGCTGGTCGCTGCCGACGTCCGTGCGGTGGACGAGGTGGCCGCCGCGCCGGCCGCGCCCGTCCCGGCCGGCCAGGGCGCGGAGGGCAAGGGCGGGACACGACCGGCCGAATCCTCCATCCAGGGTGGTCGGATGGTGTCGGCCCGAGTCGGCAACGACCTCTCCGACCTGCGGTTGCAGCCGATGCTCAGTCACCGGCTCAGCAAGCCGATCGGCCCCCGCGACGGCGGCAGCGTCTACGCCGCCGCCTGAGCTCAGGGTGAGCTCGGCCTGTTTCACGCCGATCTCCCCTCATTCGCGGCCAGGCATTGTCACGGTTATGGCAGGCTTGGTGGAAGCACGCGCGCACACCTGGAACGATGTACCACGCATCGGCACACGGTTTCGCGCGCGGGAGCGCTGAGCAGGGGAGAAGGCAGGCGGAGGAGATGGCCAATCCGTTCGTGAAGGCATGGAAGTACCTGATGGCGTCGTTCTCGTCGAAGATCGATGAGTACGCCGACCCGCAGGTGCAGATCCAACAGGCCATCGAAGGCGAGCAGCGCCGGCACCAGCAGCTGTCTCAGCAGGCCGCCGCGGTGATCGGCAACCAGCGGCAGATCGAGATGAAGCTCACCCGGCAGATCGACCAGGTCGAGAAGCTGCAGGCGTCCGCGCGGCAGGCGATCATCCTGGCCGACGAGTCGCGGGGCAAGGGCGACGAGACCAAGGCGACCGAGTTCGAGACCGCCGCGCAGAACTTCGCCGCCCAGCTGGTCACCGCCGAGCAGGGCATCGAGGACCTGAAGACGCTGCACGACCAGGCGCTGCAGGCGGCCGGGCAGGCGAAGCAGGCCGTCGAGCAGAGCGCCACCCAGTTGCAGTCGACGCTGGCCGAGCGCACCAAGCTGATGTCCCAGCTGGAGCAGGCCAAGATGCAGGAGCAGGTCTCCGCGTCGATGACCAGCATGAGCGAGCTGGCGCCCCCCGGCGAGGTCCCCACGCTGGAACAGGTCCGGGACAAGATCGAGAAGCGGTACGCGACCGCGATCGGATCGTCCGAGCTGGCCAAGAACTCGGTGCAGGGTCGGATGCTGGAGGTGCAGCGGGCGACCACCAACATGGCCGGTTCGCAGCGGCTGGAGCAGATCCGGGCCTCGCTGCACGGCGGCGCGACCGGCCAGATCACCAGCGGGGCGGGCAACTCCACCACCGCCGGCGCCAACTCGGCGAACATCCAGCAGGAGATCGCCCAACGGGTGCAACAGTCGAAAACCGGACAGAATTCGCAGGCCGACTCCGCGTCCTGAATGGATTCCGGCGGATCGACCCGCTGACGAAAAGGGTGCCGGCGGGCGTTCGGTTATCGAGTCGTGATATGCATATGCGCCAACTGGCAGGCGACGCTTGCGGCGACTTGACGACCAGAACGGCCTGGAGGGCGCGTGGCGCTGTGGACCGTGCACCGTGGCGGTTGGCTATCACAGGACCGTGACGACGATGCCGATGGCTCTGTGGTGCGGCCGAACGAGCGGGTGGGCTGGCCGCTGACCATCGGCCTTGGCCTGCAACATCTCGCCGCGATGTTCGGCTCGCTGCTGCTCGTGCCGGCGCTGACCGGCTTCCCGGTGTCCACCACACTGTTGTTCTCCGGCCTGGGGACCCTGCTGTTCCTGATCGTCACCCGCAACCGGGTGCCGGCCTATCTCGCGCCGTCGTTCGCGCTGATCGCGCCGCTGGCCGCCGCGCGGGCGCAGGGCCTGGCCGCGCAACTGGGCGGGGTGCTCGCCGTCGGGCTGCTGCTGGTCGTCGTCGGGGTCGGCGTCAAGGCGCTGGGCGTGCGGCTGCTCGACTCGGTCATGCCACCGGTCGTGTCCGGCGGGATCATCGTGCTGATCGGGCTGAGCCTGGCGACGACCGGGACCGCCGGCATGGGCCGGCAGCCGACCCTGGCCGCCGTCACGCTCGCCGTGATCTGCGTGTGCGCGGTGCTGCCCGGAGTGGTGGCCCGACTGTCGGTGCTGATCGGCGTGCTGGTCGGCTGGCTGGCCGGCGCGACCTACGGCATGGTCGACCCGGCCCGGATGGCCGCGCTGCACCACGCCGCCTGGGTGGGCATGCCGGTGCTCAGCGCCCCGGTGCTGCGGCCGGCGATCGTGCCGTACGTGCTGCCCGCCGTGCTGGTGCTGGTCGCCCAGGCCGCCGGCAGCGTGCAGGCGATCGGCGCGATCACCAGCCGGGATCTCAACGGGACGGTCGGCGACACGCTGATCGCCGGCGGCCTGGCCAACATGCTGGCCGGCTCCGGCGGCGGCCTGGGGCTTGGCCCGGCGCCGCAGAACCTCGGCGTGATGGCGATGAACCGGGTGTGCTCCACCGCGACCTACGTGCTGGCGGCGGCGCTGGCGATGCTGGCGGCGTTCTCGCCCAAGTTCGTCGCGCTCGTCGGCACCCTGCCGGCCGGGGTGATCGGCGCGGCCACCGTGGTGCTGCTGGGCATGGTCTGTCTGGTCGGGCTGCGGATCTGGCTGGACAACCGGCTGGACCTACGCGATCCGGTCAACCTGGTGGTGATCGGGGTGGCGCTGATCGCCGGCGCCGGCGATCTCACCGTCACCATGGGCGTGATGTCGTTCCACGGCGTCGTCTGGGGATCGCTGTTGATCGTGCTGGGCTACCCGCTGCTGCGCGCGCTGCGCTCCGCGCGGCCGGTGCGCGCAGCCGAGTCGACCCCCTTGGCGGCGCGGAACGTCCGCCGATAGGCCAACGGTGGCACGCCGAGTCGGGCGTGCAGGTGCAGGCGCAGCGACGTCCCGGTGCCGAAGCCGACGTCCTCGGCGATCCGGTCCACCGACAGGTCGGTGCTCTCCAACAGGTGTCGGGCCCGGTCGACGCGCTGCTGGGTGAGCCACTTGTTCGGGCTCAGCCCGGTTTCCTCGCGGAACCGACGGGTGAAGGTGCGCACGCTCATCGTCGCTTGGCTGGCCAGCGCGGTCAGGTCCAGCGGCTGGTCCAGCCGGGCCAGCGCCCAGGCACGGACGTCGGTGGTGGAGGTACCGTCTGGATCGGGCATCGGGCGGTCGATGAACTGTGCCTGCCCGCCGTCCCGCCACGGCGGCAGCACGCAGTGCCGGGCGACTCGGTTCGCGATCTCGCTGCCATGGTCGCGGCGCAGGATGTGTAGGCACAGGTCGAAGCCGGCGGCGTTGCCGGCCGAGGTCAGCACCTCGCCGTTGTCCACCCACAGCACGTTCGGGTCGAGTTCGATGTGCGGGAACAGCCTGGCGAATCGGTTGGTCCACAGCCAGTGCGTGGTCGCCCGCAGCCCGTCCAGCCGGCCGGCGGCGGCCAGCACGAACGCGCTGGTGCAGATGGACACCAGTCGGGCGCCGGGTCGGATCGACTCGAACGCCTCGACATGCTGCGGCGTCAGCGTTCCCTCGGTGACCGGAAGTCCACTGTGGATTCCGGGGAGGATCACGGTGTCCGCGTCGGCGAGGATTTCTGGGCCGTGATCCGGGTCGGCGCGGTAGCCGGCGGTGGTCATCACGGGCTTGCCGTCGAGCGTGCAGGTGCGGATCTCGTACAGCGGTTCGCCGCGCTCGTCCACCGCCGCTGTGCTGCCGAAGACCTGGCGGGGGACACCCAGCTCGAAGGCCACCACGTCGTCCTGAGCGACCACCGCGATGCGATGCATGGCCTGATTCTTTCACATATTGTCCTTCCGGCCACTAGTTCGACGGCGATCGACCACCAAAGCTGGATGACATGAGACGACGCCTGCATCCGGCCTGGTGGGTCGCCGCCGTCACCTTCGTGGCGCTGATCGGCGCGGCCGGCTTCCGCTCGACGCCGGGTGTGCTGATGGACCCGCTGCACCACGAGTTCGGCTGGTCGCTGGGGACGATCTCGGCCGCGGTCTCGGTCAACCTGGTGCTGTTCGGGGTGACCGCACCGTTCGCCGCCGCGCTGATGGAACGCTTCGGCATCGCCCGGGTCGTCGCCTCGGCGCTGGCGCTGGTGGCCGTCGGCGGCGCGCTGACGGTGTTCATGACGGCGAGCTGGCAGCTGATCCTGTGCTGGGGAATCCTGGTCGGGCTGGGCACCGGCTCGATGGCGATGGGCCTGGTGGCCACCGTCACCAGCCGGTGGTTCGTGGCCCGGCGCGGGGTGATCTCGGGTGTGCTCGCCGCGGCCTCGTCCACTGGACAGCTGGTGTTCCTGCCGCTGCTGTCCTTTCTTGCCGTGCACCACGGCTGGCGCTCCGCCTCGCTGACCGTGGCGGCCGCCGCACTCGCCGTGGTGCCGCTGGTGCTGTGGCTGCTCCGCGACCGACCGGCCGATCTGGGGCTGGCGCCCTACGGCGGCGAGTTCGTTGAGCCGGCGCCACCCGCCCGAGGCACCGCCGGGTTGGCCCTGCGGACGTTGCGCGACGCGGCTCGGACCGGCCCGTTCTGGGTGCTCGCGGTGTCGTTCGCGATCTGCGGGATGTCGACCAATGGATTGGTGCAGACGCACTTCATTCCGGCAGCCGGCGATCACGGCATGCCGGAGACGACCGCAGCGGGTCTGCTCGCGTTGGCCGGCGTGTTCGACATTGCCGGCACCATCGGGTCCGGCTGGCTGACCGACCGGTTCGGCGCGCCGCGCGTGCTGCTGGCCGTGTACTACGGGCTGCGCGGGCTGTCGCTGCTGGTCCTGCCGAGGCTGTTCGCAGATATCGTGCACCCGAGCATGTTGGTGTTCACCGTGTTCTACGGCCTGGACTGGATCGCCACCGTGCCGCCCACGATGGCGTTGTGCCGACAGTGTTTCGGGCAGCGCGCGCCGGTGGTGTTCGGCTGGGTCTTCGCAGCACACCAGTTGGGTGCCGCGCTCGCGTCGATCGGCGCCGGCATCCTGCGCGACCGGCTCGGCAACTACGAGCTCGCCTGGTACATCGCCGGATTCCTGTGCCTGGGCGCGGCCGTGCTCTCGCTGAATGTGCGAACGTCGCGAGTCGCAGTCCCGTTCCGCGACCGCCCGATCGAGCTGGCGGAGCCCGTGGGGTCCTAAGCGGATGCTTCGCCCGAGTCCCAGCGGAGGGAGTGAGGATCCCAGAGTCCGCAGGCCCGCCCGTTGAGGACAGGATCGAACAGTTGTTGGGCGGTGGTCACAGCGGCGGCGAGGGTCCGTTCGGCCAAGCCCGGCACGTCACTCGCTGTACGGTAACCGGCTTCCCACAGGGCATGGTTGGGAACGTCGAACTGGTCGGGCAGTATCAGTCCTCGACGTCGTTGCTCGGACGCCAACGCCGTGGACAGTGCCTGCGCGTCGACTGATTGGCTGTGGGCGATCAACACGATGTCGACAAGGTCTCGAAAACGGGTACTGGGACGTTGGCCGTGGCGTTCGATGATTCCCATGAACTTATCGGCGAGAGTATCGGCCAACGGATACAACCGGTAGCACGGCCGGGCCAGTCCGGGGATACCGAGATCGAGAATTGGATCGGCACATTCCACGGTGCCGGTGATCACAGCCGCAGTGACCAGGTCCACGCCGAAACGCTCGAATACCCGTGGGCCTAGCCTGGCCTCGGCGATCACCCGAATTCCATCGACGCCTTGAACCATGGACCGTGGCTGATCGAAACCGATCGTGAAGAAATCACCCAGGTCGATATTCGTTGCCATGCGCAGCGCCTGCAACGCATCCTGTGGTGAGTCAAGGGCCGCAGCGAGGTCAACATCGGCGGAGTGTCGCGCCACCGGCAGTCGTGCGATCATCGAGATTCCACCCTTGAGCACCCATCCGGCCGCCGGATCACGAAACAATCGCGCTAGCAGTCGGTCGTAGGCGAACTGACGTCGCAGCTGGGAAACCGAATATGCCGACTCGGCCGCGACCGTCTTGAGTCGATCATTCAATGCCGCCCCGAATGCCTGTGCGGTCGAATATGGGAATGCTCGACCGGCCGCAGGTTCCTTTTTTGTCACGAAATCGCTCCAGACTGGTCGAATAGATCGGCGACCAGACCCGGGCCGTCACCGGCGGGTAGACCGTACCCGGCGGCGTGCGGGGCGAGCACCGACTCGATTTCGCGCTGATCGGCCAGACCCTTCGCCAGCACGTCCACGACCACACCGGCCAGGTGGCCCCCGTCGATGCGCTGTGCGGCCAGATCGACCACCATGCGTACTGGCGTGGTCACGACCATCTCCGCTGCCCACGCCACATCTCCGACATCCAGGTGGATTCGGTGGATCGCCACGTCCTGCCGTCGGCTGCGTACCCGACGTGGTGGCGGAACGGTGAACTCGAACCGGAACGGCTCCAGGAACCCGACCTCGTACACCATTGCCGCACTTGCGTGCGACACCACACCATGTCCGACTCGGCGCTGGTCCACGCCCAATCCTGGTGCCAACTGCAACCACGCCGCACGCAGTTCTACCAACCGGTCCCTCGGCGCTCCCGTCACCCGGTAGACCCCATAGGTGACGCGCTCCAAACCGCCTCCGGAAACCAGGCGGGCCAGATCGCGCCGCGCCACCCCGCGTGCCTCGGCCTGGCGTGTCGTCATCAGGCCGCCCTGCGCCTCAGCCAGATCAGCCAGCCGGCCGAGAGTAGCTACCATAGCCATGGCGCAACTGTCCCACATGTGAGACAGTTGTGCCACCTACAGCGAGTCGCGCGGCGCGTCAGGTCACTTGTTCAGCTCGGCCAGAAGCGCGGTTACGTTGACTCGGAGTTCGGGACCGTTGGGGTTCTTGCTGTCCCGCAACCGGTCCAGCGTGTGGGCGATCTCGACGCAGTTGTTCGCACCCGCACCCGAGCGGCTGGACTTGCGCCACCGAGTGGTGTTGTTGCCGGTCATTGCTTGCTCCGCATCCGCTGATGGATCAAGTCGACCGTCTCGTCGGGCGTGAGCGCGGCCGAGGCGGCGTCCTCGAACATGGTGGTGAACCGTCCTACATCTTCCGGGTTCTCCACCCACGCCCCGCCAGCGGGGTATTCGAGGTAGACGCCCGGCGATGAGTCGGGCTCCGCATAGTCGATGATCGCGACCGCGCCGCTCATGAAACCGTAGGCGCCGACGCCGTAAGGCATGACCTGGATTGTGATGTTGGACCATTCCGCTACGACCAGCAGGTGTGCGAATTGCTCATGCATCACCTCTCGGCCACCGATCTCTCGGTGCAAGGCGGCTTCATCGACGATCACGTGCAGGTTGAGCGGCGTTGGCCCATCGAGAAGCGTCTGGCGAGTACGTCGAATATTGACATAGCCCTCGGGGCGCGCGGTCTGGCGCAGATAGCGGATGCCCCG
Organism: Pseudonocardiaceae bacterium; assembly: GCA_035552275.1. Classification (GTDB taxonomy): domain Bacteria; phylum Actinomycetota; class Actinomycetes; order Mycobacteriales; family Pseudonocardiaceae; genus DASVLX01. The sequence goes on along the minus strand of DASZLR010000173.1, from coordinate 24,183 downwards.
GTCGTTGATGGCCCTGGCGTATCGCTCGGTCTGAAGAAGTCCGGGCACGGTTACCGGCTCGATCCCGCGCTCGCCTACGGCTTCGCGTTCGGCCGTGACATACCGGCGGAACGTTCGGGAGGTTCCCATCGGCAGCCGCACTGGCGGCGCTTCCTCCCGTGCCGCTTCCCAGAGTTGCGTGATGCGCTTGGTCTCTTCGGCATCGGCGTCGTACGCGGTCAGTAGGGTACGGAGGGTGGGCCAGCCTGGGAGGGTTTCGCCCGATTCGTAGCGGTTGACGGTCGTCTGAACTGCCCGAAGCTCGTCTGCCGCGTGTTTTGCGGTCAGCTCAGCTCGCTCACGTGTATGACGTAGTGCAGCTCCGAGCTGCTTCTTGAGTCGTGTCGCTGTAGCCACAGCTAGTAAGCATAGACCAAGGATGATCCGCGCACATGCACACTTTTGGGCTATTGAGCCGTGATGCTGTCGGCTGTTAACTTGTGAGAGTCAGTGCGACATGCATCCGCGAGGTTGGTGAACCATGCGGGCCGTGCTGGCAGGCAGGGCGGCGGGCCGAGACGTCCATCAACCGCCGCCCTGCCCCGGACGATTGAAGGAGACTTCGATGCGAGACCTGCCAGTGATCAAGAAAAAGCCCGAACCAGGTCGTGAGCCATGGGACGGCGTGCCGCTGCCGTTGGCGGATCGGCTGACGTTCGCCTGCGCGGCGGGCGCCGAGATCGCTAATGCACGTGAGCGTCGCGGCTGGAATCAGCGGACAGTGGCGGACATGTGCGGCATCTCAGCGCCCATGCTGAGCCGAATCGAGGCCGGCGTCCGACCCCTGGACATGGACAAGCTGAGCGCGTTGTGCGCCGTGATCGGCGTGCTGCCACACCGGGTGGTCACCGTCGCTGAAACGATCATCGCTGGCAAGATCGTCACTCGTCATCAGTGCGCGCTCTGCGATGAGTGGTTCACCGGCATCGACGCCTGGTGCGATCACGTCGACAACACCTGTTCGATGTTCCAAGCTCGCCGCCACGACGATACCGACTGGCGGACGAATCTCGCCTGACCGTAAGGACATCAGCCCCATGGTCCACCTCCACGTCGTTGACGTGCACGTATTGCTCATCCGCGACAACGAGGTGTTGCTCACCCAACGGCGTGACACCAATCCCGTCTTCAACGGCCGCTGGCATCTCCCCAGCGGCAAACTCGATGCCGTTGAATCAGTTCTCGACGCTGCGGTGCGTGAAGCCGAAGAAGAAGTCGGCGTCCTTATCGACGCGACGGACCTGCGCCATGTGCACACCATCCACGTCAATGGCTCTGGCCCCGAACCTCGCATCGGCCTGTTCTTCCGAACCTGCCGATGGACCGGCGAGCCCGTCAACCGCGAACCTGACAAATGCTCGGCTACCGCCTGGTTTGCCCTCGATGCGCTGCCCGATCAACTCATCGAGTACCCGGCCGTCGGCATTCGCGCCTACCGGCAGCGCCTGGCGTTCAGCGTTCTCGGTTGGCGACCGCGCGGTTGAGCTGGCGCAGGAGATTCGGTCCTGAGTAGATGAAGCCGGTGAAGATCTGGAGCAGGCTGGCGCCGGCGTCCACCAGCCGCAGACCGTCGTCCACTGTGGATATTCCGCCCACGCCGATCACCGGCAGTGCGGCGGCGCTTTCCCGGTGCACGAACTCGACCACGTCCCTGGCCCGCGCCGCCAACGGCCGGCCGGACAGCCCGCCCGACTCGACAGCCAGCGCCTGGTCCACCGGAGCCAAGCCGTCCCGGGACAGCGTGGTGTTGGTGGCGATCACCCCGGCGACCCGGTGCGCGAGACACACCTCGACCACCTCGGCGATGGCCTGATCGGTCAGGTCCGGTGCGATCTTCACCAGCAACGGCCGGCGCATCGGCCCGGCCAGACTGGCGCATTCCAGTTGGAGCGCGCCGACCAACTCGTCCAGCATCGCCCGATCTTGCAAGCCGCGCAGGCCAGGCGTGTTGGGGGAGCTGACGTTGATGGCGAAGTAGTCGGCGAACGGGTACAGCGCGCGCAGCGACGAGCGATAGTCCTCGACCGCCTCGGCCAGCGGCGTCACCTTGGATTTGCCGATGCTCACGCCCAGCGGCACCGGCAGCGGCCCGAGCGCGGCCAGCCGCAGTGCCAGCGCCCGCGCGCCAAGGTTGTTGAAGCCCATCCGGTTGATCAGCGCCCCGCTGGCCGGCAGCCGGTACAGCCGGGGCTTCGGGTTGCCGGGCTGCTGGTGCCAGGTCACCGTGCCGACCTCGACGTGCCCGAAGCCCAGCGCCGGCCACCCCCGCAGCGCCGCGCCGTCCTTGTCTATCCCGGCGGCCAGCCCGACAACGTTGGGGAAACGAATGCCGAACACGGTTCGTGGTGCGTCGATCGCGTAGTAGCGGCGCAGCGCGGCCAGCAGCGGCGGCATGGCGCTCACCCGAGCCAGCGCCGAAACCGTTCGGTGGTGGGCGATTTCCGGATCGCCGTGGCCGACCCGGAACAGCGCGGGCCGAACGAGTCGCGAGTAGACGGACATCGGTTATTTCGCTTCCGCCGGATAGGGCCCGAGCTGGCACTTCGGGCAGAAGCACACCACCCGCGCCGGCACATGCCGATCCTGAATCGCCGAGCGGATCGGTGTTCCGCAGCGCCGGCACGGCTGGCCGGTCCGCAGGTACACCCACTGCTGCCGGCCCCGACCCAGTTCGCCGGTGGTGCTCTGCTGCGGTCGCCAGGCGTTGCGCAGCAACAGTTCCCGGCACAGCAGCACGGTCTTCATGGGGTCCACTTCGGACGCCGTGGTCCACGGCGTCACGCCGAGCAGGAAGCACACCTCGGCCCGGTACAGATTGCCGACGCCGGCCAGCACCGTCTGATCGATCAGCACCAGGCCCAACTGGTGATCGGGTTTGGCGGCCAGCCGCCGGGCCGCCTCGGCCGCGGCCGCGTCGTTCCAGTCCGGACCGAGCAGGTCCGGGCCGAGATGGCCGACCAGCCGGGATTCCTGTTCGGTGCGCAGCATTTCCAGATCGTGCAGTCGGAAGCCGACCGCGATCCGGCGGTCGTTGGCCAGCACCGCGCGCACCTCGTGCGTCGGCCCGCGCCACCGGTCCGCCGGCCCGTACAGATGCCACATGCCGTCCATCCGCAGGTGGCTGTGCAGGCTGGTGTCGTCGTCAAACTGGATGAAAATATGCTTGCCGACCGTCCGCACCCCGCGAACCGACCGTCCGGCGAGGTCCACTGTGGCCAGCGCCGGATGGCGGAACTCACCGCGCAGCAAGGTATGGCCGGTCAGTGCCTGCCCAAGTCGTTGGCCGGTCAGGAAAACTGTGTCACCCTCGGGCACAGCGCACCATGATCGTCACCATGCGGTTACCACACATCGGCTTCCTCGTCGTGCGACTCGGGTCGATGCCGCACTCGACCCGCCCGCACCACCCTGGCCAGCAGCAGGTTGAATGCCAGCGAGACCTCGCGCGCGCCGGGTGTGTTCCACAGGTGGATCGGCGTGCACGCGCCCTGGGCCTGCTGCACGGCCAGCCGATCGGGCAGTGCCACCGGCATCACCAGCGGCCCGAACAGATCCCGCAGCTCGTCAATGCGGAACTGGTGCTCGTGCGACCGCTGCCGGACCCGGTTCACCACCACGCCCAGCGGCTGCAGCTTCGAGTTGTGCTGCTCGCGCTCGCTCTGCACCGCCTCGAACGCCCGCTGCACGCCGGACACCGCGAACATCGTCGGCTCGGTGACCAGCAGCGCGCGGTCGGCGGCGACCAGCGCGGACCGGGTGAGCTGGCCCAGCGACGGCGGGCAGTCCAACAGGATCAGTCCGTAGGGCTCGTCGCCGTCGGTGCGGATCTCGTCCAGCATGCCCAGCGCCTTGCTCAGCTTGTTGAGCTTGCGGCTGCCCGGTTCTGGATGGTTCAGCGCCTCGACGTCCTCCGAGCCGACCAGCACGTCGACGCCCGCACCCCACGGGCTGGGCATGATCGCCGCCGCCAGGGTCTCCGGCTTGGGTTCGGTCAGCACGTCCGCCAGGCTGGTGCCGTTCTCCTCCGGGTCCAATGTGGCGGTGGCGTTGCACTGTGGATCAAGATCAATGACCAGGGTGCGGATGCCCCGCCGCAGTGCGGCCGAAGCCAGCCCGAGTACCACCGTTGTCTTGCCCACCCCGCCCTTCAGGCTGAGCACCGCGACCGTATGCACACCGGAAGCCTAGGCCAGAGGCTTCGGCCCTTACACTGCGCGCCATGCGACCGGACGCGGTGCACCGCGTGCTTGAGGACGAGGTGACCGCTGCCCGGACGCGCCGGGACGGCGAGCCGCCGAGGGTGCTCGACGTCGGCGGCGGCACCGGCGTGTGGGCGGTGCCGCTGGCCGTCGCCGGCTGCGTCGTCACCGTCGTGGAACCCAGCCCGAACGCGCTGGCCACCCTGCATCGGCGGGCCGAGGACGCGGGCGTGGCCGATCGGATCACCGCCGTGCAGGGCGATGTGGACGCGCTCGGCCGGCTCGCCCCGACCGCAGCCGCGGACCTGGTGCTCGGCCACGAACTGCTTGAGGTGGTGGATGATCCGGCTCGCGCGGTGACCGCGCTGCGCACCGCGACCATCCCCGGCGGGGCGATCTCGGTGCTGGTCGCCAGCCGGTACGGCGCGGTGCTGCACCGCGCGCTGGCGGGCCATCTCACCGAGGCCCGGTTGTTGCTCGCCGAGCCGCCCGGCCCGCTGTTCGACGCCGACAGCCTCACCGAACTGCTGACCGGCGCCGGCCTGACGATCGAGGTGTTGCAGGGCTACGGCGTGGTCACCGATCTGGTGTCCGGCTCGGTTCTGGAATCCCAGCCGGGCGCCGCGGACGCGCTGGCCCAACTGGAGTTGGTCGCCGGGCAGCAGGCGCCGCTGCGCGACGTCGCCGCCCGGCTGCACGCGCTGGCTCGCCGGCCTGACTGATCGAGCCCGTTCACCGACTTTCCAGGGCCAGTTCGACGCCGAGCCCGATCAGCACCGCGCCCAGCGCGCGTTCCAGCCGTCGGCGAATCGCCGACCGGGACAGCCATGGCCGCATTCGGGCGGCCAGCAGCACCACCATCGCGCAGTACGTGCCGTCGATGCTGACCTGCACGCCGCCCAACGCCATCGTGCTGGCGAACACCGGGCCGTGCCGGGGCAGGAACTGCGGGAAGAAGGAGAACGCGAAGACCGCGGCCTTCGGGTTGGCGGCCACGGTGACCAGCGAGGCGCGGAACGCCGCCAGCGGCGAGCGTCCGGACGGCAGCCGGATCAGGCTCAGCTCGAATTCGCCGTGCTCACGGCGGGCGGTGCGCCACGCCATGATCCCCAGGCACACCAGGACGATCGCGCCGGCGATGTGCAGGGCGTCGAACAGCAGCCGGTTGGCCCGCAGCAGCGCGGTGAGGCCGGTGCCGGCGGCCACCGCCCAGGCGAACACGCCGATCTCATTGCCCACCACGGCCGCCAGCCCGGCGGACCGGCCGTCGCGCATAGTCCGGTGCAGGAACAACGCGGTGGCCGGCCCCGGCAACGCGGCAAGTGCCAGGCAGGTCAGCGTGAACGCCGGGAGCACCGCCAGGATCTGCGCCATGCCCCAGTGAATCATCCGGCCGCCGTGGCGCGTACCGGATTTCGTCGCCGGCTACCGCTAAACTCCACCTCGAACGGTTGTTCGCGACAGGGTGGGGACGTGGGACGCAGCGCGGATCTGCCGTCGAGCGCCGAGCGATTTCGGGCCGGCGCCGACGGCCGGTGGCCCGACGACGCCGGATGTTCGATCCTGCACGTGGATATGGACGCGTTCTTCGCCTCGGTGGAGATCCGCGAACGGCCGGAGTTGGCGAATGTTCCGGTCGTGGTCGGCGGGGTGGGACGGCGTGGGGTGGTGTCCTCGGCGAACTACATCGCCCGGCGGTTCGGCGTGCGGTCGGCGATGCCCACCGGCCAGGCCCGCCGGCTTTGTCCGCGGGCGGTGTTCCTGCCGCCGAACTTCGGCAATTACCGCGCGGTGTCCCAGGGCGTGCTGGCGATCTTCCGGGAAATCACCCCGTTGGTCGAGCCGCTGAGTCTGGACGAGGCATTTCTGGACGTGTCCGGAGCACTGCGTCGGCTGGGCCGGACGCCGGCCGGTATCGGCGAGATGGTGCGCGCCCAGGTGGTCGCCGAGTTTGGCATCACCTGCTCGGTTGGTGTGTCGCCGACGAAGTTCATCGCGAAACTCGCGTCCGGTATGGCCAAACCCGATGGAATGCTGGTGATTCCGCGCACCGAGGCGCTCGCCTTCCTGCACCCGTTGCCGGTGTCGGCGCTGTGGGGAGTGGGCAGGAGGACCGCCGAGGCGTTGATCCGTAGCGGCCTGAACACCGTCGCCGACATCGCCGCGACGGACGTGGGCAGATTGCGTCGGATATTGGGCGTCGCGGCCGCCGAACACCTGCACGGGTTGGCCACCGGGGTGGACGACCGCGCGGTGGTGCCGGCGAACATGGAGAAATCTGTCGGGTCCGAGGAGACGTTCGATATTGACCAACACGATCGGCAATTGCTCAGGCGCGAGTTGCTGAAGCTGGCCGAACGAACGGCGGCATCGCTGCGCCGCAAGGGATTGCTCGCCCGCACCGTGTCGATCAAGGTACGTTATGCCGACTTCACCACCATCACTCGGTCCCGCACCCTGCCGGTGCCCACCGACGTGAGCCGGGACGTCTTTAACACCGCCTGCCGGTTGCTGGACGAGCAGACGCCGGCCGGCCCGGTGCGGTTGATTGGGGTGCGAGTGGAGCAATTGACCGACTCGGCCGACGGCGGCGAGCAGTTGTTGTTGGACGCGCCGGAGCATGGTTGGCGGGAAGCCGATCGCGCCGCCGATCTGGCCCGTTCCCGATTTGGCGGCGGCGCGGTCCGGCCGGCGTCGTTGCTGGACGGACCGACAACAGACCGGACCGAGTAGCGGTCGAGTAGCACAGTTGGTTGCGGAGCATCATCGACACGACACGGAACGCTCCGGTGCGGACGTAATACGGCCGTCCGGGGAAACTGTATGTATGCTAAATCCGGTACGCCAACCAACGTCCCGCCGGCCTAATCATGGTCGGCTTGGGTCTTGTCATTGAGAAAGAGAGCAAACCATGGCACGCAAGGTTCTCGTTCGGCTCGTTGACGACCTTGACGGTCAGCCCGGCGAGGATGTGTCTACGGTCACCTTCGCGCTCGATCGAGTGAACTACGAGATCGATTTGAATGCGGAGAACGCCACCACGTTGCGCGAGGCGCTCGCCGACTACGTCGCGGTCGCCCGGCGAACAGGCGGCCGAATCAAGCGCGGCGCGGCCAGCGGACGTTCGGCCGCTCGTTCCGGCGATGCGGCGGCCATTCGGGAATGGGCCCGCGGACAGGGACACGAGCTGGGTGAGCGCGGTCGCATTCCGAGCCACATTGTCGAGGCTTTCCGGGCCGCCGGCGGAAACAACGCGCGGCTGAAGACGGCCGCGGCGGCCAAGGCGTCGACGTCCCGGGCGACGGTCAAGGCCGTCAAAGCCGTCAAGCCGGCCAAGGCCGCCGGCCCGGCCAAGCGGGGCAAGAACAACGCCAAGCCGGCGGCGAAGGCCGGAGCGCGCGGCAAGCGCGGCTGACCCCGGCCGGTCAGGGCCTGATGAAGCTCAAGCTGGACCTGCACGAGATCTACCACCGGGGCGCCGAGATCGACCGGGCGCTCCAGGCCATCATCGACGAGGCCGTCGAGAAGAAGGCGACCCTGGTGGAGATCATCCCGGGCAAGGGCAGCGGCCAGCTGAAGAAGCATGTTCTGCGCTTCCTGGAGCGCAAGGACATCAAGGCGCTGTACCACCGGGTGGAGAAGGACTCGAAGAACTTCGGCCGGCTGTTCGTGCACTTCCGGTGGCGCTGATCACCGGGTGCGCGGATCGCCGACCGAATGATCTCACCCTCAGCGGTGTCCATCCTGATGGATCGGCTAGTCGAGGGGCGATCGGACTCGTATCCTGAAAGGTGACGACCCCAGGGCGGGGCGCCCGCCGGGACCGGCGGCAACCGTGAGCACCCGGCGCCTGTGACAGCTGTGCCGGAGGAGGAGCCATGCCACTCTCCGAGCACGAGCAGCGACTGCTCGACCAGATCGAGCGAGCGCTGTACGCCGAGGATCCCAAGTTCGCCTCTACGGTGCGCGGCGCGCGGCTGCGCCCGTCCCGCCGGCGGCGGATCCAGGGTCTCGTACTCTTCGTGCTGGGTATCGCGCTGCTCGTATGTGGGATGCTCGTTCCGCTGAAGGTGTTCGCCATTCCGGTGGTGAGCGTCGTCGGCTTCCTGATGATGTTCGCCGGTGCGGTGCTGGCCTGGGTCGCGATGCGACACGCCGACAACACCAACAACGGCGGCAAGCAGCAGAGCACCGGCAAGCAGCAGGGCGGCAAGCCCGCCCGCAGCGGCTTCGCTCAGCGCATGGAGGACCGGTTGCGCCGACGGTTCGAGGACGGCCGCTGAACCACCGACCTCGGCAGCAGCCGGGCCCGTAGCGCCAGCGGCGCCGTGCGGCGCAGGCTGCGCCGCACGCTTCGGAACGCCTCCGCCACGCCTGCGGACGCGCCCTCCGGCTGGCCGGCATACCAGGATCGCTCCACCGCGCCCACCAGCGCGCGCAGGCCGTGTTGGCCCTCGTCGTCCAGGTCGTGGTCGCGGATCATCCGGGACGCCGCGGTGCGCACCGTGTCGGTGTCCGGGATGGGTCGGCCGCGGTCCCACGACTCGGCCACCAACTCGGCCCAGGCGGCGCTGGCCGCGTCGGTGTTGACACTGCCGGAGGCCATCGCGTTGATCGCGTGCACCCGCCGTCGACGGCCGAACTCGCGCAGCGCGGCCGGCAGGATCGCCACTTCGGCCAGCAGCACCAGCGCGGCCAGCCACCAGGCCAGCAGGGCGGCCGCGAAGAACAGCACCAGCGCCCAGGTGACGAAGGCGGCCACCAGCCACAGCCGATGCCGGGCGTGCGTCCACGGCCGCTCCGGCAGCAACCGGTCCCAGATCCGCGACGGCCGGCGGCCGGGGGTGGTGCGCACCGCCAGCACGGTGACCGCGATGGCGATCACCAGGAGCGCGATCAGCGTCCACCATGGCCAGCCGGAATCCGGTGGCGCGCTGCTCCGGCCGGCGCCGGCCGGAGTGGCGGGGGTCTGGCCGGCCGGCTGATTGGTCTGGGAGGGATTGCTGCCGCCGCGCGGGTTCTGGCCGCCGGTGACGCCGGCGCCCGGCGCGCCCGGCGAGGCGCCGGCCGCCGCGAGGTACGCCGGCACCCGGCCACGACCGTCGGTCAGCGGCGTCGGATCGAACGGAACCCAGCCGTAGCTCGGAAAGTACACCTCGTCCCAGGCGTGCGCGTCCCGGGAGGTGATGATCCGGTGGTCGCCGGACACGGTGCCGTCGGTGAATCCGATCGCCACCCTGGTCGGGATGCCCAGCGTGCGCAGCAGCACGGCCATCGCGGTGGAGTACTGCTCGCAGTAGCCGGTCTTGTTGTTGAACAGGAAGTCCACCAGCGCGTCGGTGGTCGTGGTGGCGCCGGTCTGGGTGCTGTAGACGAAACCGTTGCCCGGCGTGGTGAAGTACGAGTAGATCGCCACCGCCCGGTCGAACGGTGTGGTCGCACGGGCAGTGATCCGCTGCGCCAGCGCGGTGACCCGGGGATCGATCGGGCCGGTCTGCAGGTACTTCGGGTCGACCTGGTTGTAGTCGGCGCCCGAGGACCGCAGTTGCCCCGCGTTCGGCTCGGCCAGCCCGGCCTGCTCGACGTACTCGTTGGGGTGCATTGATCGCTGGTTGTAGACGATGCCCGAGCTCACGTCGTAGCGATACGTGTAGAAGATGTTGCTCAGCTGGCGCGGCTGGCCGAACACCGGCAGCCAGACGTCGTTCCACGCCACCGGCTCGATGGCGATGTCGGTGGCCGGTCCGGTCGCGTTGCCACCCGACGCGGCCGGCAGCGGCCCGTCCGCCGACACCCCGGCCGGCATCGTGCTGTCCGACACGAACCCGACGTTGGGCTGGTAGCGGCTGAGGGTGAGGGCCCGCAGGTACGGGGCGTCGTCGGGCAACCCGTGCACGTCGAACAGTTCGGTCGCGTCGCCGGCCTGCAACATCCCGCGCAGCGTGGTGAACGGCTTGATGCCCAGTTGGGTGGCGGTGCCGGTCGCGCCGCTGCCGGGCAGCCGGCCGGCGGTGCCGATCGCGGTCACCGTGCCGCCGACGATCAGCGCGAGCACCGCGGCCACGCTGGTCACCGCGATCGCCGCCGGTGCGACTCCGGTCGACTCGGTGGCCGGCAGCCCCATCCGGCCGCGCCATCGCTGGTGTCGTTGCACCCCGTCGACGGCCAGCAGCACGGTGTAGGCGGCCGCGCCGAGCACGAAACTCCACCACGGCAACATCTTCCCGGCCAGCGACGCCGGCACCGCGTACACGCACAACAGCACCAGCCCCGCCGTGGCCGGCACCCGCGCGGTGGCCACCAGTGTGTCGACCGCGACCGCCACCGAGCCGATGCACAACGTGATCAGGCACAGCATCGCCGGATCGGCGGCGACCGGCGGCACACCGGTGCGGATCTCGTTGATCGACTGGTTGAGCAACCCGCCCAGGTCATGCACGGCGGCCGGACCGGGGAACAGGAACAGCACGCCGGTGTCGGTGAACATCAACACCGTCAGGCACACCAGCGCGCCGAGCTGGAGCACCCAGATCAGCACGCGCGGGGCGCGCATCGCGCGCAACGCGGTGCCGACCGCCGCCACGACTGTCACCGCGGCGATCACGTAGCCCAGCCAGGTCGACCCGGTGACCACCCCGGACAGCGCGGTGGAGGTGCAGATCACCGCGAACGCGCCGGCCAGCGGCATCGCCGCCAGCGACGACACCGTGACGGTGGACTGTGTCGACCCAGCCGGCCGCGACCCGGCGACCCGCACGCTCATCGCGGTCCCGTCGTCATCGCAACCCCGCCGTGGGCCGGGCGGTCACCAACCCGAGCTGGCACAGCCGGGTCCACACGTCCGCCGCCGGAGTGGCCGGATCGGCCACCACCACCTGCCAGCCGGCCTCGCGCAGCAGCCGGGCACCACCCTCCGGATCGGCCGGCCGGTCGGCCAGCACCTCGGAGTTCGACTCGACCCACCGCGACACGTCCAGCAGCACGGCCAGGCTGCGCGACCGGCCGGCGCGGACCCGGGCCAGTTCGGCGGCCGCCTGCGGGCTGACGCCGCCGAGCACCGCGATCAGCTCCTGGCCGCCGGCCGGATCGGCGGCGCAGGACAGCTCGCGCCGATGCGCGGACTGCAGCGTCGCCAACGTGTCCAGAATCAGCTCGGGCTCGGCGCCGTCGCCGGCCAGCTGCTGGCCGTCCTCGGTGACCAACCGGACCACGTGGCCGTTGTGCGTCAGGTGCAGGCACACGCTGGCCGCGAACGACACCGCCCATTCCAGGCTGCTGGCCGCGCCGTGCCCCCGGTGCGCGGGTGCCCGCCGGTCCAGCAGCACGGTGGTGCCGCCGTGCCACGGCCGTTCCTCGACCCGGACCATCAGCTCGTCCCGGCGCGCGGTGGACCGCCAGTGCACCCGGCGCAGGTCGTCGCCTTGGCGGTACTGCCGGACCACGGCGTCGTCCTCGCCCTGCCCGGACCGCAGCCGCACCGAGCCGTCCTCGCCGCCGCCGGTGCCCGAGCCGCCGGGCAGACCGGACAGCGGGAAAGTCCGTGGCACCACGACGATCCTGGTCTGCCCGGCCAACTCCCGGTCGAATTCGGCCAGCCCGAACGGATCCGTGACCTGACCGCGCAACGGCCCCAGCCGGAACACCCCGCGCATGGTCGAGTGCACCCGATAGCCGAGCCGGACCGGACGGGACCACGGCAGCCGTTCGACCACGAACCGGGGCTGGCCGCCGAGCGTGTGCGGAACGGTGTCCTCCAACAGCAGGCCGCCGCTGGGCACCCGGCCGGTGGCCTGCACCTCGACCACGACCTCGGCGGTCTCGCCGGCCGGCACCCGGGCCGGCCGCAGGTGCCGCCGGGCGGTCAGGCCGAGCCGGGCGGTGGTCGCGAGCAGCGCCGACAGCAACGGCAGCGCGACCACGAAAGCCGCGACCCGCAACAGATCCCGCTCGTTGAGCACGACCGAACACAGCGCGGCGGCGACGCCGGCGGCGAGCAGGCACCGTCCCCGAGTGGTCAGTCCCGACATCGACGCCTTGATCATGCCGGAGCACTCACTGCCGGGGTGCGCACTGCCACAGTTCCCACTGCTCCTACTGCCGGGTGCCGGGCCATTGGCCGGTCGCCTCCCCGGCCACACCGTGCGGCACCGGCACCCGCTGCAACACCGCGCGGACCAGTTCGGCCGGCGAGCGGCGGGCCGCCTGTGCCTCCGGTGCGAGCACCAACCGGTGCGCCAGCACCGGAATCGCCACCGAGTGCACGTCGTCGGGCACTACGAAATCCCGCCCGGCCAACGCCGCCTGGGCACGGGCGGCACGCACCAGGTGCAGGGTCGCGCGCGGCGACGCGCCCAGCCGAAGTTCGCTCAGCCGACGGGTCGCGGACACGACTTCCACCGCATAGCGCCGGATTTCCGGCGCCAGGTGCACCCGGCGGACGATCGCGACCAGGCTGCGGATCTCGTCGGCGTTGGACACCGGCGTCAACGTGGCCATCGGGTCCGCGCCGGCGTGCTCGTCGACCATCGCCAGCTCGGCCTGCGGGTCCGGGTAGCCGATGGAGACCCGCGCGGTGAACCGGTCGCGCTGGGCCTCGGGCAGCGCGTAGGTGCCCTCCATCTCCACCGGATTCTGAGTGGCGACCACCATGAACGGCGAGTCCAGCAGGTGCACCTCGCCGTCGACGGTGACCTGCTGCTCCTCCATGCATTCCAGCAACGCGGACTGGGTTTTCGGCGACGCGCGGTTGATCTCGTCGCCCACCACGATGTTCGCGAACACCGGACCGGGCCGGAACTCGAAGTCCATCGTCTGCCGGTTGTAGATGGAGACGCCGGTGATGTCCGAGGGCAGCAGGTCCGGGGTGAACTGGATGCGGTTGACGGTGCAGTCGATCGACTTGGCCAGCGCCTTGGCCAAGGAGGTCTTGCCGACGCCGGGCACATCCTCGACCAGCAGGTGGCCCTCGGCGAGCAGGGTCACCAGCGCGATCCGCACCACTTCGGGCTTGCCGACCAGCACCCGCTCGATGTTGTTGCGGATGCGGCCCGCGATGGCGTGCAACTCGGTCAGCCCACCGTCCAGCCGCACCGCGTTGATCGGTCCGGTCTCGGGACCGCCCGACGCGCTGGCGAGCTGACCGTTGCCGGTGGCCGTGCGAGCTCCGGCCGCGCCGTGCTCGGCATGGCCGTGCAACGGTGCGGGTCGGCTCGTGGATGTCACTCGACCTCCAGGTGCGTTCGTCAGCCGGGCCGGCACGGCAGGGGAGAACAAGCCTGCCATGAGGGTATGCCGAGCGGGCGCACCGTCCTACCGCATGCCGGGTATAGATGCGCACCCGGACGGCGGACGGTGTTCGGCGCGTGTTGCGCACATGATCCCCACTCCACCCCACGGATACCTTCGGTGGGTCCCTTTTTCGCCGCCGAAGGTCCTTTCGCGGACGCGGTATTGATCGTGGTTGACAGTGCGGCCGTTGTCGCGGGTGATCGGCGCTCCCCGTCAAGGGTGATTCCCCCACCGGACCCCACCGCCTGCTACCTGCGGAAATGTCGAGAGAGCAGGGTGAACTCCAGTCATTCTGGCGTTGACTGTGGAGAGAAGTGGGGTACTGTGGCGTCCAGTGGGGCAGACGGGGGCCCCATGGCCGGTCGGCCGTACGGCCGGTAGGGAGGTGGGAGCCGATGTTCCTCGGCACACACACCCCGAAACTCGACGACAAAGGGCGGCTGACGCTGCCGGCGAAGTTCCGGGACGCACTGGCAGGGGGTCTGATGGTCACCAAGGGCCAGGACCACTGCCTCTATGTGTTCCCGAGGGCCGAGTTCGAGCAGATGGCGCGCAAGGTCGCGGACGCTCCGTTCACCAACGAGTCCGTCCGCGCCTACCAGCGGTACCTGTTCGCCGGCACGGACGAGCAGCGGCCGGACAGCCAGGGTCGCATCTCGATCGCGACCGAGCTGCGCCGCTATGCCGGGCTGGCCAAGGAGTGCGTGGTGATCGGTGCGATCACCAGGTTGGAGATCTGGGACGCCGACGCGTGGCAGCGGTACCTCGATGAGCACGAGGACGGCTACGCCGAAGCACGGGAGGAGGTACTGCCCGGGATCTTCTGAGTCCCGGTCGGCCGGATGCCGTGAGGCCTCGGTCCGCTCGCTATCGGCCCTGACGCACCTTCCCCGGCGCCAGGTTCGACGAGCGGGCGGGGACCTGACGGCATCCGCTCCCTGAACCAAGTGGGCTGAGAATCAAAGGGGGTTGGTCATGGCAGAGACGTCCGCTCGGCATGTGCCGGTGCTGCTGCACCGGGTTCTCGATCTGTTGGCGCCGGCCCTGGCCGACCGCGCCGCCGTTCTGGTCGATGCCACCGTGGGCCTGGGCGGGCACGCCGACGCCCTGCTGTCCAGCCATCCCCGCTTGGTCCTGATCGGTCTCGACCGGGACACCCGTGCGTTGGAGTTGGCCGGCGAACGCCTTGCCCGCCATGGTGATCGCGTCCACCTGGTGCACGCCGTCTACGACGGGCTGCCGGCCGCGCTGGCCGAGCTCGGCCTGTCCAGCGTGCAGGGCGTCTTGTTCGATCTCGGCGTCTCCTCGTTGCAACTGGACGAGCCGGAGCGCGGTTTCGCCTATTCCCAGGACGTTCCGCTGGACATGCGGATGAACCAGGACGCCGGGATCACCGCCGCCGATGTGCTCAACGACTACCCGGTGCCGGAGCTGGCCCGCATCCTGCGCGAGTACGGCGAGGAGCGGTTCGCCCGTCGGATCGCCGCCGCGATCGGCGCGGAGCGCGCCCGGGAACCCTTCTCCACCAGTGCAAGGCTGGTCGAACTGCTCTACCAGGCGGTGCCGGCCGCATCCCGGCGCACCGGCGGCCATCCGGCCAAGCGCACCTTCCAGGCGTTGCGGATCGAGGTCAACGGCGAGTTGGATGTGCTGGCCCGCGCGGTGCCGGCCGCCCTCGAAGCCCTGGCCGTCGGCGGCCGCATCGTCGTGGAGTCCTATCAGTCCCTTGAGGACCGCATCGTCAAGCGGGTGTTCCGGGAGTGGTCGCAGTCGCGCACGCCGGCTGGCCTGCCGGTTGAGTTGCCCGGCCATGGGCCGCGGCTGCGGCTGGTCACCCGCGGCGCGGAACAGGCCGACGAGGCCGAGATCGCCCGGAACCCGCGGGCCGCCCCGGTGCGGCTGCGGGCCGCCGAGCGGATCGAGGAGGCTGCCGCATGACGGCGCCGGCTCGGGCGACACCGCCCAGCGGCGCTCCCACGCCGCCGACCCGAACCCGCACCAGGGCCAACCCGTCGAACCTGACCAACCCGGCCAAGCCCACCAGGTCCGCCCAGCCACGACAGTCCACGCAGCCACGACAGGGCGAGGGCGTCACCCGGCTCACTCCGACGCCGGAGCGGTCCGGCGCCAGCCGGGCCCGATCAGCCGCGGCCGAGCGCGCCTACGCGCGGCGGGCCCAGCGCACCCAGCGGATGGTCGGCCCGCGCGCCGAACGTGGCCCGCGCCCGGCCGGCCGGGTCAGCTTCGTGGTGCTGGTGATCAGCCTGCTCGTGGCCGGCGTGGTGGCCACCCTCTGGCTGTCCACCCAGGCGACCGCCGACTCGTACAAACTCGCTCAGGCCCAGCAGGACACCGGGGCGCTGTCCGAGCAGGTGCAGAGCATGCAGCAGCAGGTGGCGCAGGGCAATTCGCCGGAAGCCCTGGCAGCACGGGCAAAGCAGCTCGGCATGGTGCCCGCCGGTGATCCGGCGCATCTGGTGGTCGGCCCGGACGGGTCGGTCACCGTGGTCGGCACGCCCTCGGCCGCCACCGCGCCGCCGCCCCCCGCGCCCCCGCCAGCCACGCCGCCGAGCCGCCCGAGCACCACCGCGCCGGCCAACCACACCACCACCACCCCGCCGACCATCCCGCCGACCAGCCGAACGCCGGCGGGAGGCTGAGCGATGACGCAAGCCGCGTATCGGCGGCCAGCGCGACCGGTGGCCGCGCCCCCGCGCCGGCGTCGGCGGAAGTCGATCAACCCGAACTCCAAGCCACGCCTGATGGTCGGCCGCATCCTGATGGTGCTGGCGCTGGTGCTGGCCGGGGCGCGGCTGGTCGACGTGCAGGGATTCCAGGCCGGCGCGCTGTCCGCGAAGGCCGAGCAGCAGCGCGCGACCCAGGTGTTCACTCCGGCGCAGCGCGGTGCGATCATCGACCGGGACGGCGTCAAACTCGCCTTCAGCATCGACATCAAGGCGCTCTACGCGCAGCCGAAACAGCTGCGGTCGCAATGGAGCGACCCGAAGAACGCCTCTCTGCACAAGGGTGTCGGCTACGACCAGCACATCCAGGCCATCGCCGACGAGATGGCCCGGCTGTTGGGCAGCCAGGTCAGCGAACCGGACCTGCTGACCAAGCTGCGGTCGAACGTCAACTTCGTGTACCTGGACCGGACGGTCGACCCGACGGCCGCCGCCCAGATCACCACCGACTTTCCGGAGATCGGCGCGGAGGACCGGTCCGAGCGGGTCTATCCGGACGGCTCGGTGGGGTCGAACATCATCGGGTTGGCGCGCTGGCAGACCGACTCCAACCCGGCCGGCCTCAAGGGTGACGTCGGCCTGGAGTCCGAAATGGACTCCCAACTGGCGGGCCGGGCCGGCATGGAGTGGGTGGACACCCAGCAGGGCAACAACCAGGTGATGATCCCGAACACGGTGCGGGACGCGCAGTCCGCGGTGCCGGGCGGGAACGTGCAACTCACCATCGACTCCGATGTGCAGTACGAGTTGCAGCAGAAGCTGGCCGAGTACGTGGCCAAAACGGGCGCCAAGGACGGCGTCGCGGTGGTCATGGACGCGCACACCGGCGAGGTCTACGGCCTGGCCGATGACGAGAGCTTCGACCCGAACAACCCAGCCGGCGCGACCCCGGCGCAACTGGGCGACTACGCCGTCACCACGCCCTACGAGCCCGGCTCGGTGAACAAGATCGTCACCGCTGCGGCGGCGATCGACGAAGGCCTGGTCACCCCGACGTCGACCGTCAACATTCCGTCCGAACTGCGTGTCGCGGACCGAGTGATCCACGACGACTGGGTGCACCCGGACGAGCTCTACACGGTCACCGGCATCTTCGCGAAATCGTCCAACATCGGCGCCGACGAACTGGCGCAACAGGTTGGCCCGCAACGGTATTACGACATGTTGATGAAGATGGGGCTCGGCCAGCCGACGGGGGTCGGGCTGCCCGGCGAGAGCGGCGGATACGTGCCGGCGATCGACAAGTGGTCCGGCTCGACGTTTGGCAACCTGCCGATCGGCCAGGGCCTGTCGATGACCGTCTTGCAGATGGCCGGGATGTACCAGGCGATCGCCAACGATGGCGTGCGGGTGCCGCCGCGGATCATCGAGTCGGTGACCCAGCCCGACGGCACCGTGGTGCCGACCCCGCAGCCGGCCGGCGTGCGGGTGGTCAGCGCGCAGACCGCGCAGACGGTGCGGATGATGATGCGCGCGGTCACCCAGCAGGCGAAGACACCGCAGGGCGGCACCGGGCCGTCGGCGGCCGTGCCCGGCTACCAGATCTCCGGCAAGACCGGCACCGCGCAGCAGATCGACCCGGCCTGCAATTGCTACAGCACCAGCAAGAACACCGTCACGTTCGCCGGCATCCTGTCGGCCGACAACCCGAGGTTCGTGGTGGGCATCATGCTGAACCAGCCCAGCGATGGCGCCGAGGGCGGCCAGACGGCGGCCCCGCTGTTCCACGACATCGCCTCGTATCTGGCGCAGCGGTTCCAGTTGCCGGTCTCGCCCACGCAGACCCCGTACTACACGCTCGTCGCGCAGCAGTAGGGCTTCCTAGCGCGAGATGCCAACGAGCCGACCCCGAACCACGGGGCGGATTAGTACATTTCGATGGGGTCTTGGTGCGCGGCCAATTCATTGGTTAGCGTGCGCGAATGCGTCTGTGGCGGGCGGTTGTGGCCGTGTCCCTGGCTTTGCTGACCGCGCTCGTGTGCGGCCTCGCCGGGGCGTCCGCGACGGCGGCGACCGCGCCGCCCGCACCGCCGGGCACCCTCACCGGCATCGCCCAGCTACCCGCCGCCCAGTGGCCGACCGGCGCCGCCATGGGCATCCGCGTCACGTACACGTCGACCGGTGTCGGCGGCGTGCCCACCACCGTGACCGGCCGGGTGTTCCTGCCGAGCTTCACCGCACCCGCAGGCGGCTTTCCGGTGTTGTCCTACACCCACCCCACCACCGGCCTGGGCGACTCCTGCGCACCGTCGGTGAACCCGCTCGATCCCGAAGAAGGCACGGTCCTGGGCGACTGGCTGCAACAGGGCTACGCGGTCGTCGCGACGGACTACGCGGGGCTCGGCGGTCCCGGCGTGCATCCCTACCTGGATGGCTCGGTCGAGGCGTACGGCGCCATCGACATCGTGCGGGCGATGCGCCGGCTGGCGCCGGGGCTGTTCGCCGCCCGGTGGGCGGTTGCTGGGCTGTCCCAGGGCGGGCACGCGGCGATGTTCACCGCGAACCTGGCCGCCCAATACGCGCCGGAGCTGGACTTCCGGGGCGCGGTGGCGGCCGCACCCCCGTCCGGGCTGACGCCGATCTTTTCCCGGCTCACGCCACAGACCACGATCCTGCCCGGCCTCACGCCGTTGCTCGCCTACATCCTGGCCGGTATCGAGGCCGCGAACCCGAGCTTCGACCTCAACTCATACCTGAGTCCGCTCGGCACGTCGCTGGTCACCGACGCGCAGACCCTGTGTTTGGACGCGATGGTCGCACGCACCCAGGGAATCGCCATGGGCCAGTTGCTCGGCAAGCCGCTGGACAGCCAGTTCGGTCAGGTCATGGGCCCGATATTCGATGTGCCGACCACCGGCTACCCCCGCCCGGTCTTCATCGCTCAGAGCGTCACCGACGAGGTCGTCCCCGAATTCCTGACCAACCAGCTGGTATCCAGCCTCCAAGCAGCCGGCCAGCCGGTGACCTACCAGACCTACCCGTCCGCCACACACTCCCAAACAGAGCTCGTGTCCATGCCGGACGCGATCGCTTTCCTGCGTCCGTTGCTCGCCACACCATGACCGGCGGTGGCTTACCGGAACCCTTGTCGATCTTGGACGCCTGGGGGGCTCACGGTGGCTCATCTGGCGCAGGTAGCCTTCCCGCGTGCCCGCCATTTCGGACGGCAAGTTCGCCACCCCGCCGCCGCGGCCGACCCGCGTCGAGCCGGTTGACGTGCTGGAACTCGCCACAGTGATCGGTGCCCGGAGCGTGGGTTCGGCCTCGGGTGAGCCGGCCCAGGTGGTCGGGGTGACGTTGCGGGCGCAGCAGGTCCGGGCCGGCGACCTGTTCGCGGCGCTGCCGGGCAGCCGCGCGCACGGCGCCGACTTCGCCGCCGACGCGCTCGCCGCCGGCGCTGCCGCCGTGCTCACCGACCCGGCCGGTGCGGCCCATCCAACCCTCCGTGACGTGGACGTTCCCGTTCTGGTGCACGATGATCCGCGCGCGGTGCTGGGCCTGCTCGCATCCCGCGTCTACGGCGATCCCTCCAGCAAACTGGCCGTCCTCGGGGTGACCGGGACGTCCGGCAAGACCACCACCACCTACCTGGTCGAGTCCGGGTTGCGGGCGGCCGGGCTGACCACCGGCCTGATCGGCACGGTGCAGACCCAGATCGCCGGCGAGCGGTTGGCCAGCGCGTTCACCACCCCGGAGGCCCCAGACCTACAGGCGCTGCTGGCGCTGATGGTCGAACAGGGCGTCACGCACGTGCCGATGGAGGTGTCCAGCCACGCGCTGGCGCTGGGCCGGGTGACCGGTATCGGGTTCGCGGTCGGCGCGTTCACGAACTTGTCCCAGGACCATCTCGACTTCCACGCGGACATGGCGGATTACTTCGCCGCCAAGGCAAAGCTGTTCGACGGCCGGTCCGCCGTCGAGATCGTCGACGTGGACGGCGAGTGGGGTCGCCGGCTGGTCTGCCCGAACACCGTGACCGTGTCCACCGAGCGGCCGCCCGGCGCGGCGAGTTGGACCGCCGAGGACGTGCGCACCGCCGACGATGGTGGCCAGCGGTTCACCGCGATCGGCCCGGACGGCCAGCGCATCCCGATCGATCTGCGGCTGCCCGGCGCGTTCAACATCGCCAACGGGTTGTTGGCCGCCGCGATCCTCACCGCGGCGGGGGTCGACGCGGCCGACATCAGTCGTGGACTTGCCGCGGTCCGGGTGCCGGGCCGGATGGAGTCGGTGGACGCCGGCCAGGACTTCACCGCCGTGGTCGACTACTCACACAAGCCGGCCGCAGTGGCACTCGCTCTGGACGCCGTGCACGCCCAGTTGCGTCGGGCCGGCAGCACCGGCCGGGTGATCATGGTGCTCGGCTGCGGCGGCGAGCGGGACACCGCCAAGCGCCCGCTGATGGGCGAGGCCGCCGCCCGCCGGTCCGAGCTCCTGGTGGTCACCGATGACAACCCGCGCGGCGAGGACCCGGCCGTGATCCGGTCGGCCATGCTGGCCGGCGCGCTCGCGGTGCCGGCGGTCGAGCGCGGCGAGATCGTGGAGATCGGCGACCGGCGGGAGGCCATTCGGCACGCGGTGGCCTCGGCGCATCGCGGCGATGTGGTGGTCGTGGCCGGCAAGGGCCACGAGACCGGGCAGGAGATCGCCGGCGTGGTGCACCCATTCTCGGACCGGGACGAACTCGCGGCGGCGATCCGGGCGAGGGTGGGCCGCCAGGTGAGTTCGCAGTGATTCCGTTGACACTGGCCCGGATCGCCGAACTGGTGGGCGGCCGACTGGATGGCACTGATGCCGCGCACGGTGCCGAACTGGTGACCGGCGCGGTCGAGTTCGACTCCCGTCGGATCGGGCCGGGCGACCTGTTCGTCGCGGTGCCCGGCGAGCGGGTGGACGGTCACGACTTCGCCGCTCGCGCGGTCGCAGCCGGCGCGGTCGGCGTGCTGGCCGCCCGGGAAACCGGTGTGCCGACAGTGATCGTGCCGCCGATCGAAGCTGGCGAAAGCCGTGCGCTGGCGCTGGCCGGCGACCGGGACGGGTCCGGCGCGGCCGTGCTCACCGGCTTGGCGGCACTGGCCCACGAGGTGGTCGAAGAGCTGCGCCCCGGTGGGCTGTCGGTGGTCGGGGTGACCGGATCG
Source organism: Pseudonocardiaceae bacterium (assembly GCA_035552275.1). Lineage (GTDB taxonomy): Bacteria > Actinomycetota > Actinomycetes > Mycobacteriales > Pseudonocardiaceae > DASVLX01. Next base: position 2,775 of record DASZLR010000173.1, on the reverse strand, counting down.
TCCGGTAAAACGTCCACAAAGGACTTGATTGCCACGCTGCTGGCGCCGCTGGGGCCGACGGTGGCCCCGCCCGGGTCGTTCAACAACGAACTGGGCCACCCGTGGACCGCGCTGCGCGCCGACGAGCACACCCGGCACCTGGTGCTGGAGCTGTCCGCGCGCGGCCCCGGCCACATCGCCGAACTGTGCCGGATCGCGCCGCCGCGGATCGGCGTGGTGATCAACGTGGGCAGCGCGCATCTGGGCGAATTCGGCTCCCGAGAAGCGATCGCGGCCGCCAAAGGCGAACTGGTCGAATCGCTGCCCCCGGCCGCTGACGGTGGGGTCGCGGTGCTCAACGCCGACGATCCGCTGGTGGCCGCGATGGCGCGGCGGACCTCGGCGCGGGTGGTGCTGACCGGCGAATCGCCGCTGGCCACCGTGCGAGCCGTCGATGTCCGGCTGGACGACGCGGCCCGGCCGGCGTTCCGGCTGGTCGCCCCGGCCGGCGAGATCGACGTCCAACTCGGCCTGCACGGCGCGCACCAGACCGGCAACGCGCTGCTCGCCGCCGCTGTCGCGCTGGAACTGGGCGCGAGTCTGGCTGATGTCGCGGACGGTCTGGGCCGGGCCCGCCCGGTGTCGGCGAACCGGATGGCGGTGACCACCCGCTCCGACGGGGTGACCGTCGTCAACGACGCCTACAACGCCAATCCGGAGTCGATGCGGGCCGCGCTCAAGGCGCTTGCCACGATGAGCCGGTCCGGCCGACGGCGGAGTTGGGCGGTGCTGGGGCCGATGGGCGAGTTGGGTCCGGAGTCGATCAGCGCGCACGACGACATCGGGCGGCTGGCCGTGCGGCTGGACATCGGCAAGCTTGTGGTGGTCGGCGAGGACGCCCGGCCGATGCACCAGGGCGCGTGCCTGGAAGGCTCATGGGGAGAGGAGTCGGTGCTGGTGCCGGACGTCGACGGCGCGGTCGCGCTGCTGCGCGAGCAACTCGCGCCGGGGGATGTGGTGCTGGTCAAGGCATCCAACGCGGTTGGCCTGTGGCGGATCGCCGAGGCCCTGCTCGCCGATGACCTGTCGGCCGAGCGCGCGAACACGGGTGGTGGCCGGTGAAGGGCATCCTGATCGCCGCCGCCGTCGCGATGTTCGTCTCCATCATGTTCACCCCGTACCTGATCCGGGTGTTCACCAGGCAGGGGTTCGGGCAGGAGATCCGCGAGGAAGGGCCGCAGGGCCACAAGTCCAAGCGCGGCACGCCGACCATGGGCGGCGTGGCGATCATCATCGCCATCTGGGCCGGCTACGCGGCCGCCCACCTGGTCAACGCGTTCGGCTCGGCGCAGCAGGGGCCGACCGCGTCCGGGATGCTGGTGCTGCTGCTGACCACGTCGTTGGGCATGGTCGGCTTCCTGGACGACTTCATCAAGATCCGCCGGCAGCGCAACCTGGGCCTGAACAAGACCGCGAAGCTGGTCGGCCAGTCACTGGCCACCGTCGCGTTCGCCATCCTGGCATTGCAGTTCGCGGACAGCTACGGGCTGCGGCCGGCGTCGATCAACCTGTCCTACGGCCGGGACATCGCTGTCATCTCGTTCGGCTCGGTCGGCTTCGTGATCTTCTGCTACCTGGCGGTGGCCGGCTGGTCGAACGCGGTGAACTTCACCGACGGCCTGGACGGGTTGGCCGGCGGCAGTTCGGCGATGGTGATGGCCACGTACACGGTGATCGCGTTCTTCCAGGCCGGCCATGACTGCGAAAAGGCGCTCAAGCCGGCCTGCTTCTACGTGCGCGACCCGCTGGACCTGGCGCTGGTCGGCGCGGCCGCGATGGGCGCGTGCGTCGGATTCCTGTGGTGGAACGCGGCTCCGGCGAAAATCTTCATGGGCGACACCGGTTCGCTGGCGCTGGGCGGCCTGGTGGCCGGGCTGTCCATCTCTACCCGCACCGAACTGCTGATGATCATCATCGGTGGTTTGTTCGTGGTCGAGATGATGTCGGTGGTGCTGCAGATCGGAGTCTTCCGGGCAACCCGGCGACGATTGTTCCGAATGGCGCCGTTCCATCACCATTTTGAACTAGCCGGGTGGGCGGAAACCACGGTCATTATCAGATTCTGGATGCTGGCCGCGGTCTGCTGCATGTTCGGCCTCGGCGCGTTCTACAGCACCTGGCTGACTTCCGGCGGCGGCAGTTAGCTCTCGCTCGTCGTCTTCGATGTCGTTGCCGCCCTGGCCCGTGCCTCGGTGAGTGCGGTCTGGGCCGCCTCACCCAACGCGGCCAGCGCGCCCAGCTCGATGACCATGACCAACTGTCCGGAGCCGTGCCCAAACGATATTTCGACGTGTTTGGTGAACGCGGTGTAGCTCATCGCGCAGTCGTCCTCGATGTCGATCCATCCGCCGATCGTCGCGCCGCCGTGCATTGCTCCTCCTACTGTGTCGTCGCTGTCTCGCCGCTAGTACGGAACGACTGGACGTTGTATTCGAGCATCCACGGGTACCGTCGTCTGAGCAACAGCAACGCCGTGGAAATCCCATGGATCACTCGATCGGGTGACAGTGCGCGTTCCATCAGTTCCGTAGGCTCTTGGGCAGTGATCACCCACGTGTATGGAGGTAGCCGGTGTCCGAGTTCTTCAAGGCGAGCGTCCGCATCCGGCGGATCTCCCGTGTGCTGCGCGGTTGGCGTGAGGCCACCGGCCTGAAGAGCGGTGAAATCGCCAAGAAGGCCGGTTGGTCATCGGCCAAGCAGAGCCGCCTGGAGACCGCCGGCCAGCCGATCACGCCG
>DASZLR010000172.1:0-1806 GCA_035552275.1 Pseudonocardiaceae bacterium | reverse complement strand
GTTGGCGGCGGTGGTGCTGCGCTCGCTGGTGTTGATGTTCATCCAGAAGCTGACCGTCGCCTTGGTGCAGCCTGCCGCGACCTTCACGGTCTGGGCGACCGAGTCGGTGTGGGTGGTGCCGTAACCGTCCAGCCAGGCGTCGTAGGAACCGGCGTGCGGGGCCCCGATGCCGCTGTTCCTGGCGATCACGTACGGGGTGGCGGCCCAAGCGGTGCTGCCCGACTCGAAGCCGGGGTTGGTCAGCAGCTGGGCCGAGGAGCAGGCGCCGGTCGTGACTGCGGTGACGGTCAGGTTCCAGGTGGCCGACGCGGAGCCGCTGGTCGCGCCGGTGCCGGTCACCGTCAGCGGGTAGGTACCGGCCGGGACGGTCGAGGCGACGCTGACGTTCAACGTCGTCGAACCGCCCGCCTGAACCGAGCCGGTGCCGAAGCTCGCAGTGACGCCGGACGGCGCACCCGAGACGCTCAGGTTGACGTTCTGGGCCGAGCCTCCGGTCAGCGCCGTGGAGACACCCACGCCGCCCGTTGCGCCGTCGGCAACGCTCGCGCCGGAGTTGCCCAGCGACAGCGAGAACGTCGAGTTGGTGGTGCCGCCACCGCCACCCCCACCGCCACCACCGAGGACCGCACCGGTCCCGCCGAGGGCGAGCAGGCCGTTCGGGGTGCCCATGCCGGTCGGGCCGTCGTAGCCGACGCCGGCCTTGCACAGGTAGGTGGTGCAGCCGGACTTGTTCACCCCGGTGGTGACGTCGTTGAGACCGGCGAGGTTCGCTGTCGCGTAGGCGTATGCGGCCGACGGGGCCGGGTTGTTCGCCTCGGCGTACATCGACGCGATCAGCGGCGAGGAGACGCTGGTACCGCCGTACACGGCCCAGCCGCCGCTGCCGGTGGAGTCGTAGACCGCGACGCCGGTCGCCGGGTCGGCCACTGCGGAGACGTCCGCCACGGAGCGCTTGCTGCACCCGGTGTCGACCTGCCAGGCCGGCTTGGCCTCGTAGGCCGAACAGCCGCTGCCGGTGCCCTCGGAATTGCTGGTGTCCCAGACCGACTCGGTCCAGCCCCGGGTGTTGCTCGCCTTGCTCAACGAGGTGCCGCCGACCGCGATGACACTCGGCGAGGAGGCCGGGAACTCGGCCCCGTAGCCGTCGTCACCGGCCGAGGCGGTGATCGCGATCCCCGGGTGGGTGTAGTACTTGGTGACCTCCGAGGTGTCCGTGGAGCTCTCGCTGCCGCCGTAGCTGTTGGAGATCGCCTTCACGCCGGACACGCCCGCCGCGTAGTTCACCGCGGTGCCGAGGTCGGAGTCGTTCGCGCTGCTGGCCTCGACCAGCAGGATGTGACACAACGGGCACGCCGCGGACGCCATGTCGGTGTCCAGCGCGATCTCGCCGGCCCAGCCCGAATCGGCCGCGGGCAGGGTCGAGCCGCCGCTCTCGTTGACCTTGTGGAAGCAGCCGTTGGCTGTGGTGCAGGCCGGCAGGCCGTACTGGGCCCGGTAGGTGGCCAGGTCGGACTCGGCGGTCGGGTCGTCGTAGGCGTCGACGATCGCGACGGTGCTGCCGGCGCCCAGCGTCGTCGGGATGTCGTAGGCCGAGGCCAGCGAGGCCGGCGCGAAACCGGACGGGGTCGTCGCCGCGGCCGCCATCTGGGCGCGGGTCTTCGACTTGATGTCGGTACGGCGCATGGACAAGCAGGTCATCTGGCCCTTGGCGGGATGCACCGGGCACACGTTCGTGTAGGTGACCGTCGATCCGCTGCTCGCGGCCGATGCCGCGTCCTGTCCCGCGGCTGCGGCCAGCAGGGAGAG
>DASZLR010000171.1:0-9065 GCA_035552275.1 Pseudonocardiaceae bacterium | reverse complement strand
CAGTTGGCACATAATCATTCACTCAAAGAAACCACTCAACCGAGGGTTCCACAAAAAAGGCTCTACAAGCGTAAACAATCGTCGACACACTGTTGAGTTCTCAAAGAACACACGCACACCACAACCCAACACCAACGGTGTCAAGAAGATAGGGCGTCTGCCTCGTTCTGTTGTACCCAGACTAGCCGGTGAGCTTCCGGTGGCCGCAGGCGGCCCTCAGAGTCTCGGTCAGTTCCGGGTTAGCCGCAGTAGCTTAGCTCGTACCGTTCGTGGTGTCAACCACCGGGCCGAACTCTACCCCACTCGCTGAGTCTCTCAGGAGTGATTGGGCGTCCCTTGCGACGAGGAGAAAGTTACCCAGTCGCCCCAACCAAAGTCAAATCGGCTGGTCAACACCGCTTTTCTCGGACACCGGGCGGTCCGCGGCGATGCTTGTTCGGCTCCGTGGACGCAGCCACAGCGTGGTGTTGTGTTGCCGAGCCGCGACATCCAACACGGCGGAAACCGATGCCGGTTCCGTCTCGCCGAGCAACACCACGTCGTAGCCCCAGGTGTCGAACTCCCGAAGGACCGAGACTGGATCGTCACCGATTTCACTCGTTTGGGTGGCGGAAAACGAGCACAGCACATGGGGCCGGTCCCGACGCAACAGTCGAACGAGCCCGCCCAGGGCCCGGTGCCCGCAGCCGGGCGCATCGACCTTGACCACTGACAACCGCATGCCCTCCAGGCTGGCCATGCCCTCCAGCTCGCGGTCCAGCCGCACGGCCGGCACCGACGCGGCCGCGATGGCGGGGTCCATATCGGGGCCGTCCGGTGCTGTCGGCTCAGCCGGACCCGGACGCACCACCACCCCGCCGGTCATCGCCGGCTCGGTGCGCAGCATCGCGTTGGTGTCCCAGCCCGCCGCCGTGATTGTGGTCAGCCGCGCGGCCGCAGCGGCCGAGACATTGATCGAAACGTTATGCCGCAACAGGTCCACCGCCGTGGTGCTGGGCTCGACGGCGATCACCGCGCCGCTGTTGCCGAGCCGGGACAGCACTCGCAGCGTGTGATATCCGACATAGGCGCCGACGTCCAGGAAGACCGCCCCCGGCTCGACCAGCGAGTCGATCAGCGCGCACAGCTCCGGTTCCCAGGTTCCGTTGCTGGACAACAGCGGCAGCATCACGCCGTCCTCGGTCGGCAACCGCAGCAAACCCGCGTCGGAGAGCACCAGCGCGCTGTCCGGCGGCTCGCCGGCCGCACCCGATTCGGTGATCTGCTCGGTGCGGGTCTGCTCGGCGCCGATCTGTTCGGCACGCCGCTCGTGCTCGCGCAGCACCACCCGCCGCAACGCGTCCGAGGTGCGCTGCGCCTGGCCGGCGGCCCGCAGGGCGGCCTCAACTCGCGCGTCGCGGTCCCGCAGCGAGGCGACCGTGCGCGATTCCAGGTCATCGATCCGGTCCAGGGTGCGATCGAGCGCTTCGGTCAGCCGGTCCAGCCGATCGGCCACGGTGTCCACCTGCGCGCCGCGCTTGGCGGCCTCGGCCACCACGGTGTCCTCGACCTCGCCGAGTCGCCGGGACTGGCCGGCCAGCTCGGCCCGAGCGCGCAACACGCCGTCATCGACGCCGACCAGCCGCTCGTCCGCGCCGGCCACCCGTTCGGTGAGCCAGTCGAGCCGGTCCCGCAGCAGGTCGACATCGGCCGGACCACCGGCGAGGTCGATGCTGTCCTGCCGGCGGGCCAGTTCCTCGGCGGTCCGTTCCACGCCGTCGATCAGCGTGCCGAGGGTGTTGCGGACGTGCGCGTCATAATGCGCCAGCACCCGCAGCACGGCCTTGCGCAGCGCGGGCGCCATCGGGATCTTGTGCCCGACCCCGACGTCCGGTTCGCGCAGCAGCACGTGCCGCGCCGAACGCAACGGCCGCAACGGATCGACGGGCTGCTCGGGCCGGCTGACCGCTCGTCGGGCACGCCATGCCTGGTAGGCGCGCTCGACCCGATCCCGCAGCGCCTCACCGGCCACGCCCAGCGAATGCTCGCGCAACAGTTCGGCGCGCACCGCCTGGCCAAGCCCCGCCGCGCCCTCCGGATCTTCGGCCAGCATCCGCAGGATCTTGACCGCGGCCACCGGGTTCGGCTCCACGCCGCTGGCGCCGACGGGCACCAGGGCGGCGCCGCGCATCGCGAACAGCTCGCCGACCGCGCCGAGGTCCACGGCGATCACCGGGATTCCGGACGCTGCCGGCTCGGCCAGCCGCAGGGCGGTCCGGTCGCCGCCATGGTGATCGGCGCGGTGCAGGCTGACCACGCAGTCCGCGGTGGCCAGCCACCGCTCGCGCAGGTCCGAATCGGGCCGCTCCACCAGCCTGATCCGGTCGTCGGTCGCGGTGGCCAGGCGCAGTCGCTCGGCTGCCTCGGGATAGTCCGAGCCGCCGTCGACCACCAGCAGCAGCCGCACATCGGCGCGATCGGGAAAGGCGGCCACGAACGCGGACACCGCGCCGAGCGCGTTGTCGGCTCGTTCGTGCGCGTGGTCGGCAAGCGCGGCGAACACGAACGCGTCCGCCGGCTTCGGCCAGCTCACTTCGGCACGGGCCGCGTCCCGGGCGGCGGCATCCCGCTCACCGGGGTCGCGCACCGGCAACACGATCGGGTGAACGGGCGTGCCGGTCACGCCGTCCAGTTGGGCGGCGGTGCTGCGCGACAGGGTCCAGGTCTCGTCCACGGTCCCGTCGCGGCCACCGGCCGGCTCACCGGAGTCCGCCGGCACCGCGACCAGGTAGCGACGGTCGGCCAGGCCGGGTGATGGCATGGCGTCGTCGCAGCACAGCACCACCGGGTAGCCGACCTGATCGGACACCGGCAGCCCGGACACGGCGGCGGCCGCCCGCAACAGCTCGGCGACCTCGCCGTCGCCGAGCACGGAGACGCCGAGTTGGTCGAGCAACCGGACATCGTCATCGGGCGGGTGCGGCACCGCGTCCGCCGGCAGCGCGCCGGCGTCGACGCCGACTCCGGCGCACCAGTCCCGCAGACCGGCCGCGTCCGCGCCGAACGGATCGGGAAAACGCCGGCGCAATTCGGCACCCAGCGGCGTGTCGTCCCGCCACAGCGCGGCGGCCCAGCGGGTGCTGCCGGGCTGGCCGTCGACCGGAGCCGTCGCCCAGGCCAGGAATTCCTCGCCACGCCACGGAGCCGGCGGCTGGGCGCCGGCTCGGATCGCGGCCAGCCAGGCGGCCCGGTACTCGACCCGCAGCGCCACCGGCAGCCGGGCGGTGCCAATTCGCTGATCGACGGTGGGCGGCGCCGCGGACCTGGCGGCCGAAGAAAGTTCGGACAGGTATCGCGCGCACAGCCGGGCCAGCAACCGGTGCTCGGACAACAGAACCCTGGGCCGCTCCGCGATCTCGGCGGACAACAACCAGGGTCGGCCGGGGTCGAAACCGGCGAAATGCACAGTGCGCAGCGGCATTCCGTCGACGGTCAGCGCGCCCTCGTCGCCGGCGGCCAAGGTCCGCCCGCCCGCGTTCCACACCGACAGCCCGACACCCGGATCGCGGAGCAGATGGGGCTCGGCGAGCACCGCCGCGCCGTCCAGAAAGGCCCCGGCGGCGCGCGGATCGTGCTGCGAGTGCTCGGCCCAGGACCGCAGGAATTGCTCGGCGCCCCGATTCACCGCGACCAGACCGGGGTCGAACAGGCCGGCCGCGCGCAGCGACGCGGCGTCGGGCAACAGGCCGTCCTCGGGCAGCGCGGACAGCACCCTCGGCACCAGCACCAGCGATCGCTGGACCAGGCCGGCGAGTACGAGATCATCGATCGGCGCCAGCACCAGCACCGACGGATCCAGGTACAGCACCGGGCCGGTGGTGCGGGTCGAACCGAGCAGCCACAGGATCAGCGTGGGCCGCAGCACCGCGCACAGTTCCTCGGCCGGATACGCGGTGCGCAGCCGGTCCAGGTCGGCGTCGGCGATGCCGATTTCGGCCGGGTGCAGGAATTCCGCGCTGCCCAGGTCCATACCGAGGTCCGGAAGCTGATCATCGGTGTCGACCAGCAGGACGTGGCATCGGGCGCCGGGATGGTGCTCGATGAACGACTGGATCAGCACCCGGGTCGCGGGCAGCTGGGCCACGGTCGTCACCGTGCAGGCGGTCAGCGGGGCGGCAGGCGCGTCGTCCGTCACACCGCGAACCTAGCCGACGCGAACGACGTCCTTCCGGCCGTCACATCATCCGGTCCGACACGCCGGATGGGGTGCGGGAACGTCGGCCTGGTTGGGATACTCATCCGATGACCGCCGTGTCGAGGACTGTCGCCGTCGAACGGATCGCTCCTGCGGTGCGGGCTGTGGCCTCGGTCCGGATGCCGGCCTCTGATCATGTACGCAGTGGTCGAGCGTCAGTTGAAGGTCATCCTGCTGCGGATCAGTGCGCCTGGCAACTGACCTCGCTCACAGAACGGGAAGTCCGGTGCGGAGTTCGTACGGGGTGACCTCGCGCCGGTAGCCGTCCCATTCCATCCGCTTGTTGCGCAGGAAGAAGTCGTAGACGTGCTCGCCCAGGGCCTCCGCGACCAGCTCGGAGCCCTCCATCTCGTTCAGCGCCTCGCCCAGATTCTGCGGCAGGCTGTCGTAGCCGGCGGCCTTGCGCTCGGCCTCGGACAGCGACCACACGTCGTCCTCGGCGGCCGGCGGCAGTTCGTAGCCCTTGGCCACCCCGCGCAGGCCGGCGGCGAGAATCACGGCGTAGGCGAGGTACGGGTTGCAGCCAGTGTCCAGGGTGCGCACCTCGACCCGGCGCGACCCTGATTTCGACGGCTTGTACAGCGGCACCCGAACCAGGGCCGAACGGTTCGCGTGACCCCAGCACACCGAGGTGGGCGCCTCGCCGCCGACGACCAGCCGCTTGTACGAGTTCACCCACTGGTTGGTGATCGCGCTGATCTCCCGGGCGTGCTTGAGCAGCCCGGCCACGAACATCCGGCCGACGTCGGAGAGCTCGTACGGGTTCTCAAGGTCGTAGAAGGCGTTACGGTCGCCCTCGAACAGGCTGACGTGAGTGTGCATGCCGGAGCCGGGGTGGTTGGTGAACGGCTTGGGCATGAACGAGGCCCGCACGCCCTGGGTGATCGCGACCTCCTTGATGACGTAGCGGAACGTCATCACGTTGTCGGCCATGGTCAGCGCGTCGGCGTAGCGGAGGTCGATCTCCTGCTGGCCGGGCGCGCCTTCGTGGTGGCTGAACTCGACCGAGATGCCCATCGCCTCAAGTGCCTCGATGGCGTGTCTGCGGAAGTGCGTCGCGGTGGCGTGGCTGGCCTGGTCGAAGTAGCCGCCGTTGTCGGCCGGGATCGGCTCGGTGCCGTCGTAGGTGAGGTCGGTGAGCAGGAAGAACTCGATCTCCGGGTGCACGTAGCAGGTGAAGCCCTGCTCGGTGGCTTTGGCGAGGGTGCGGCGCAGCACGTGTCGCGGGTCGGCCCAGGACGGCGAGCCGTCCGGCATGGCGATGTCGCAGAACATCCGCGCGGAGTAGTGGTCGCCGTCGCCGGTCTCCCACGGCAGCACCTGGAACGTCGACGGGTCCGGCTTGGCGATCATGTCCGACTCGTAGACGCGCGAGAAGCCCTCGATCGCCGAGCCGTCGAACCCGATGCCCTCGGCGAACGCGCCCTCCAACTCGGCCGGTGCGATCGACACCGACTTGAGGAAGCCAAGCACGTCGGTGAACCACAACCGGACGAACCGGATGTCGCGCTCCTCAAGGGTGCGCAACACGAACTCCTGCTGGCGATCCATGGCCAAAGCGTAGGCACCGCGCGTGAACAGCGCATTGCCGCCCCGCTGCGTCTGCTGCGAGGTTAGGTAGTTGCCAGCGGGCCGCCACCGGGGTACGAACGATCGGAATCGTTTCGACGTGAGGGGAGGCCCCAGCGCCGTGGCCATCCAGAGATCCGGCGGATCAGCGCCCCGCCAGCGACTCACCGCGGACCAGCGGAACTCGTTCATCGCCGCACAGCTCGGCTGGACGATGGACGCGTTCGACTACTTCATCGTGGTGCTCGTCTACGCCGACATCGGCAAGGACCTGAAGGTGTCCACCACCACGGTGGCCTTCCTGACCACGGCCACCCTGCTGATGCGCCCGGTCGGGGCGCTGCTGTTCGGCCTGTGGGCGGACCGAGTCGGCCGTCGGCGGCCACTGATGGTCGACGTCGTCTTCTACTCGATCATCGGCTTCCTGTGCGCGTTCGCGCCCAACTTCACCGTGTTGCTGATCCTGCGCCTGCTGTACGGAATCGGGATGGGCGGCGAATGGGGCCTGGGCGCGGCGCTGGCGATGGAGAAGATCCCGGCCAGCCGGCGTGGCTTCTTCTCCGGATTGTTGCAGGAGGGCTATTCGTTCGGTTACCTGTTGGCGTCGCTGGCGTTCCTGCTCGTGCACACCGAATTGGGGCTGTCCTGGCGCTGGCTGTTCGGGCTGTCCATCATTCCGGCGTTCATCAGTCTGATCATTCGGGCGCGGGTGAAGGAATCCGAGGTGTGGGAGACGGCCCAGCGGCGGATGCGGGTCACCAAAACCAGGTTCCGGGACGTCCTGCTCAACGCGAAGATAGTCCGCCGGTTCGTCTATCTCATTCTGCTGATGACCGCGTTCAACTGGATGAGCCACGGCACCCAGGATGTCTATCCGACCTTCCTGAAGGCGACCGCGCACGGCGGCGCGCACCTGTCGGCCAGCACCGCGACCTGGATCGCGGTGATCTACAACGTGGGCGCGATCATCGGCGGCCTGGTCTTCGGCACGCTGTCCTCGCGATTCGGCCGGCGCTACACGATCGCCTTCTGCGCCGTCCTCGGGCTGCCGATCGTGCCGCTGTTCGCCTATTCGCACACGGCCGGAATGCTGGTGCTGGGCTCATTCTTGATGCAGGTCGCGGTGCAGGGCGCGTGGGGCGTCATTCCGGCGCACCTGACCGAGATGTCGCCGGATTCCATTCGCGGTTTCTACCCCGGCGTGACATATCAGCTCGGCAATTGCCTGGCCGCGTTCAACCTGCCGATTCAGGAGCAACTGGCGACCACGCACGGCTATCCGTTCGCGCTGGCGGTGACGATTGTGCCGGTGCTGATCGCCGTCCTGGTGCTGGTGTTGGTCGGCAAGGAGGCACGCGGCATCGCCTTCGGCACGCCGGAAACCGTCGCCACTCCAGCCGTGACGACGGAGTAGCGCGGGACCACCGGCCCGCCGCTTCGCCGGCTTCAGCGTTCGAACCGCCAGCGGGTGGCACCCTGCGGCTCGGCGGTCGCGACGCCCACCACGGTGTGGAACGCGAACCGGTACACGTGCCACGGCGGCGGCCCGGCGCTCGGGGCGTTGAACGGCGCGGTCAGCGCGTCATCCTGGACCTCGGCCGGCCAGCCGCCCGCGCGGTACCCGGCCGCGACCCACCCCAACGTGTCTGAATCGGTCACCCGTTCCGCCGACCCGTCGAGCACCAGGTCAATGCCCGGCAGCCGCGCGGAGATCGTGCAGACCCGGTTGACCGCCAGGTCACGCGCCTTGCGGGCGGCCGGACTGCTGGTGAAGTAGAGGTCGCCGGCCATCCACTGCGCGCCGACCCCGGCGGCGTGCGGCGTGCCGTCCGGTCGGCAGGTGCCCAGGAAGTACGTGATATCAGGCGTCGGGTCGCCCGCCAGGGCGTCGCGGGCGCGGCTCCATGGCAACTCGGCGGAGCCGTACCGGTCCAGGTTCTTGGTCTCGGAAGGTGTCAGATCGCTCATGCCCCAATAGACCACGAACAGACCGCGAACTCATCGGTACTCGGGCGGAAACCTGTCGGTCTTGATGGCCGCGATGAGGCCGGGCAGGTCGGCCGTCAGGATTGGGCCGTCGAGGTTCTTCCGGTCCCGGACCGCATCGGTGTTGGCCAGCTCCACACACGAGCCGTTGGACACGGATCGGGAACTATCGCCTTCGGCGCACCGCAACGGCTGCGGCTCCCGCCGCAGGCGGGGAGTGACGGGACATGTCTATGGTGTCGGCATGAGCGACTTACGGATCGGCTTCATGCCCGCTACTTCGGCGATGTGGCGGGTGTGATCGGTGCGGCCGGATGGTGGTCCGCTGGCGCCGGTGCGGGTGACGCCGGAGGATTTCCACTACGTCGCGGAGAACTTCGTTCAGTTCCTGCAGACGTTGGCTCAGGTGGGGCAGCAGTTGTCGGGTCAGGTGAACGCGGCGGCGGGGATCGCCGGGATCGATGAGTACGCCAAGGACTTCGACGCGCAGTTTCGGCCAGTCGCCGATGAGGTGTTCGCGGGGTTTGACCGGGCGTGCAACCTGCTGGGTGACATCTCCACGGGCATCGACTGGTCCGGGGTGAACCACTGGCGGGCCGATCACGCGTCGGTGCCCGGCAACAACCCCGACGAGACACCCTGGACGCCCGCGTCCAGCGGCACCTACCTGCCGATGAACCTCACCGCGCCGTCGCTGTTCGGGCACACGAAGTTCCCGATCGGTGTCGCGTCGTTGGAGCAGAAGATTCCGCTGGGTTCGCCGAGCGGGCTGCACGCCCTGGCCGATGACTTCGGGGCGGCCCGGGATCAGGTGCAGGATCTGACGGATGCCTGCCACAACCAGTTGGAGACGTTGTTCGCCAACAACTCCTCGGCTGATCTGGACGCGCTGGACGAGTACTGGGATCGGGTCGGCGGGGCCAGCGACACAGCGATCCTGACCGCGTTGGTGCGCGGCTGCGACCAGTTGTGTCAGTCGCTGCACGACTATGCCGAGTGGATGACCGAGGCGATGGACCAGGTCATCCGCACCCTGGCCGATCTGGCGTTGCAGGCCGGGTTCTCGTTCGTGTTCGGGTTGGCCAGCCTGTTCTCCGGGGAAGAGGAGGGCGTGCCGGTGGCGATCAGCAAACTGGGCGACGCCATCGGCGTCGCCAAGATCGCCGCCGCCGTGGACACCGCTGTGGTGGCGGTGGCGGGCACCGCCCTGGTCTCCCTCGGGTTCGGCATCGACGCGATCAACGGCGCGATGACCGCCGCGATCAACGCCACCCCC
>DASZLR010000170.1:0-13678 GCA_035552275.1 Pseudonocardiaceae bacterium | reverse complement strand
GGCGATCTGGAACTGCTGCTGGGGCTCTACGGCAAGCAGGACCGGATTCCGTTCATGCGCGAACTGTGGGCCGCCACCAAGACGGCCAACACCTGGTACAAGGAGTTCTCCGGAGTCGTGCCGGAGTGGTTCAACCTCTACCTCGGCCTCGAATCCGGCGCGGCCGAACTGTCCAGCTTCGAGGCCATGGTCGTGCCGGGCCTGTTGCAGAAGCGCGACTACGCCCGAGCCGTGATCAGCGGCGACCCGGACCTCACTGATGACGAGGTCGAGCAGGGCGTCGAGCTTCGGTTGGCCCGCCAACAGATCCTGGGCCGGGAGATCGATCCGGTCCGGCTGTGGGCGGTGATCGACGAGTCGGTGCTGTACCGGACGCGCGGCGACGACACCGTGATGCACTGGCAGCTCAAGCACCTGCTGGAGATGTCGGAAAAGCCAGGCATTGACATCCAGATCCTGCCGCTGAAGGCCGGCGGCACGCCCAGTCAGGACTGCGGCACGTTCAAGCTGATGAAGTTCCCGCTGGTCATGGAGAACGATCCCGGCTTGGTGTATTTGGAGCTGCCCACCGGCGGAAAATACGTCGAGAAGCAGGAAGAGATCGTGGTCTACGAGCGGGCGCTGACTCGGCTACGGGCTTTGGCTGCCGATCAGAAGGCTTCGCGTGCGATCATCAGGAAGGCACTCAAGGAGGTCACCTGATGATCAATGACGCGACGTTCCGCAAGTCGAGCTACAGCCAGGGCGACAGCAGTTGTGTCGAGATCGGGCATGACGAGGACACGTTCGGCGTGCGCGACTCGAAGAACATGGCTGGCCCGGTGTTGGCGGTGAGCCAGGCTGACGGCCGCGCTCTCGTCAGCGCGGTGAAAAACGGCCGGTTCAGCCGGTAACACCCGCATCGCAATGACAGCGCCCCGGCTCGTGAGTCGGGGCGCTGTCATTGGTACAGCGGGAGATCAGAGATGGTGCCCGAACAGGGTGAGGCTCCACCAGTGCAACGCCAAGCCGATGCCGGTGATGACCGCGAGCCCGACCGCGATGCGGATGATCTTGCCGGTCAGCCAGCGCAGCGCGGGCGACGTCGGCAGCACCACAATCACGGCCACCACCGATCTCAGCCACATCGGAGCCAGCGTGCTGTTGTTGCGCAGTCCCAGCAGAAACAGCAGCGCCAGCGGCAGGGCCAGGAATATCCCTCGGTCCTGGCCGCCGTCGGACATACCCGCAGGGTCGGCCGCCGAACGACCGCCGTTACACGCTCGTCGGCCCTCCGTCCACATGAGATGGACGAAGGGCCGACGAGATCAGGTCACTGCAGTCCGGTCCACCGGCCGGGGTTGAACTCGACCGCCGGGACCGGGTTGCCGAACCGGATGCCGCGCCGGGCCACCTCGACCGCCGTGGCCGCCGCGACCCGGTCCAGCAGGTCATCGATCTGGTTGCCGTCCATGCCGGCGATCTCGTCCCAGAACGAGAAAACCCGGTTCACGTACAACGCGATCAGGTGATCGCGGGCGGCGAGGAACTGGCCGCCGGCCAACGCCTGCAACGCGTCCGCGAGCAGGTGCGGCCACCGGTCGGCGGTGATCCGCAGACCCCACGGCGCCTTCGGCGCTCCGGCGGCGGCCGGGAACAGCGCGGTCAGGTCGTCGCCGTAGCCGTCGAGATACCGAGTCAGGCCGGCGGTGACCTTCTCGATGATCTCGGAGTCCTGCGGCACCGCCGCGGTGTCCACAGCGGACCGGCACGGCGGCACGTCGCTCAGCATCGGTCGGGTGTGGTCCAACCGGGCCACCACATGGAACAGCGCGTCGAGGACCTGCTGTGGCAGCCAGAGGATCTTCGGGAACGGCGAGTTGTGCAGCTTGCGCCCCAACGGAACCTCGACCACCCGGTGACCCTCGCGCAGCGCGTTGGCGGTCAGCCAGATGTCGATGCCGTACAGGTACGCGCTGTCCGGCCGCGACCAGGCGCGCATCCGCTCCATGAACGCCTTGTTGAACGCGAACTCGCCGCCGATGGGCTGCTGCACGTGCACCCCGAACACCGCCGCCAACAGCGGCGACGCGAGGTGGTTCGTGGTGTTGGCCTCGAACCGGTTGCGCCGGTACATCGGCACCGCGAGCGTCGGCTGGTCGCCGTCCACCGCCCTGGCCAGCAGCTCGATCCACTCCGGCTCGGTGGACCGGACGTCGGCGTCCAGCAGCACCACCCGGTCGGCGTTGAGCTCCAACGCCTGGTCCACGATCGCGAAGATGTTGGTGCCCTTGCCGGTGCCCTCGGCGCCCGACCGGACGACCAACTGCCGAGCCTGGCCATTGGCGGCCAGGAACTGCTCGGCGGTGTCGTCCACGCTGCCGTTCTCGGCGAGCACGATCACGTTGACACCGTCCGGAAAGGCCCGGGCCAGCCCGGCGTCGGCGGTCCGAGCCACCGCGCCGATCGTGGCCGCCTCGTTCCGTGCCGGAATGCCGACCACCGTCACGCCGGTGACCGGCGAACCCTGGGCCGGCGCCGCCGCTGGCACGCCCATCCCTACACCGCTGTCGTGTCCGGGTACGACTCGGACACCAACCCCACCGGTCACACGTTCCCCTTGTTGCCCAGGGTGGCTCTGCCGAGCCCACCGTGCCTTCGTTGGAACGGCGCCAAGTAGGTCCCCGGGCCGTTCGGGAGCTATCAGCGTTGAGTCAGATTGTTGCCTGGCGTATGCCGTGGCGTAAATGGCGCGAAAAGGCGAGCCACCGTCCGGGTGAAACCGGCCGGCGTCCAGGGGGTGTCACTGGGGTCGGAAGACTTCGTAGTTGCCATCGTTCGAGGTCACCTTGATGGACACGTTCTTGGTCGACCCGTCGATGTTCGCCACGCAGCTGAACGTCTCGCCGTTGGTGACCGGCTTGTTCGAGGGGCAGGTCACATCGGCGGCCTGGACGTCGCTGTAGCCGTACTCGTTGCGCAGGATGCTGGCCACCCCGGAGTCCATCGCGCTGCTGTCGAACACGGTGCTGACCAGGAATCCCCGGCTGCCGGAAATCCACGGCGCCCACACGTAGCCGAGCACCACGAACCCGGCGATGGCGACCACCACGACCACCACCGCGCCCCAGATCAGGCCGGTCCGGCGGCGCGGCTCGGCCGGACCGTCGGAGTATTCCGGCTGGTAGCCGGGTTGGGAACCAGGCGCGGGAAAGCCGCTGGGCGGGGTCGGGGCCGCATAGGGCGGGACCTGCTGGGTCACCGGCTGGCCGTACCCGCTGGGCTGCGGCACCGGCCCGGCACCGTAAGAGGGCTGGTTGCCCCACTGCGGCTCGTTCCTACCGGACGGCCCGTAGGGGCTGGTCATCGCTCGCCTCCGTGTGGGACGTTCTCGCCGCGATCAAACCACAGTCAGTCGACCTTCTCCCAGTCGACCGGGGCAGGTTGACAGTCGTTTGCCAGGGCACCCGCAGAGCATGCTCAGGCATCAGACAGCCTGAACAGGGCCGCCTCGACAGGGTGTCAGACACTGCCCATGGCCACCACGCCTCGTCGGATCGCGCTCACCGCCCGGCTCGCCGCCGACCGCACCGAATCGTCGGCGTCGGCCACCACGCGGACCTGGTCGAGCAGGTCGACGACCTGCCGGCACCACCGGACGAAATCGCCGGCCGGCAGTTCCTGGCCCACCGACTCGGCGGCCGACAGCACCCGTTCCAGCGGCTCGCCGCGCGCCCAGCGCAGCACCGGCCAGGCGAATCCGGGGTCCGGTTCGCGGGTGCGGTCGACCCGATGCCGGCGCTCGTCGGATTCCAGGTCGGCCCACAGCCGGGCGGTGGCGCCGAGCGCGTCGGCCACCTTGCCAGCCGGCACCTTGGTCTCCACCGGGCTGTCCCGGCGCGACTCGTACACCAGCGCGGACACCACGGCGGCCAACTCGGGGGCGTCCAGGCCGCGCCACACGCCGTGCCGGAGGCATTCGGCGGCCAGCAGGTCCGATTCGCTGTACAGCCGGGCCAACCGTCGGCCGTGCGCGGTCACGTCACTCGTTTCGCCGGTGCCGGCCAGGTAGTCGCGTTCGGTGAGCAGCGCCCGAATCCGGTCGAACGCGCGGGCCAGCGAGTGGGTGGTCGCGGCGACCCGCTGCCGCAACTGCTCGATCTCGACGGCCAGCCGGTGATGGCGCTCGGCCCAGCGGGCGTGTTCCTCGCGCTTCTCGCAGCCGTGGCACGGGTGCGCGCGCAGCGCCCGGCGCAACGCCGCCAGCTCAGCGTCGTCGGCGGCGTCCGAGCGGCGACGGCCCCGGCTGGGCACCTGGATGCCGGTGTTGCGGAGGCTGGCCGCCAGGTCGCGGCGGGACTTCGGAGATCGGACCTCGACCTGTTTGGGCAGCCGGATCTGGCCCAGCGCCTCGACCGGGTTGGGAAAATCGCTGCTGGACAGCCGGCCGGACCAGCGGTCCTCGGTGACCACCAGCGGCCGGGGCTCGGACATCGGATCGTTGTCCGGGTCGATCACCACGGCGAGCCCGGAGCGGCGGCCGGCGGGCACCGCGATCACGTCGCCCTTGCGCAGCTTGCGCAGCGATTCCACCGCTTCGGCGCGGCGGCTGGCGCTGTTCTGCCGGGACAGTGACTTCTCCCGGTCGGAGACCTGGCGGCGCAGCTTCGCGTATTCGGTGAAATCGCCGAGATGGCAGGTCATCGCCTCGGCGTAGCCGGCCAGCGCCTCGGTGTCCCGGTCGATCCGCCGGGACAGACCCACCACCGACCGGTCGGCCTGGAACTGGGCGAACGACTGCTCCAGCAGGTCGCGGGCGGCGGACGCGCCGAACTGGTGCACCAGGTTGACGGCCATGTTGTAGCCGGGCCGAAACGACGAGCGCAGTGGATAGGTGCGGGTGGACGCGAGGCCGGCGACCTGCTTCGGGTCGACACCCGGCTGCCACAGCACGACGGCGTGGCCCTCGACGTCGATGCCGCGCCGGCCAGCCCGGCCGGTGAGCTGCGTGTACTCCCCCGGCGTCAGGTCGGCGTGCGTCTCGCCGTTGAACTTGACGAGTTTTTCCAGCACCACGGTGCGGGCCGGCATGTTGATGCCCAGGGCCAGGGTCTCGGTGGCGAACACGGCTCGCACCAGACCGCGGACGAACAGTTCCTCGACGGTCTCCTTGAACATCGGCAGCAGGCCGGCGTGGTGGCCGGCGATGCCGCGTTCCAGCGCGTCCCGCCATTCCCAGTAGCCGAGCACGCCGAGATCGGACTCCGGCAGGTCGGCGGTGCGCCGGTCGATGATCGCGCGGACCTCGTCCAGCTCGTCCGGGGTGGTCAGCCGGAGCCCGGCGCGGACGCACTGCTGCACGGCCGCGTCGCAGCCGGCCCGGCTGAACACGAACATGATCGCCGGCAGCAGCCCGGCGCCGTCGAGTTTCTCGATGACGTCGATCCGGGACGTCGGCCGGAACCGGGGACCGCGCGGACCGCCGCCACCCCGCCCTCGGCCGCCGCCCTGCCGGCCCCAGGGCACCTGGTAGTGCGCCAGGTCCTCGATCCGACGCACCAGTTGCGGGTTGATCGCCGGCTGGCCGTCGACGTCCTCGCCGACGAACAGGTCCAGCATCCGGCCGCCGACCATCATGTGCTGCCACAACGGAACCGGCCGGTGCTCGTCCACCACAACCGTGGTGTTGCCGCGCACGGTGACCAGCCACTCGCCGAACTCCTCGGCGTTGCTGACCGTGGCGGACAGGCCGACCAGCCGGACCGGCTCGGGCAGGTGCAGGATCACTTCTTCCCAGACCGCGCCGCGGAACCGGTCGGCCAGGTAGTGCACCTCGTCCATCACCACATAGCCGAGGCCGTCGAGGGTGGGCGAGCCCGCGTAGAGCATGTTGCGCAGGACTTCGGTGGTCATCACCACGATGGGCGCATTGCCGTTGATCGAGGAGTCGCCGGTGAGCAGGCCGACCTGTTTCTGGCCGTAGCGGGCGAGCAGGTCGGCGTACTTCTGGTTGGACAGCGCCTTGATCGGGGTGGTGTAGAAGCATTTCTGGCCGGCGGCGAGGGCCATGTGCACCGCGAACTCGCCGACGACCGTCTTGCCCGCGCCGGTCGGCGCGCAGACCAGCACGCCGTGTCCGGACTCCAGCGCCGCGCAGGCGTCGCGCTGAAACGGGTCCAACTCGAAGGACAGCAGGGCGGTGAAGTCGGCCAACCGCGGGCTGGCGGCGCGTCGTCGGGCCGCCGTGTACGCGTCGGCCGGGGACCGCGCGGAGCGTGGAACCACCTCCTCAGCTTAGGATGCCTGACATGGCGACTGTGCGTGTCCACCCGATACAGCTTGAATACTCGGTGTCCGGCGGCCGGCAGACCTGCTCCCGGTGCGGCGCCGAGGAGACGTGGACGGCCAGCGTCGAGCCGACGGTCAGCGGTCCCCGGCTGCACCGCACCCTGCACCTGGTGCACCTCGTCCGCGAGCATTACGCGGACCTCACCGGAACCTTCGCGCCCGCCGAGCGGAAGAAGGAGTCCACCGTCGCCGACGATGTCGCGGCCGATGGGGACGCCGACGAGGACTGACCGCTAGTTTTTTCTGCTGATCACGCGGAGGGCTTCGGGGACGCAGGTGATGGTGACCGGCAGCCGGGCCTGCCGGTCACCATCGGCGTAGCAGAACCAGCCGCCCTGCCCGGACAGCCGGATCGACCGGGCGCGCAGCGTGGTGACCGCCGGATGCCGGGTGTGCGCGCCGGTGCGCAGCGTCGGCAGCATCCGCAGCAGGTCCAGCCGGCTGGCCGCGGCGACCACGGTCAGGTCCAGCCAGCCGTCGTCGGCCATCGCGTCCGGGCAGACCGGGACGCCGCCGCCGTAGTACCGGGTGTTGCCGACCGCGACCAGGGTGGCGTCCAGCCGGAGCGTGGTGTCGTCGGCTTCCACCACCAGCGGCGCCGGCCGCAGCCGGGCCAGCTCGATCATGATCGCCAGCTCGTACCGGCGCGGCCCACGGGGCCAGCGCAGCCGGTTGGCGCGGGCGTTCACCGCCGCGTCGAAACCGGCGCAGAGCACCGTGCTGAACCACGCCCCGCCGGCGATTCGGCCAAGATCCAGTTTGCTGCTCTCGTTGGCGCGCAACGCATCCGCGACGACACGGGCGGCGAGCAGCGGATCGGCGGGCAGGCCCAGCGCGTGGGCGAGGTCGTTGCCGGTGCCGGCGGGCACCACGGCCAGCGCGGTGCCCGTGCCGGCGCACGCCTGCACCGCCAGGTGGGCCAGACCGTCGCCGCCGAGCGTGATCAGCGCCTCGGCACCGGAATTCACCGCTCGCGCGGCCAACGCCCTGCTGCCGGCCGCCGAGTCGGCGACGAAGGTGTCCAGCCGGTCGACGCCGGTCCGCAGGCAGGCGGCCACGCTTCCGGCGACCCGGGCCGCGCCGGGGTGCACCAGCAACGCCGCGTGGGTCGTCATAGCACTGATGGCACCGTCATAGCGCTGTCACGTGGTCATTATGTCGCGTCGTCGTAGCTGGCGGAGTCGACTGGATCCACCGGGTCGGCCGGTGTGTCGCCGGTGGTCGGCGTCGCCGAGGCCTCGTCGTCGGACAGCCCGTCCCAGCCCTCGGCGACGCGCCGCTGCGCCAGCCGCCGGTCGTGTAGCCGGGCGATCTGCACGGCGATCTCGAACAGGACGGTCAGGCCGCCGGCCAGCGCGGTCATCGAGATCGGGTCCTGGCCTGGAGTCGCGAACGCGGCGAACACGAACAGCCCGAAGATGATGCCGCGCCGCCACTTCCGCAGCTTCTCGTACTTGAGCACGCCGACCCGGTTGAGCATCACCACCAGCAACGGCAGTTCGAAGCTCACCCCGAAGATCAGCAGCAGGTTGAGCATGAACGACACGTATTCGTTGGCCGCCAACGCGGTGACGAAGTTTCCACCGCCCACATTGGACAGCACCCGGAGCGCCTCGGGCAGCACCACGTACGCCATCACCGCGCCGCCGGCGAACAGCGCCGCCGCGCACGTCACGAAGATCAGCGCGAACTTCCGCTCCTTGGCGTACAGGCCGGGCGTGATGAACGACCAGATCTGGTACAGCCACAGCGGACTGGTCAGCACGATGCCGGCCGCGATGCCGATCTTCAGCCGGATCATGATCGCCTCGAACGGCTGGGTCTGCAACAGCGCGCAGGTGTGGCCGGTGAACGCGGCCCGCTCGGACGCCGGCAGCGCACAGTACGGCCGGTTCATCAGGTCGCCGAGGGTCGGGATCGGTCCGATCTTGACCGCGAACCAGATGAATCCGATGACCGAGCCGGCCAGCACGACCAGCAGCGCCAGGCCAAGCCGATAGCGCAACTCGTACAGATGCTCGACAACGGTCATCGTGCCGTCGGGATTGTGCCGACGGCTACGCCGCTGCCGCGCCTCGCGATGCCCGCCCCGGGGGCGGAACAGGCCTTCGTCCACGGCGGATCAGGTCTGCTGGTCGCGCTGCGCCTGGGCGTCCGACGGGGTGTGCTGCTGGGGCGGCGCTGCCGGCGGCTGGGGGGCGATCTGCGCCGGACCGGCCTGACCCTGGGTGTTCGTCGGCTGGCCCTGGGACGCCGATGAGTCGTCGTCCTCGTGCAGACCCCGCATCTCGCTGCGGAAGATCCGCATGGACCGCCCGACACCCCGAGCCGCATCCGGCAGCCGCCGGGCGCCGAACAGGATGACCAGCAGCGCCGCAATGATCAGCACGTGCGGCCAGCCGAACCCGTTTGTGAACACGGTGGTCCTCCGTCCTTGCCTTACTGTCACATGGTACGCGGGCGACCTGCCCGAACTAACCGGACCAGGCCGCCGGCACGGACTTCCCGCACGGCTACCCGCACCGCCGCAGTCCTGGCGCGCAGCATCCCGGCCCGGTCGTTCGCGTAGTCGACCAGCCAGCCGCGCACCCGGAACAGCCGGACGGCGGCCCGCCACAGCCGGACCGCCGCGAGCACCAGAATCAGCACCGCGGCGACCGGGATCAGTATGGCCAGCAGATAGGGCACGGACACTCGATCACCGTAGCCGTTCAGCCGGTGGGAAGCGCTTCCGACCAGTCCAACGCCTGCCGCGCCCGAGCGGCCACCTCGTCGCGCACCTCGGCCGGCGACTCGACCCGCACGTCCCCGGACTGCGCCAGCACCAGCCGGACCAGCCAGGAGGTGTCCGAGTAGCGCATCCGCACCCGGGCCCGGCCGCCATCGAGCTCGACCAACTCCTCCACCGGGTAGTACTCGCCGACCCAGCGGGCGTCCGGCTTGAGCAGCAGCCACGCCTCCTCCTGGTCGGGCGCGGGCCGGAACAGGCCGGCCGAGATGTCCTGCTGCCGGGCGTAGGGCGGTGGCGCGGCGGGCTCGTCCAGCACGGTGACCGCGTCGATCCGGTCCAACCGGAACAGCCGCACCCCGTCCGCCTTGCGGCACCACGCTTCCAGGTAGCCGCGGCCGTCGACGAGCAGCAGCCGCATCGGGTCCACGGTTCGGTCGCTGACCTCGTCGCGGGACGCGGTGTAGTACCGGATGCGCAGCGCCCGGCCGCGACTGAGCCCGTCCTGCACGGTGGTTCGGGTGCGCACGGTGGCCTCGGTCTCGCGCAACGCCAGCCCGACCACGACCCCGGACGGCTGCGCCTGGCCGACGGCGGACTCGATCTTGGCCACCGCCCGGCTCACCGCGTCCGAGTCCACCACACCCGGGGTATCGGCGAGCGCCCGCAGCGCCACCAGCAGCGCGGTCGCCTCGGCAGCGGTCAGCCGCAGCGGGCGACTCATCCCCGCGTCGTAGGTGACGGTGACCGTCTCGCCCTCGAAGGACAGGTCGATCAGGTCACCCGGCCCGTAGCCGGGCAGCCCGCACATCCACAGCAGCTCAAGATCCTTGCGCAGCTGCTGGGAGGTGACGGCGAAGTCGGCGGCGGCCTCGTCGATGGAGATCCCCGGCCGGGCCAGCAGATACGGCACCAGCGCCAGCAGCCTCGGCAGCCGCTCCGCGGTGTTCGTGCTGCTCATCGCTGGTCCTCCCGCTCGTCGCACCGGTCGGCGGCCAGCACGCCGAGCAGCCGTTCGCGAACACTCTTGCGCAGCACGTCCGGCGCGAACACCACCACGTCCGGCCCGTAGCCCGCGATCCAGCCGGCGGCCGACTCCTGGTGGTACAGCTCGATTTCCAGCTCGTCGCCGGCCACCTGGCCACCCACCGCCTCGCCGGCCGGTCCGGGCAGCATCAGCGGCCGGATCACCTTCGCCTGCCGACGCAGGCCCTGGGCTCGGCCGGCGGCGACCCACAGCCGAGCGGTGGTCGTCGGGCGCGGTTCCTCGGGGGTGCCCAGCACGTAGTCCATCAGGTTCACCCCGGCCGGCCGGACAACCTCGCCGGACTGGCCGAACGGGGTCACCGCGCCGACGACCCGCGTCAGCCGGAAGCAGCGCGGCGCGTTCCGGTCCCGGTCGTGGCCGACCAGGTACCAGCGGCCACGCCAGGACACCACGCCCCACGGTTCGACGGTCCGCACCATCTCCTCGGCCGGCGGCGGGCGGCGATAGGAGAACCGCACCGGCCGGCCGGTCTGCACCGCCGCGAGCAGCGGCGCGAACGCCGGCTCGGTGGTGCGCACCCGTGGTTCCACCATCGACGGCGCGTTGTCGTCCACCTCGACCCCGGCCGCGCGCAGTTTGAGCAACGCGCCGTGCGCCGCGCCGGTCAGCTCCGGCGAGTCCCACAGCCGGACGGCCAGGGCCACGGCGGCGGCCTCGTCCGGTTCCAGGTCGATATCGCCGAGTTCGTAGTCGCGGCGGGCGATGCGGTAGCCCTCGGTCGCGTCGAACACCGAGTTGCGGCCGGTTTCCAGCGGGACGCCCAGATCCCGCAGCTCGGCCTTGTCCCGCTCGAACATCCGGGAGAAGGCCTCGTCCGAGGCCGCGTCTCGATAACCCGGAACTATCTGCCGAATCCGCTCGGCCGACAAATAGGACCGAGTGGACAGCAGACACAGCACCAGGTTGACGAGGCGTTCAGCGCGCACGGTCGGCACCTTCGCACCCTAGCGAGTGGTGCGCCGGCGTGGGCGCTGACCGGCGGTGTTTCGGGTCGGAAACCGGCGAAAAAGTGACCTCGGCCAGTGCCACTATGCTCACCGTTGGATAGCTATCGGCCGGAATGGGGCGCGGATGCTGGGCAGGCGGCGAGCGGCTACGGCCGTGGCGCGCTCGCTGTGCGCGCTGGCCCTGCTGGTCGGCCTGATCGGCATGCACGAGCTGGCGTCCGGATTGCTGGACGACTGCCATACCAGTCCGGTTGTCGGCATATCCGCCGCGATGTCGACGTCCGACGTTCCCGCCACGGTGCGGCAGACGCGGCCAGCCCAGTTTCAGGCGATGCCCGGCGGCATGGCCAACACCTGTGTGTCGCTGGCTCCCGGCGGTTGGTCGCCGTTGCAGCCGGCGCTGGTCGGGGTGCTGGCTCTCGCTGCTGCGCTGGCGATGGTCGCGCGGTTGCGGCCCGGCGGCTCGACCGAGCGGTCGCCGCCGAGTGCCGGAATCTCGTTGCTGCGCCAGGTGTGCGTGTCACGGATCTGATCGGCCGGTTCGTCCCGGCCCGTCATCCGTCGTCTCCGCACACCTGAAGTGAGGTTCTCCCATGCTCCGACGCGTTCCGCGCGCCGCCGCGCTGCTGCTGCTCGCCGCTTTCGTGGCCGGTCTGGTCGCCGGCTGTGCCACATCGGCCTCCGCCCAGTCCCATCCCACGTCCAGCGACTCCTCCGCCATGCCCGGTATGTCCGATCCGATGCCCACCGGCGACGGCCTGGCCGCGAGTTCGGCCGGCTACACGTTCGTACCGGCCAGCACCACGGTCCCGGCCAACCAGCCGGACACGTTCACCTTCCACATCACCGGACCGGATGGCCGAACGGTCACCTGGTTCCAGCCGGACCAGACCGTGCTGATGCACTTCTATCTGGTGCGCGCGGATCTCGGCGACTACCAACACCTGCATCCGACCATGGCCGCCGACGGGACGTGGACCGTCACGCTGCCGCCGTCGGCTCCGGGCGCGTACCGCGGCTACGTCACGTTCACCACGCCGGACGCGGCCGGCCAGCCGATGGCGTACGTGCTGTCCCAGCGGTTGACCGTGCCGGGGCCGGCCAGCACGGTTCCGGTGCCGCCGGCCGCGAACCCGGTCTTGGTCGACGGCTACACGCTCAGTCTGAGTGGCATGCCGATGGTCGGGCAGGAGAGCATGTTGACCGTGCGGGTCAGCCAGGACGGGCGGCCGGTGACCGACCTGCAGCCCTACCTGGACAGCTACGCCCACCTGAGCGCCTTCCACACCGGCGATCTGGCGTTCGCGCACCTGCATCCGAGCGGGGTGGCCAACGGCGATCACGGCGGGCCGGATCTGCGGTTCGAGGCGGATCTGAACAAGTCGGGAACGTGGCGGATGTTCATCCAGTTCCAGACGAACGGCGTGCTGCACACCGCCGCGTTCACGGTCGACGCCATGTGAACCAGCTTGACCCAAATACCCACCGGGGGTATGAACGATTGAGTACCCCCGGTGGGCAGCGAGGGAGGGATCCGATGGCATTTGTGGGGCACGCATTGGCCCTGGCCGGCTCGATGGCCTGGGACATCCTGTGGGCGCTGGTGCTCGGATTCGGGCTGTCCGCGATCGTGCAGGCGCTGGTGCGCCGGGAGACGGTGGTGCGACTGCTCGGCGACGCCCGGCCGCGCACGCTGGCCGTCGCGGCGGGGCTGGGCGCGGCGTCCTCGTCCTGTTCGTACGCGGCGGTCGCGCTGGCTCGGTCGCTGTTCCGCAAGGGCGCCGACTTCACCGCCGCCATCGCGTTCGAGATCGCCTCGACCAACCTGGTGATCGAACTGGGTGTGTTGCTGGCACTGCTGATGGGCTGGCAGTTCACCGTCGCCGAGTTCGTCGGCGGGCCGGTGATGATCGTGGTGCTGGCGGTGTTGTTCCGGCTGCTGCTGGGCGGCCGGTTGCGGGAGTCCGCCGCCCGCCAGGCCGACCGGGGCCTGACCGGTTCGATGGAAGGCCACGCGGCGATGGACATGTCGGTGCGGCGGTCGGGATCGCCTGGGCGGCGACTGGTGTCCGGCGACGGGTTCACCTCGGTGTCGAACGTCTTCGTGATGGAATGGGCGGCGATCTGGCGGGATCTGGTCGGCGGGCTGTTGATCGCGGGCGCCATCGCGGCCTGGGTGCCGGACTCGTTCTGGCAGGGCTTCTTTCTCGCCGGGCATCCGGTCGCTTCGGCGTTGTGGGGGCCGTTGATCGGGCCGCTGGTCGCGGTGCTCAGCTTCGTCTGCTCGATCGGCAACGTGCCGCTGGCGGTGGTGCTGTGGAGCGGCGGGATCAGCTTCGGCGGGGTGGTGTCGTTCATTTTCGCGGACCTGATCATCCTGCCGATCCTGAACATCTACCGCCGGTACTACGGAACGCGGATGGCGCTGTTCCTGGGCGGCGCGCTGTACGCGGCGGCCGTAGTGGCCGGATACGTTGTGGAGGCGGTGTTTCGGGTCGCGCGACTGGTCCCGGACCGGACTGGCGCGCACCTGCCCGCCGAGGGCGTGTCGTGGAACTACACCAGTTGGCTGGACATCATTTTCCTCGCGCTGGCGGTGGTGCTGGTGATCCGGTTCGCCCGCACCGG
>DASZLR010000169.1:0-27192 GCA_035552275.1 Pseudonocardiaceae bacterium | reverse complement strand
GATCGAGGCGATTCGCGGCCTCCTGCACGGCGGCGGCCTCCGCCGGTGTCAGCCGCACCGGATAGACCGCTGACCGCGTACGGTTCAGGCGGTCGCCATCGCTCGCAGAAAGTGGCGCATCTCGTGTCGCCTCGGCCTCATCGCGGATCTGGCGCTCAAGTTCGTCGTTCATCGCGCCCCGACAGTACAGCCGGAAGGCGGACGGTGACGGTCAGGCCGCCGCCGGAAACGGCCTCCGAGTAGACCTCGCCGCCATGCGCGGCCACCACCGCCCGCACGATCGACAGGCCCAGACCGGCGCCGGACCGAGCGGTTCGGGCGATGCCGCCGCGCCGGAACGGCTCGAACAACTCGGCCACCCGGTCCGCGTCGACCGGCTGTCCGGACGAGCTGACCCGCAGGACCGCGAACCGCTGATCGGTCCCGGTCCGCACCTGTACCCACCCGCCGGCCACGTTGTGCCGCACGGCGTTTTCCAGCAGGTTGCCGGCGACCCGTTCCAGCAGCGCCGGATCGCCGATCGCGGTGGCCGGCTCGGTGTCGAAGGTGGCGTGCAGCCCCAGCGCGGTGGCCTCGCCGCATCCCGCCTGCCACGCGGCGGCCGCCACCGCCGACAGGTCGACGGGCTCCCGGGCCGCCAAGCCGGTGCCATCGGTGCGGGCCAGCAACAGCAACGCCTCCACCAACTGCGTCGCCCGCCCGGCCGCCCGGCCCACCACTTCGGCCATCCGGCGCAGGTCGGCCACGTCGGCGTCCGGGTCGGCCAGCGTCACGTCCAGTTCGGTGCGGATCACCGACAACGGGGTGCGCAGCTCGTGGCTGGCATTGGCCACGAACCGGCGCTGGGTCTCGAAACTGGCCTGCAAGCGGTCCAGCATCGCGTTGAACGTGGCGGCCAACTCGGCGACCTCGTCCCGGGCCCCATGCGGCGTGATGCGCTCCCCCAGCGACTCGGCGGACAGCCGCCGCGCCGTTCCGGTGACCTCATGCAGCGGCCGCAGCAATCGCCCGGTGCTGGTCCAGGCCAGCACGGCGGCGGCGAGCACCACGCAGACGAACGCGATCGACCCGGCCTTGAGCACCATCTCGCGGGCATGGTTCGCCAGCGTGCCGGCCAACTGGCTCGCGTCCACGTCGACGCCGTTCACCACGACCGTGCTGCCGCTGGGCAGTTGCGGCACGGTGGCGACAACGTCCCCGACCAACAGCCACGCCAGCCACAGCAGCAGCCCACTCACCCCGGCCGTCAGCAGGACGGACAACGCGGTCAACCGCAACCGCAGGCCGGGTACCCGCGCTCGGGTCGCCGCCCCCTGTTCCGATCGCTTCAGCAGGTCAGCCGACCTCCAGGTCCGACGCTCCGGCGCTGGGCACGCGATAGCCCGCGCCGACGACCGTGTCGATGATGCCGGGTTCGCCGAGCTTCTTGCGCAGGGTCATCACCGTGACCCGGACGGTCGTGGTGAACGGATCGGCGTTCTCGTCCCAGACCCGCTCCAGCAGTTCCTCGCTGCTGACCACCGCGCCGCCGGCGGCCAGCAGCACCTCCAGCACGCCGAACTCCTTGCGGGTCAACTCAACCAGCTCGCCGCCGCGGTACACGGTCCGCTTGGCCGGATCCAGCGCCACGTCCATCGCGCGCAGCATCGGCGGCGTCGCCGGGGTGGACCGCCGGGCCAGCGCCCGCACCCTGGCCACCAACTCCGGGAACGCGAACGGCTTGGTCAGATAATCGTCCGCGCCCAGCGACAGGCCCTGCACCCGGTCGGCGATCCCGCCGCTGGCGGTGAGCATCAGCACCCGCGACAGCGCGCCGCCGGCGACGATCTCCCGGCACAGCTCGTCGCCGGACATGCCGGGGAGATCCCGGTCCAGCACCACCACGTCGTAGCGGGTGATGCTGACCTTCTCGTGGCCGCCGTCGCCGTCGGTCGCCACGTCGACCGCCATGCCCTCCCGCCGCAGCCCACGGGCGATGGCATCGGCCAGCGGCCGCTCATCCTCGACAATCAGTACGCGCACTCCTCTACCGTGCCACAGCGCGACGTCGCGGGTGGACGGTGGCAGGGCCGATCTGGCTGTCCCCCAGGGACATCTCAGCGCGCTCTCAGCGGCCTCTCAGAATTTTGCGGAACGCCCGCACCCGATCGACCGGAACATGCGCAAAAAGCCTCGCACGCCCCGTCTCAGTAACCGCCGCCGAGTCGTCCACGGAGAGCCGCCGGATCAGCTGGCGTCGCGGTGCTCGGCGGCGTCCTCGATGCCGGCATCGACGTGCCCGTTGGCATGTCCGTCGATCGGCGCGTCAACCGGCGCCGCCGGCTTGTGGTTGGTCCGGCGTTCGGGCCGGCTTTCGCCCAGCCGGTCGGCGGCCCACTCGGTGATCCGCCGGGCCACGTCCTGCGCGGTCAGTCCGACCGAACCGAGCACCTCGTCGCGGGTGCCGGGTTCGATGAACCGCTGCGGCACCGCGAGATCCAGCAGCGGCACGTCGACGTCTCCGTCCCGCAGCGCCGCCGACAGCGTCCAGCCGAATCCGCCGTGCCGGCCGCTGTCCTCGACGGTGGCCACCAACCGGTGTTCACCCGCCAGAGTGACGACCTCCGGCGACACCGGCACGACCCACCGCGGGTCCACCACGGTCACCCCGATGCCCTGGTCGGCCAGCCGCTCGGCGGCGGCCAGGCCCAGTTCGCCGAACGAGCCGACGGCGACCAGCAGCAGGTCGAGGCTCTCCCCCGCCGCCGGCCGGCGCAGCACGTCGACGGCGTCCAGCCCGCTGCCCAGCCGCTGCCGCGCCGGCACTGACTCGATCACCGCGCCGCGCGGGAACCGCAGCACCGACGGCCCGTCGTCGATGCCGACCGCGTCCCGCAACTCCTCGCGCAGGCTGGCCGCGTCCCTGGGCGCCGCGACCCGGATGCCGGGCACCAGTCCCAGCAGCGACAGGTCCCACATGCCGTGGTGGCTGGGGCCGTCCGGTCCGGTGATGCCGGCCCGGTCGAGCACCACAGTGACCGGCTGCCGGTGCAGTGCGACGTCCATCAGCAACTGGTCGAACGCCCGGTTGAGGAACGTCGAGTAGACCGCGACCACCGGGTGCAGGCCGCCCATCGCCATGCCGGCGGCCGAGGTCAGCGCGTGCTGCTCGGCGATGCCGACGTCGAACCACCGGTTCGGGTACGCGGCCGCGAACTTGTCCAGGCCAGTCGAGCCGAGCATCGCCGCAGTGATCGCCACCACATCCGGCCGCTGCGCCCCGATGTCGACCAGTTCCTCGGCGAACACCGACGTCCAGCCGCGCTTCTTGGCCTTGGTCGGCGCGCCGGTCGCCGGGTCCATCGGGTCGGTCTGGTGCATCTGGTCGGCCTCGTGGTTCTCGGCCGGCGCGTAGCCGTTCCCCTTCCGGGTGACGGTGTGCACGATGACCGGCCCGCCGAACGCCTTCGCCCGGTGCAACGCGCCTTCCAGCGCGGCCATGTCGTGCCCGTCCACCGGCCCGAGGTACTTCATGCCGAGGTCCTCGAACATCGGCTGCGGGGACAACGCGTCCTTGATGCCGCGCTTGGCCGCGTGCAGCGCGGTGTAGATCGGCCGGCCGACGACCGGGGTGCCCAGCAGCGCCCGCTTACCGCCCTCCAGCGCGCGCTCGTAGCCCGGTTGCAGGCGCAGCGTGGCCAGATGGTCGGCGAGGCCACCGATGGTCGGTGAGTAGGACCGACCGTTGTCGTTGACCACGATCACCACCCGCCGGTCGGGGTCGCCGGCGATGTTGTTCAGCGCCTCCCAGCACATTCCGCCGGTCAGCGCCCCGTCGCCGACCACCACGACCACGTGCCGCTGCTGCCCGGCCAGCGCGAACGCCTTGGCCAGCCCGTCGGCGTAGGACAGGCCGGCGGAGGCGTGGCTGTTCTCGACCAGGTCGTGCTCGCTCTCGGCCCGGTTCGGGTAGCCCGACAGACCGTCCCGCTGACGCAGCCGGTCGAAGCCGTCCTGCCGGCCGGTGACGATCTTGTGCACGTACGCCTGGTGGCCGACGTCCCACACCATCGCGTCCCACGGCGAGTCGAACACCCGGTGCAGGGCCAGGGTGAGCTCGACAACACCGAGGTTCGGCCCCAGATGACCACCCGTCTGGGCGACCTTCGCCACCAGGAAGTCACGGATCTCCACGGCCAGCAGGTCCAGCTCGTCGGGCGTCATGGTCTTGAGGTCGGCGGGGCCCTGGACCCGTTCCAGCAATGTCACTGTTGCTCCCATCCGTCTCAAGCGCCCAGTCATCGACGGCGTGCGCGCTGACCCGATCACCGCGTTGCACCGACCATACCCAGCCGAGCCACCGATGGTCATGGCTCCAACAGTGCGACGCATTCCACATGGTGGGTCATCGGGAAGGCGTCGAACGCGCGCAGCCGGGTCAGCCGATAGCCCTGCTCCGCGAAGATCGCCACGTCCCTGGCCAGCGCCGCGGGGTCGCACGCGACGTAGACCACCCGGTCCGGCCGGCGGTCGGCGATCGCCGCCACCACCTGGCGTCCGGCGCCCTTGCGGGGCGGATCCAGCACCACCACATCGGGTGAATCGTCCGGGTCGGCCCGAAGCCGCTCGACGGCGCAGGCGATCGGCCGGACCTGCGGCAGATCGGCCAGGTTCGTCCGGGCGTCCGCGATCGCCGACCGGGACGCCTCGACCAGCAGCACGCTGCCCCGCTCGCCGACCTGCTCGGCCAGCACCGCCGCG
Organism: Pseudonocardiaceae bacterium; assembly: GCA_035552275.1. Classification (GTDB taxonomy): domain Bacteria; phylum Actinomycetota; class Actinomycetes; order Mycobacteriales; family Pseudonocardiaceae; genus DASVLX01. The sequence goes on along the minus strand of DASZLR010000169.1, from coordinate 22,452 downwards.
AACAGGCCGACCCCGCCGTACAGGTCCCAGGCGACGCCGCCGGCCGGCGCGTCCGCCCAGGCGCCCACCACGGCCGCCAGCGTCGACGCGGCCGCCGGATGCACCTGCCAGAAGCCGTCCGCGCGCACCGCCCAGGCCCGCCCGGCGGCCTGCTGCTCGGCCTGGCCGCCGATCCGCCAGCTGGTGCGGAATCCGCGTGACCGGGGCAACGACTCCCGGGTCGCCACATGCTGCGCTCCCCGGTCGTCCTGGATCACCTCGACGCCGACACCCGCCGGCCAGGACTGGCCGAGCACACCGTCCAGCAGGCCGGGCACCGCGATCGCGCAGCCCTGCTCCGCGTCCAGCCGGACGATCTGATGGCCGCGGTGGCCGCGTAGTCCGGCCCGGCCCCGCTGGTCCACCGCCAGTCGCAGCCGGGTCCGCCAGTGCAGCGGCCCGCCGGGCAGTTCCTCCACCGTGACCGTCCAGTGCAGGCCGGCCAGTCGGCGCAACTGCTCGGTGACGACAGCGGCTTTCAGTTCCCGCGCAGCGGCTGGGGAGGCGTGCTGCCAGTCGCAGCCGCCGCAGCCACCCGGCCGGGCCAGCGAGCATGGCGGAGTCACCCGATCCGGTGATGCCGCCAGCACCGTCACCGCGTCCCCGCGGCAGAACGAGCCGCCGCGGTCCTCGGTGATCTCCACCACCACCCGCTCCCCCGGGAGCGCGTGCCGGACGAACACCACCCGGCCCTCGACCCGGCCGACACAGTGGCCGCCGTGCGCCACCGGCCCGACCACCAGCTCGCACCGGCGTCCGGTCCAGTCCAGCGCGCCGACCTGCGGCGGATCACTCATCGGCGATTCCTTGGTGGAGACCATAGGAAAACAGGTTAAGGCCGGCGTTCGCCCGCCGGGTAACCCAGACGGAGGTACCTTCACAGGCAAGCGAATCAACGATCGGTTCGGCCCGCTGAACCAGCACAGAAACCAGGAGCTTGCGCCCGCCCCGCAGGCGTTGGGTACGGTCTGCGCGCACCGCGCAGGAGGAGGCACTTCGTTGCACGTGGTCATCATGGGCTGCGGCCGGGTCGGGTCATCGTTGGCGTTGGCATTGGAGCGCCTGGGCCACGATGTCGCCGTGATCGACAAGGAAGAGCAGGCGTTTCGCCGGCTCGGCGCGGAATTCCACGGCGAGCAGGTGCTCGGGGTGGGGTTCGACCGCGATGTGTTGGTGAAGGCGGGAATCGAGCGGGCCGGCGCGTTCGCGGCGGTGTCCAGCGGCGACAACTCCAACATCATCTCCGCCCGAGTCGCCCGCGAGACGTTCGGGATCAGCCACGTGGTGGCCCGGATCTACGACGCCCGCCGGGCCGCCGTGTACGAGCGGCTGGGCATCCCGACGGTCGCGACGGTGCCGTGGACCACGGACCGGTTCCTGCGCACCCTGCTACCCGATGGGGTGGCCTCGGCGTGGCGCGAACCGACCGGCTCGGTGGCGATCCTGCAACTGCCGCTGCACGAGAACTGGGTCGGTCACTCGATCCGGGAGATCCAGGAGTCCACCGGCTGCCGAGTGGCGTTCCTGATGCGGTTCGGCACCGGCCTGCTACCCAACGCGAAGACCGTGCTGCAGGCCGACGATGTCGTATACGTCGCGGCGGTCTCCGGCACGGTCACCGACGTCACCGCTGCCGCCGCGCAGCCGCCACAGGAGGACCTGCACTGATGCGCGTCGCGATCGCCGGGGCCGGCGCGGTAGGCCGATCCATCGCCGCGGAGCTGGTCGGCGGCGGGCACGAGGTCATGCTGATCGAGCGGGACGCCAGCCAGTTCGAGCCGTCCTCGGTGGAACAGGCGGAGTGGGTGCTCGCCGACGCCTGCGAACTGTCCTCATTGGAGGATGCCGGGCTGGAGACCTGCGACGTGGTGATCGCGGCGACCGGCGACGACAAGTCGAACCTGGTCGTGTCCCTGCTCGCCAAGACGGAGTTCGCGGTCAAGCGGGTGGTCGCCAGGGTGAACAACCCCCGCAACGAATGGCTGTTCACCGACTCGTGGGGCGTGGACGTGTCGGTGTCCACACCGCGCATCCTGGCCGCGATGGTCGAGGAGGCGGTCAGCGTCGGCGGGCTGGTGCAGCTGATGACCTTGCGCCAGGGCCAGGCGAACCTGGTGGAGATCACTCTTCCGGAGGACACGCCGCTGGCCGGCGAGTCGCCCCGGTCGATCGACTTGCCCACGGACGCGGCGCTGGTGGCGATCCTGCGCGGCGGCCAGGTGATCGTGCCGACCGACAGCGACACCATCGAGGCCGGCGACGAGCTGCTGTTCGTGGCCAGTCCCGAGGTCGAGCCGGCGATCCGGGCCGCATTGCGCTCCGACGGGCGGGGCTGACGGGGCAGTTGACGCCGCGCGGCGCTGACGGGCGCTGACGGGCAGGGCGCCGGTCAGCCGGCTGACGGCTCGGCGGTCTCGGTGACCGGAGCGTCGGTCGCTTCTTCCGCACTGCGCAGGGCTTTCTGCCGGACGTCGGCCCGGTGCACCGCCCACACGGTGACCAGCGCGGCCACCGCCGTCAGCGGCCAGCCCATCGCGATCCGGGCGAACGCCAGCCAGCCGACCTGGTTCTGGTCGTACAGCCAGTGCTGCACGACGAACCGCGCGCCGAACATGACCGCCCAGACGATGGTCGCCAGGTCGTAGTACCGCCGCGACCGCCGGTCCGACCGCCACGCCATGCCGGTGCTGTTCAGCGCCGACCACGCCACACCGGCCAGCGGCCAGCGCACCAGCACCGACAGCAGGAACGCGCCGCCGTAGATGAGGCTGGTCCAGATGCCGAACAGGAAGTAACCGCGCGCCGATCCGGTGCGGTAGGCGATGAAGGCGGCGATGGCGACGCCGAACAGGCCGGAGATGGCCGGCTGAATCGGATCGCGGCGGATCAGCCGCCACGCCAGGATCGCCACCGCGCTGCCGACCGCGGCCCAGATGCCGGCGGCGAGGCTGTGCACCGGCAGGTACACGCCGACGAACACGAGCACCGGGACCGACGAGTAGATCAGCCCGCTGAGCCCGCCCATCTGCTCCAGCAGCGTCTGCTGGGGTTCCTCGCCGTCAGCGGTGTTGGTGGTGTCGGTGGCGGCGGCCTGGCTGTCGACTCGCTCCGCCGCGTCGGCGGATGGCTGCCCGGATTGGCTCATGTACTCGATTGCAATTCGTAGTAGGGGTTGTACATCACCTTACGGCCCTCCCGGACGGCCATCCGACCGGTGGCCGTGATCGTCCGGCCGGGCTCGATCCCGGCGATCCGCCGCCGGCCGAGCCACACCAGGGTGACGCTCTCCGTGCCGTCGTACAACTCCGCCTGCACAGTGGCCGCCTCGTCGTGCGGACACACTTCGACGCTGCGCACCCGGCCACGCACGGTGGCCTCGACGCCGCACTGGCAGTCCCGGGCCGGCGTCGCCGCCACCGGCTCGGCGCCACGGGACAGATCGTCGGTCTCCAGTTCGTCGGCGTCACCCGACAGCTTGGTCATCAACCGACGCCAATAGCCACTCGTCGTCGTGCTCATCGTGCTGCGCTCCGTTGCGTTGGGGCCGCCCCGACTTCGACCCGTACACCGTCAGGGTAACCGCGCTGAAACACCTGCCAACCCCTTCGCGGAGGATCGTGCAGTGACCTACGACTCTCCGCGCCCACCGGTCGAAACGGCCGTGCTGTTGCCCGGCGCCGGATCCGACGAGGTGTTCGTGACGGCGGTGTTCGCCGGGCCGTTGGCCGAGGTCGGACTGCGGCTGACGACACCGGTTCCGGTGCCCGGAAGGCGACTCGCGGACCAGTATCTGAGCGCCATGGACGAGGCCGCGACGACCGGGCCGGTGCTCGTCGGCGGCATCTCGTTCGGCGCGCAGTTGGCCGCGGAGTGGGCGGTGCGCAACCCCGACCGGTGCGCCGGTCTGCTGCTGGCCCTGCCGGCCTGGCACGGCGCCCCGGATTCGGCGCCAGCCGCTCGGGCCGCGCTGGCCAGCGCGGCGGCGGTTGATGCCAACGGACTTGACCGCACCCTGGCCGACACCGCAGCGGACGCGCCACCGTGGCTGGCCGCCGAACTGGACCGGGCGTGGCGGCGGTACGGCACCGGCCTGGCGGACTCGCTGCGGGCGGCTGCCGGCCGGTCCGCCCCGACGCTGGCCGAGCTGCGCCGGATCACCGTCCCGGTGGGGATCGCGGCCTGCGCCGACGATCCGGTGCACCCGATGGCGATCGCGCGAGAGTGGGCGCGGGCGCTGCCGGTGGCGGAGTTGGGCGTCAGCACCCTCGCCGCGCTCGGCGCGGACCGGGAGTCGCTGGGGCGGGCCGCGGCCGACGCCTGGCGGCGGGCGGCGAAGCGGTGAACCTGGTTACTGGCCGGCTGGGGCCTGCCCGGCCTGCAACTGCTCGATGTGCGCGGCGATCTCCGGCGGCAGCGTGACCTCCAACGGGGTGCGCACCGGCATCGGCTGCTCCCCGCGCACCACCACGGTGTCCCGGATGACGTCGCGCAACTCGGCGGCCGCGGCGGCGGACTGCTCCTTGGGGCCGGCCGCGACGGCACGCAGCATCCAGCGCGGCCCGTCCACGCCGATGAACCGCAGCAGCACGTCGTTGACGAAGGCGACGATCTCCACGCCCCAGTCGCCGATCTCCTTGCGCACCCGGGCGCCGTCCCGGCTGAGCTGGTCGGCGAGCTCGCGGTGGATCTCCGGCCACAGCTGCGCGCTGCGCGGCGCCGCGTAGGCGCTGACGGTCAGCCGGGCGTTGGCGGTGACGAGGTGCACGGCCTTCAGCGGGCCGGCCGGGTCCATCTCCACCTGGACCTGGGCCTCCGGCGGCATCGGCAGCTTGACCGAGCCGAGGTCCAGCCGAGGCAGCTCGTCGTCGGGCGCCTCGTGCTCGTCGAATGGCCCATCGGTGTACTCGACCGACAGCGCGTCCTGGTCATCCAGGTCACCGCCGGGCTCAGCCGCGTACTCGGGTCCGTCATCGGCGGCGTCATGATCGTTGTACGCGGAGCCGTCGTGGCCGTCGTGATGGTCGTAGTCCGCGTCCGCCCGGTCCTCGGCGAAATGCCGCCCGTGCCGCCGACGCCCGAACATGCCCACTAGTCCTCCGTACCCAGGCCTACGCTTGGCGCGTCAATCGGCGCGCCGAGCGTGGCGTGCCCGCCGGTTGACCCGTAGCCGTCCGCGCCGCGCGGCGAGGCCGGCAGCAGCGCCACCGAGTCGACCTCGCGAAACGCCGCGTGCTCCACCCGCTGCACGAGCAGCTGCGCGATCCGGTCGCCGCGGCGCAACCTGATCGGCTGCCGCGGGTCGTGGTTGACCAGGCAGACCTTGATCTCGCCGCGGTAGCCGGCATCGATGGTGCCCGGGGTGTTCACCACCGACAGGCCGACCCGGGCGGCCAGCCCCGAGCGCGGGTGCACGAATCCGGCGTAGCCCACCGGCAGCGCGATCGCGATGCCCGTGCCTACCACGGCTCGCTCAGCCGGCTCGATCACCACGTCTGTGGTGGTCACCAGGTCCACACCCGCATCACCAGGATGAGCATAGGACGGCACGGGAACACCGGGGTCGACCCGGGACAGCAGCACCTCGACGCTTGGCACGAGGGGCGAGACTACTCTGTGACCGTGGCAGGCCCTGTCAGACACCGATGTGAAGCGGGCGAGGTGAGCCGGTGACCGAGAGCGCGGCGGGCGACGGTTCCGTCAGCCGAACGGAGTGGACCAGCGAGCCCGAGTCGGCAGGGCCGGCGAACCGGCCGGTGTACCGCGAGCGGCTGTACCTGCCCTGGTGGCACTGGATCATGCCGCTGGTGGCAGCGGGCATCCTGGCCGCCGAGGTGCACATGGGCTATCCGGGCGTCCGGGCCTGGCTGCCGTACCTGATCGTGATCCCGCTGACCGCGCTGCTGCTCTGGCGTTTCGGGCATGCCAAGATCGAGGTCCGCGACGGGGAGCTGTGGGCCGGCGAGGCGCATCTGCCGCTGACGCACATCGGCGAGATCCGGCTGGTGCCGGCGACGATGAAGCGCAAGGCACTCGGCCCCGGATTCGACCCGGCCGCGTACGCGCTGACCCGAAGCTGGATCGGACCCATGGTGTGGATCCAGCTCACCGATCCGGCGGACCCCACGCCGTACTGGCTGATCAGCTCGCGCGCACCGGAACGGTTGGCCGACGCGCTGAAAAGCGACTGAGACTGGGGCATCCGAGGCTTCTTGCGCATGCCACCGTCGATCGGGTGCGGGTGTCCCGCAAGATACTGAGGGGCGACTGACGTCCGCACAACGTCAGTCGCCGTCCCAGCTCTTCTCGGCGGTCATCAGGCTGTCGTCAGGCTGTCGTCAGGCTGTCGTCAGGCACAGTCGCGACAGATGAACTGCCCGTTGTGCTGCTCGGCGAGCCTGCTGCGGTGGTGCACCAGGAAGCACTTGGCACAGGTGAACTCGTCAGCCTGCTTGGGCAGCACCTTGACGGTCAGTTCCTCGCCGGACATGCCGGACAGGTCCGCGCCGGGCAGCTCGAAGTTCTCGTCCGGCGCGTCCGTGTCCACATCGACGACACCCGACTGGGTCTCGTTACGCCGAGCCTTCAACTCCTCCAGCGAATCCTCAGCGAGTTCCTCAGCCTCGCTGCGGCGCGGAGCGTCGTAGTCGGTCGCCATTCTTCTCACCCCTGCGGTCTACGGAGACTTTGTTCGTGCGCTGCTCAACGTCTCAGGACAGCGTTTTGTGCCCGCCCTCAAAAGTGACGGCGGTCTCGCTGCTGTCGCGATCCTCACCGGGTGGGATTGGCAGGCGCTCCCGGCGCCTGGGAGACGTGTCGAGCGCGCAGAGGGTAGCCCACTGGGCCGGCAAACACACATCGCATTACCTCCGGGTCACCCAACCGGGTGGTGACCTGCGTCGTTGTCGATGATGTGCGGCACATTCACCGAACGCAAGCAACCCCGTTGAAGTTGCCGACGTCCTGCATCACGTGGTGCCATAACAGGGAACATGACCAAGCGCGACGATCATGTCACGAAAGGTCACGAATCGTCGCTGTCGATCAACGGCACGAGATCTTCACAACACCGTCACGACGGGTGATCCAAGTACACCCGATTGCGCTGAAACGCCTAGGCTGAACAGCGCCGACAACCATAACGAGGACACGAACGCCCGCGAGGATCGAAGGCCAGGGAGGGACGAGGCGTGGCTGCCGGAGGGTTGACCAGGGTTCGCGGCACGGCGCGATACCGCAGGCGTAAGCCCATACCGGCCATCGTGGTCGTGTGTCTGCTGGTGGTGGCGGCGATCATTGTCTGGGTGCAGGTCATCGACAAGGCCGGCAACGTCAACGCCGAGACGGCGTGCCCGACACCGGCCAACAGCGCGCAGGCCGGCACCGCGCTGCCGCACAACGCGTTGGACAAGGTCGCGCCGCAGCCGGCCGGCGCGGTCAAAGTCCAGGTGCTCAACGCCAGCCAGCAGCGCGGCGCCGCTCAGCAGGCCGCCCTGGCCCTCATAGACCTCGGTTTCCAGCAGGCCGGCAACCCGTCGGACGACCCGCTTTACCCCGGCGGGGACATGAAGTGCCAGGGCCAGATCCGGTTCGGCGCCAACGGAGTCGGCTCGGCCCGCACCCTAAGCCTGGTGCTGCCGTGCACTCAGCTGGTCCGGGACAGCCGCCAGGACGCGACCGTGGACCTGGCCATCGGGCAGAACTTCAGCCAGGTCTCGCCCAACGCCCAGGCGCTGAGCGCGTTGAAGCAGCTCGCGGCCTGGGCAGCCGCTCATCCGGCGCCCACCGGCGGCCAGCAGGCCCAGGGCACTCTGGCGCCGCAGCTGGCCCCGTCGCTGCTGTCGGCCGCGCACGCCACCACCTGCTGACGACCGTCACCGAGTCCACCGAAAGACATCCGCGCGATCCCCGGCGACCGCACTGGTGTCTCGCCACTCCAACGGGGGAAGATGGTGGATCTTCGCTGCCGCCGCCGGTCACACGCTAGGGTTTGCCGCCACGGGGGCTGAATCGAGTAGGAAGGTCCGGGGATGGGCACCACCCGTGGTTTCGGGATCGATATCGGCGGATCGGGCATCAAGGGCTGTTGGGTGGACCTCGATGCCGGATCACTCGACGGTGAACGGCTGAAGATCGCCACGCCGCAGCCCTCCACGCCGGACGCGGTGGCCGATGTGGTCGCCGAGATCGTGCAGAAGTTCGGCTGGACCGAGCCGCTGGGCGTCACCCTGCCCTGTGTCATCAAGCGGGGCACCGCGCTCACCGCCGCGAACATCGACGCCAACTGGACCAACACCGACGCGGCCGCGCTGTTCGCCAGTCGGCTCGGGATGACCCGCGATCAGGTGACGGTGCTCAACGACGCCGACGCGGCCGGCATGGCCGAAATGAGGTTCGGGCAGGACGTCGACCGGAAGGGTGTCGTCGTGCTGCTCACCTTCGGCACCGGCATCGGCAGCGCGCTGTTCCTCGACGGCCAGCTGGTGCCCAACACCGAACTCGGCCACATCGAGGTCGATGGGCACGACGGCGAGAAGCGCGCCGCGGCATCGGTCAAGGAGGACAAGGACCTGTCCTGGCACGACTGGACGCACCGGGTGTCCCGCTACCTCCGCACGCTGGAGAACCTGATCTGGCCCGACCTCATCATCGTGGGCGGCGGCATCAGCCGGAAGGCCGACAAGTGGCTGCCGCTGCTGGACGTTCGCACGAAGGTGGTGGCGGCGACGCTGCAGAACGACGCCGGCATCGTCGGCGCGGCGGCGGCCGCGAAGCACGGTATCCGGCACTGAGCGGCTCTGATCGGCTCTGATCTGGCATCGATCCGACACTGAATCGGCACTGATCCCGCTGGGCGAGCACTCCCCCGTCCCGACGTAGTTACAATGGAACGCGTGCCCGTCGTCGGGAAGCGACGGGGTTCCCCGAACTTTATTGGCGACCGAGGTCCGCTCGCCTCGACAGCCGTTGATCGATAGTTCCGAAAGGGCGTACGTGGCAGCCGCAGAGACCGCAACCCGACGCTCCAGCAGTTCAGCGAGCGCCGCCAAGACGACGACCAGCACCGCGCCGGCGCAAGCCGTGTCGGCGGTGGCGGATGTCGAGGAAGTCGACACCGCGACATCGGCCGCCTCGGCGACCAATTCAGCTTCGGCGACCAAGACACCCGCGAAGAAGACGACCACGGCGAAGAAGCCCGCCGCCCGTGGCGCCAAGCGAGCCGCGTCGACCGCCAAGGCCGCGCCAGCGAAGACCGGGGCCAAGACGGCCAAGACCGCCGGCAAGACAGGGGCGGCCGGGGCCAAGGCTGGCCCGAAGGCCGCCGGCACGCCGGGCGCCGAGGGCGAGGAGCCGGAAGGCGAGCTCGAGGGTGACGTCGCGCCGGAGGACCTGGAGGACGTGGAGGTCGACCTCGGCGAGGATGTTGTCGAGGAAGTGACCGACGAAGCGGCCAAGGACGCCAAGGACGGCGACTTCGTCTGGGACGAGGAGGAGTCCGAGGCGCTCCGCCAGGCGCGCAAGGACGCCGAGCTGACCGCGTCGGCGGACTCGGTTCGCGCCTACCTCAAGCAGATCGGCAAGGTCGCGCTGCTCAACGCGGAGGAGGAGGTCGAGCTCGCCAAGCGGATCGAGGCCGGGCTCTACGCCGCCGAGCGGTCGCGCAAGGCCGAGGACGAGAGCGAGAAGCTCTCCACCCAGATGCGGCGGGATCTGCGCTGGATCATCCGGGACGGCGAGCGCGCCAAGAACCACCTGTTGGAGGCAAATCTCCGACTGGTCGTCTCGCTGGCCAAGCGCTACACCGGTCGCGGCATGGCGTTCCTGGATCTGATCCAGGAGGGCAACCTGGGCCTGATCCGCGCGGTGGAGAAGTTCGACTACACCAAGGGCTACAAGTTCTCCACGTACGCCACCTGGTGGATCCGGCAGGCCATCACCCGGGCCATGGCGGACCAGGCGCGCACCATCCGCATTCCGGTGCACATGGTCGAGGTCATCAACAAGCTGGGCCGCATCCAGCGCGAGTTGCTCCAGGACCTGGGCCGCGAGCCCACGCCCGAGGAGCTGGCCAAGGAAATGGACATCACCCCGGAGAAGGTGCTGGAGATCCAGCAGTACGCCCGGGAGCCCATCTCGCTGGACCAGACCATCGGCGACGAGGGCGACTCGCAGCTCGGTGACTTCATCGAGGACTCCGAGGCCGTGGTGGCCGTGGACGCGGTGTCGTTCACGCTGTTGCAGGACCAGCTGCAGTCCGTGCTGGCGACGCTGTCCGAGCGCGAGGCCGGCGTGGTGCGGCTGCGGTTCGGCCTGACCGATGGCCAGCCGCGCACCCTGGACGAGATCGGCCAGGTATACGGGGTGACCCGGGAGCGCATCCGGCAGATCGAGTCCAAGACGATGTCGAAGCTGCGCCACCCGTCGCGCTCGCAGGTCCTGCGCGACTACCTCGACTGAGGCATTATCCACGCTGGTGGGGGCTGGGCCGCATTGTCGGCCCAGCCCCCACCAGCGTTAGCACAACAGTTTCGATCAGGATCCCGTTGAAACGGTCGGTGCTACGACATTGGCCAGTCGCTGGCTGGAACGCCACTCCTGCGCCTCCGGCTCCTGCACGTAGTCGACCAGGTTGTCCTGTAGGCCCATTTCGTGCAGAATCTCGAGAACCTCCGCCGGTGCCACGTAAAAAAATTCACGTCGGAAATTCACGCGATTGACCCGCTGGTTAGCAAGTCTTTGATGTAGCTTCGTCTCCAGACTCACCGCGTCGGCGTCAAATATCACTGCGTGGACGTCGAATTTAAACGGAACTGACGCATCGCCCAACTCTCGTACTCGCTCCATTGGGTCCAGACGCCTGGTCAGCCCAATCTTGACGACATTATCACCAAATGACCCAATGTTGGAGATTACATAAACCCAGCCGGTCCGAATGTTAGCTTCCCGCTCCTCAACCCCCCTAATTCCCTCGGCGATCTCCTCCACTTTGGCTCGCGCCTCTGCGATCTTGGCTTCGTCGCCAGCACTGGCCCACTTCTGCATAGCGGTCTGCCAGTGTGTCATCTCCTTACTGAGTCTCGCCTTCTCTCGCTCGAACTCGCGACGAGCCTGCTGCTCGTCACGTTGGCGCTCGCGCTCGACCCGTATACGATCCTTTTCTTCTTCAACCTTCGCTAGGTAGTCCGCAGTTAGCTCAAGTTCACTGAGACGAAGCTCATGGTAACGAGTGGAAATGTTTATATGCATGGTCTTACCGAGACGGGAGATGATCTCTCTGATCTTGTTGAGGCGATCTTTGGAGGACTCCAGCCGATAAGGTCGCATGGATCTGACGCAGTTGTCGGCTTCCGCGTTATACGCCCGCAACATCAATTTTGAGAAGTCACGCACCATACGTTGACCTTCCGCAGCCGAGTTGTTGACTGTCCAATTCGTCGTCGCCGTGATCGCAAGGTTGTTCTTGGCGAATGTCTTGACAGTGTCCTTCAGCCGTTCCAAGGCGGCCTTATAGGCGACCGCATCAGCGAGGACGTGACGATATTCATAAATCCCGGCCTCCTGTAGCAGAGCTGTTTCCTTGGTCTCAACGATCTGCTGCCTACTTATTTCCAATTCAGCTCGCGCGTTCTCGATCTGCCGGCTGAGGTCGGTCAGCACACCGGTGGCCTCTTCATGCTGGCGCGCTTCCGCCGCGCGCCGAGACACCGCCTCAGCGGCCAGCTGAGCAAGCGCCTGACGGGTTTCGCGAATCTCTTGGTCAAGGGCCACGGCGTCCTTGCCTCGTAACGTTGCGTAGCGATCCGCCAGATCGTCCAGTCGAGCAACGAGAGCCGCATTCCGGGCCGCGGCCTCGTGCAGCTGCGTTTTCCACGACGCGGATTTGTCCTGTTCTACCTGGATCGCTGCCCGGACTTGACGAGTTTCGTCGTGGGCCGCGTGGAGCTCCAACTCAACCTGTCGAAGCCTCTTGCGGACCCCGAACAAACCTGCGTTCCCGTCGTGGGCTGGCGACTGAGGTAGCGGGGTCTGTCCGCTCTGTGGTGATCCCGCCACGTCGTCATGAAAACCGGGTCCAGGCTTCTCCGGCACCCACAGCGGCCAGGATTCAGGCGGCTGCGGCCAGTCGGCCGGTGGGCGCCACCCAGGGGGCGGTGACCACCCTTCAGGTGCTTTCGGCCAACTCGGCGGCGGATTGAACCGATATGCCATGTCTCACACCCTTAGGTCAAACGATCCGTCGCATCAAAACCGACGTCCGTTACGGCAAGGGCTTGGAGTTAACAAGTTGGGCTCGGCCACCCAGCTGATCACTGGCGAGGCCGGCGGGCAGATACTGCCGGGGTGACTGCTCCATTGGCTAGCGCGCTGGCCACCGCGCTCATCATCGCCTCGCTGGTCGGCGCGGTGTGGTCGCTGGTGCTCATGTTGCTGTCCCGGCCGGTTGGCAAGATCTATCTGCTCGGCGGCCTGGCGCTGATCGAGATCGGCCTGCTCGTGCTCGCGGTGGCCGCCGTCATCGCGCTGACCGAACCGCACGGCCCGGTCCGGGCGCCGGTGTTCGTCGGCTACCTGGTCGGCTCGCTGATTGTCCTGCCCGCCGCCGGTTGGTGGTCGGTGGCCGAACGCAGCCGTTGGGGCATGGGCGTCCTGCTGGTGGCCTGCCTCGTGATCCCCGTCCTGATCGTGCGGATGAACCAGATCTGGAGCGGCAATGCCTGAGTCAACCGGGTCCTCCGAGCCCGCCGGGTCCGAGGCGCAACTGCGGGAGGCGACCCGCGGCGGTCCCGGCCGGGTGCTGATCGCCGTCTACGCGGTGTTCGCGCTGGCCGCGACCGCCCGTTCAGGCGTGCAGATCGCCACCCAGTTCGACCGGGCGCCGCTGGCCTATCTGCTGTCCGCGCTGTCCGGCGTGGTGTACATCGTGGCCACCGTCTGTTTCGCCCGCGGCGGCCGCACCTCGCGCCTGGTGGCCACGGTGTCCTGCACGGTCGAGTTGATCGGTGTGCTCGCCGTCGGCACCGCCAGCGTGCTCGACCCGGCCGCGTTTCCGGACGCTACGGTCTGGTCGCTGTACGGCGACGGTTACGGCTACGTTCCGGTGATCTTGCCGATCCTCGGTCTGCTGTGGATCCGCCGCAGCGGCCATGTTCTCTCAGGGCGGACAAAGTGACCTGTGGACGCTGTGCGTAGGCTCGCACGCCGTTCAAGAGCCAAAATCAGTGATAGAGATCACTTTCAGTGCCGTGATGTTGATCTCAGCGCACTCACTTCGTCACCCACCGAAACGGCCGTAACGGTTGCCGCTGCTGCATTCGGGTACTTCTGCCGTGACCGCCATCCCAACTGCGTGGGAACACTTGCGGTCCCTCAAGCGTCTGCAAGAGTGGAGGCAACGAACACGCGGCGAGCACGTCCGACGTGGTCGTAGCTGGAAGAGGTACCGGACTACCGGTACCGGGACGGAGGGAGAACTCCATGACAACGACACTCACCCGCCCCGAGTTGACCGCTGCTGACCGCTGCGACCGTTGCGGTGCTGCCGCGCGGGTGCGGGCCATCCTTCCGTCCGGAGGCGAGCTGCTGTTCTGCGGGCACCACGCCCGTGAGCACGCCAACCGGCTGCAGGAGCTGGCCGCGGAGGTCCAGGGCGAGTAGTCATCGCCGGACGACCAAGCCAGCGAAGGGCGCGAAACCGACGGGTTTCGCGCCCTTCGCCACTCGGCCCTCACCCTGCCAGCACTGGCTCGAACGCCAGCTCGGCGGCGCCGATCAGCTTGCCGTCCGCACCCAGCGCCGCGGTCACCACCTCGACCCCGCCCAGCGCCCGGCTGACCAGGCTGCGCTCTCGGACCAGCCGCTGCACGTGCTCGACCAGCACCGGCGGCAGGGCGGTGAACAGGTCGCCGAGCACCAGCAGTTGCGGGCACAGCACGTTGGTCACGTTGCACAGCCCCAGCGCCAGCCATTCGGCGAACTCGCTCAGCCGGTCCAGCACGTCGGTTCCGGCCGCCAGAGTGCGCAGTTCGGCCACGATCGCGCCGCGTGGCGTGGTTTCCGGCAGGCCCAGCGCCCGGCACAGCGCCCGCTCCCCCACCTCGGTCTCCCAGCAACCCCGGCTGCCGCAATAGCACCGCCGCCCGTCGGGCCGCACCACCATGTGCCCGATCTCGCCGATGTGCTGGCCGCCGGCCCCCCGCAATGACGAACCGCCGACGATCACCCCGCCGCCGATGCCGATGTCCGCGCTGATGTACACCATGTCGGCCGCGCCCCGGGCCACCCCGCGCAGGTGTTCCGCGAGCGCGCCCAGCTCGCCGTCATTGCCGATGTGCACGGGCCGCCGCAGCGCATGGGTCAGCCAGCCGCCCAGCGGCACATCGGTCCACCGCAGGTTCGGCACCTCGTGCACGAATCCGTCGGCGTGCCGAACCACCCCCGGCACCGACACGCCGACGGCCACCACCTCAGCGCCCAGGTCCTCGAACAGCGGCGCGGTGGAGTCGACGATCTTGGTGAACACCTCGCGCGGCTCGCTGGTCGCCCGCCGCAGGCTCCATCGCGCCCGGCCGAGGATCTCCCCGCCGATGCCGACCAGCGCCAGCGCCACCTGCTCCACCTGAATGTCCACCGCGAGCACCACCGCGGCTTGCGCCTGGGGCAACACCAGCAGCGACGGCCGGCCGGCGCCGTTGCGTCGCGACGGCAGCCGCTCCTCGACCAGTCCGTCCTCGGCCAGCCCGTCCACCAGCGCCTTGATCGTGCTGCGGTTGAGCCCGAGTTCGGTGGCCAGTTCGGCGCGGGTGCTCGGTCCGTTGACGTGCAGCCGGCGCAGCAGGGCGGCCCGATTGTGCCGGCGAACGTCGTCGGGCCTGGTGCCCATCGCGGGAGAACTGGTCACCGAGGCACCGCGCCGACGCACACCGCATCAACAGACACCGCGTCGACCACCCGGCCACCCATCTCAGCGCAGAATCGTGGCGCGACGCCGGGACAACGCATCCACCGTGGCCGCGACCAGCAGGACCAGCCCCGTGATGATATTCACCGTGGCCGCCTGATAGCCCAGCAGTCCCAGGCCGTTCTGCACGGTGGCCAGCACCAGACCGCCGATCACCGCGTCGCGCAGGCGGCCCCGGCCGCCGAACAGCGAGGTGCCACCGATCACCGCCGCGCCGACGGCGAACAGCAGCGTGTTGCCGTTGCCGGCGTTGCCGTCCACCGAGCCGACCTTCGAGGTGTAGACGATCGCCCCGACCGCGGCCACCGAGGAACAGATGACGAACACGCTCATCCGGATCCGGTCCACGTTGACGCCGGCCCGGCGGGCCGCCTCCCGGTTGCCGCCGACGGCGTAGACGTGCCGGCCGTATCTGGTGCGGTCCAACAGGAACGTGCCGACCACCAGCAGCACCAGGATGATCGGCACCACATACGGGACGCCCTCGATCGTGGTCACGTTCGGGTTCGCCGCACGGTTGAGAGTGAAGAGGATCGTGGCTCCCGCACCGAGCACCAGGACCGCCAGCACCTTCGCCACGATCAACGTCGTCGGCTGGGCGACCAAACCATGTCGCAGCCGGCTGACATGCCGGTACAGCACGACGACGGCGTATCCGCCGGCGAAAATCCCGAACAGCAGCCAGCTTCCCAGCACGTTGAGGTTCCCGTTGGTCACCTGCTGCAGCACGTGGCTCTCCCGAATGGACAGTTCACCGCCCTGCCCGACCAATTGCTCGATCACGCCGAACCAGGCGATGAACAGCGCCAGCGTGACAACGAACGCCGGGATGCCGATCTTGGACACCATGAAACCGGTGAGGCAGCCGATCACCGTGCCGACCGAGATCGCCAGCAGCATCTCGATCCACGGGTTGGCCGCGAACCCGGCGAACATGATCACGATGACCACCACGGACAGCGCCGTGCCGATCCAGATCCGGTTCAACGCGGACAGCACGGCGGCGATCACAGCTCCGGCGATGAACGCGTAGAACACCGTAGGACCGAACGCGCCCAACAGGTTTCCGTGATCGACGAAATGCAGCGCCATCACCGACGCGGCAACGCCGGACGCGGTGCCGGCGGACAGGTCGATCTCGCCGAGCAGCAGCACCGGCACGATGCCCATCGCGATGATGGTCTGGCCGGCGCCCTGCTCGAACAGATTCGCCACGTTGTTGAGGGTCAGGAAATACCCCGACAGCGTGGTGAACACGACGACCAGCACCAGCAGGCCCAGCAGCGCCGGGAGCGCGCCGAGCTCACCGCCGCGCACCCGGCCGAAATAGTCGCGGATCGCCTCAAGCGTCGACCTGGAGGTGGTGTCGATGCCGAAATCGGAGATGGCGGCGGACATCGGCACTCCGGCCGCCGGCGTTTTCATCGTGGACATGGAGTTCCTCACACCGTCGCGACATCGGGGCGGGCCAAACCGAGATCACCGGACCGGCCGGAGGTGATCAACTCGACAATCGTGGAGCTGGTCACGTCCTTGGCCGACACCTCGGCCGCCAGCCGACCGAGATAGAGAGTCGCGATCCGGTCCGCGACCTCGAACACGTCGTTCATGTTGTGGCTGATCAGCACCACGCCGAGACCCTGTTCAGCCAGCCGTCGAACGAGGTCCAGCACCTGCCGGGTCTGCGCGACGCCGAGCGCGGCGGTCGGCTCGTCCAGCAGGACCACCTTGCTGTTCCACAGCACGGCTTTGGCGATGGCCACCGTCTGCCGCTGCCCGCCGGACAACGAGGACACCGGCGTCCGCACCGATTTCACCGTGCGCACCGACAGCGAGGCGAGCGTGCGCCGCGCGGCCAGTTCCATCGACGCCTCGTCCAACATGCCCGAGCGGACGTTTTCCCGGCCCAGGAACATGTTCTGCACGATGTCGAGGTTGTCGGCGAGCGCGAGGTCCTGATACACGACCTCGATGCCCAGCGTCGCGGCGTCCCGGGGGTTGTGGATGTGCACCGGCGTTCCGTTGAACAGCACTTCGCCGCTGTCGAACGGATAGATGCCGGCGATGCACTTGACGAGGGTCGTCTTGCCCGCCCCGTTGTCGCCGACCAACGCGGTCACCTCGCCGGCCCGCACCGACAGGCTCACGTCGTGCAGCACGTGCACCGGCCCGAAGCTCTTGTTGATGTCGCGCAGCTCGAGGATGGGTTCGCTCATGTCCACTCCGTTGGGGTGCCGTGGCAGGGCGCGGGATGTCCACGCCCCACCACGGCGGGCTGGCTGGAACCGGCTACGAGATACCGAGTTGGGCACACACCGACACGGTCGGTCCGGTGCAGATGTCGCTGGCCTTCACGTAGCCCTGCTGAACCACGATCTTCACGTTGTCCTTCGTGATCGACTGCGGCGTGAGCAGGATGGACTTGACGTTCCGCTGGGTGTTCGGGTCGATCGTGTTCGCGGTCGCCGCCGCGTCGGCCGCCGAGGTGTCGCCCTTCACCAGGTCAGCCGCCAGCTTCGCGGCCGCGTCGGCCTCCTGCTGGATCGGCTTGAACACCGTCGAGTACTGGACGCCCTCAAGGATGTCCTGCAGGCCGGCTGCGGTGGCGTCCTGCCCGGTCACCGCCACCTTGCCGGCCAGGCCGTCCTTCTGCAGCACGGTGATGATCGCGCCGGCGAGGCCGTCGTTGGCGGCCAGCACGCCGTCGATCTTGCCGCCGTTGGCGGTGAGCAACTGCTCGAAGGTGGTGCCGCCCTTCTGGTTGTCCCAGCCGTCGATCGCCTGGCTGGCCACCAGCTTGAGCGCGCCCGAGTCGTACAGCGGCTTGACGACCTGCTCCTGTCCATTGTGGAACAGGGTGGCGTTGTTGTCGGTCGGCGAGCCCTCGATCTCGATGACCCCGGCGCCCGGCTTGCTGGCCAGCGCGTCCTTCAGCGCGGTGCCCTGCAGATTGCCGACCCGGACGTTGTCGAAGCTGACGTAGTAGTCGGCGCTGCCGCCGGCGTTGAGCCGGTCGTAGTCGATCACCGGCACACCCTGCTGCTTGGCCTTCTGCTCGACCGTCGCGCCGACGTCCCCGCTGGGCGCGGCGATGATCAGCACCTTGACGCCCTGGCTGAGCATGCTGTCGGCGTACTGGGAGAACTTCTGGTTGTCGCCCTGGGCGTTCTCGATGATCGGATCGAGGCCCGCCGCGGTCAGCGACTTCTGCAGCATCGGGGCGTCGAAGCCGGCCCACCGGGCCGAGGTCGCTGTCTCAGGCAGGATCACGCCGATCTTCGGGCCGCTCGCGGACCCTCCGCTCGAACCGCCGGAGCCACTGGAACTGTTGGAACTGTTGGCCCCACATGCCGTCAGGGCCAGGACAAGGCCCGAGCCGGCGGCGAGCAGGGCGAGGGTGTTTCTCCGCATCGTTGCGTCCCTTGTGAACCGAGTGAACCGAGTATGTTGTGGCCGGCAACATTCGAATGTTGTGAGCCACAACATATGCCGCGGACGCACGGACCACAAGACTGAAATGTGATTGTGACCACTCGGACCTGGTCACCAGGAGCGGAGCGTGGCGATCCGTTCCGCAAGCTGCTCGACGGTGGCCATCGCGGTCGGCGGACCGCCGCAGCTGCGCCGCAGCTCGCCGTGGATGGCGCCGTGCGGCTTGCTGGTGCGGTGGTGGTACATCGCGACCAGCGTGTTCAGCTCCTTGCGCAAGGCGGCCAGCCGCTCGGCCACCGTCCCCGACCGGGCCGCCGCCGACTCCGGTGCCGAAGCCTGCGTCTGGGCCGCCTGATCCGAGGACGGCTGGGTGAGCTGGCGTTCCTGCCGCTGCCGCAGCAGCGCCCGCACCTGGTCGGGTTCCAGCAACCCCGGCAGTCCCAGGTACTCCTGTTCCTCGACCGTGCCGGCGAACACCGCGGTGCCGAACGAGGAACCGTCGTAGATCACCTGGTCCAGCTCGGCGGACGCGCCGAGCGAGGTGAACGCGCGCTCCTCTTCGCCCAACTC
Organism: Pseudonocardiaceae bacterium; assembly: GCA_035552275.1. Classification (GTDB taxonomy): domain Bacteria; phylum Actinomycetota; class Actinomycetes; order Mycobacteriales; family Pseudonocardiaceae; genus DASVLX01. Next base: position 3,455 of record DASZLR010000169.1, on the reverse strand, counting down.
GTCGCGGGTCCGGTTGGCCTCGGCCAGCAGTTCGTCGTCCCAGCCGTCCTTCTCCCGGTGCGGCTTGCCCAGCACGTGATCGCGCTCGGCCTCCATCTGGCTGGCCAGCTCCAGCAGCACCGGCACGCTGGGCACGAACACGCTGGCCGTCTCGCCCGGCTGGCGGGCCCGGACGAACCGGCCGACCGCCTGGGCGAAGAACAGCGGAGTGGACGCGCTGGTCGCGTAGACGCCGACGGCCAGCCTCGGCACGTCCACGCCCTCGCTGACCATCCGCACCGCGACCAGCCACCGGCCATCGGACTCGGCGAACTCGCCGATCCGGCCGGACGCCTTGGGATCGTCGGAGAGCACCACGGTCGGCGGCTCGCCGGCCACGTCGGTGAGCAGCTTCGCGTACGCCTTGGCCGACTCGTGGTCGGAGGCGATCACCAGCCCGGCGGCGTCCGGCATGCCGCCGGACCGCAGTTGCGCGAGCCGGGTGTCGGCGGCGTGCAGCACCGAGGGAATCCACTCGCCGTTCGGGTCCAGCGCGGTCCGCCAGGCTCGCGCGGTCTGCTCGTTGGTCATCGGCTCGCCCAGCCGCGCGGTGAACTCCTCGCCGGCGTTGGTCCGCCAGCTCGCCTCACCCGAATAGGCGAGGAAGATCACCGGCCGCACCACCCCGTCGCGGAGCGCGTCGGCGTAGCCGTAGCTGTGGTCGGCGCGGCTGCGCAGGAAACCTGCCGGATCGGGCTCGTAGCCGACGAACGGAATCGGCGTGTCGTCGCTTCGGAACGGCGTGCCGGTCAGCGCCAGCCGGCGGACCGCCGGGGTGAACGCCTCCTGGATCGCGTCGCCCCAGGATTTCGCGTCGCCGCCGTGGTGGATCTCATCGAGGATCACCAGCGTCTTGCGCTGCTCGGTGCGCACCCGGTGCCGGGCCGGATGGGCCGCCACCTGCGCGTAGGTGACCGCGACGCCGACGAAATCGGACGAGGTGGCACCGGTGGTGTTGCGGAAGTTCGAGTCGATCGGGATGCCGACCGCCCGCGCGGCCGCCGCCCACTGGTGCTTGAGATGCTCGGTCGGCGTCACCACGGTCACCGCGGCGACCGTGCGGTCGGCCAGCAGCTCCGCCGCCACCCGCAGCCCGAACGCGGTCTTGCCGGCGCCGGGGGTGGCCACCGCCAGGAAGTCCCGCGGTCGCTTCGCCAGGTAGCTGGTCAGCGCCCGCCGCTGCCAGGCACGCAGCGGCTGGGACCAGAGACGGTCGGTCAGGTCGAGTGTGACGGGCTCGGCCACGGACTCCTCGCTCCTCCCAACGATTCCCGGCGGCATTCCCGGCATGGCCCGGCTTGGCACAACCTCCGCAGCCTACCGGTCACGACTCGGCGCGACACGGCGACGGCGACCGGTCGATTTGGGTGAGATGCACCATGCTGGACATCGATGAACACCGCCGCCCCCACGCCGAAGTACGGGTCCGCCGCAGCCAAAACGCAGCAGCGCGGCGCCTGGCGGCTGGTTGTCCGAACACTGGACAAGGCGTGGCGGGGCAGCATTTTCTCCGAAGCCGCCGAGGCCGCGTTCTGGCAGACGCTGTCGCTGCCGCCGCTGCTGCTCGGGCTGCTGGGCAGCCTCGGCCTTCTCGGCCACTGGTTCGGCCCGGGGCTGGTGACCGCCGAGCGGGACAAGCTGATCGCGTTCAGCCGCACGGTGTTCAGTCCGAACGTGGTCGAGACGATCATCGAACCCACCATCACCGACATTCTCACCAAGGCGCAGACCGAGATCGCCTCGTTCGGCTTCCTGCTGTCGCTGTGGGCCGGCTCATCGGCGATCGCCTCGTTCGTGGACGCGATCACCGTCGCCTACGGCCAGCACGGCGAGCGCAGCGACGTGTGGCAGCGGATCGTGGCGCTGCTGCTGTACCTGGTGGGGTTGGTGCTCGCGATCATCGGGCTGCCGGTGCTGGCGCTGGGGCCGGACCTGCTGCCCAAGGTGTTCCCGACCGCCTGGCAGTCGACCATCGCCAGCGTGACCAGCGTGTTCTACTACCCGGTGGTCGCGGTGCTGCTGATCATCGCGCTGGCCACGCTGTACAAGGTCGCGCTGCCGCACAAGCTGCCCTGGCGCCGCGGGCTGCCCGGCGCCGCGCTGGCCATGACGGTGTTCCTGTTGGCCACCATCGGGCTGCGGATCTACCTGATGTGGATCGGCCGCACCGGCTACACCTACGGCGCGCTGGCCGCGCCGATCGCGTTCCTGCTGTTCACGTTCTTCATCGGTCTGGCGATCATCATCGGCGCGCACTTCAACAGCGCCATCGAGGAATTCTGGCCAGCGAAGCCGAGCCGGCGGCAGCGTGGCAAATGGCGTCGGCTGCGCCGGGTCAGCGAAGACCGGTCGGAGCCGAGTCCGCGATGATGTCCGGCTCGGCCAGGCCCGCGCTGTCGGAACCGTCAAGGCCGTTCGCACCGTCTGGTCCCGGCCGGTGCATCGCGGCGTAGGTCCGGCCGCGACCGCGCTGTTTGGCGACCAGCAGCGCCGCATCCGCGTCCAGCATCAGACCATCCAGGGTCGGCGCGCCGGGCTGGCCGGGCAGGTGCGCGGCGAGCCCGATGGAGATGGAATGGCCGTCCAGCATCGCCATCGAGGCGTCCCGCGGCGCGCGGACCGGCACCACCAACGCGCCGATGCGCTGATGCAGTTGTCTGGCGACGGCGAGCGCGCCCGGCAGGTCGGCGGCGGGCAACAGCAGCGCGAACTCGTCGCCGCCGTACCGACAGACGATGTCGGCGTGCCGGGTGCCGTTGTCCAGTTCGGTGGCGATGGCTTGGAGCACGGTGTCGCCGGCAGCGTGGCCCCGCGAGTCGTTGATGTCCTTGAATCGATCCACATCGACCACCAGCAGGGCGATCGGTTGATTACGCCGAATGGCGTTGGAGAATGCGCGCGGCGCGGTTTCGTCCCAACCCCAACGATCGAGCACGCCGGTGAGTCGATCCCGGGCGAAATATCCGAGAGGTTGGTCACAAGTGGGGCAGCGCGGCATCCGCGACACCTCCGGAACAGCCGGGATCTGTTGCCCCGCCGTCGTTGTTGTCTGCTCAACCATCGTCGCTCGGCCTCCCACACCGCCGCATGGACGTGCCCGGTCACGCATATGCGGGTACCCGTCCACGCCCAATTCGGTACGTGCAATACGGTTGAACAGCCGCCCTGTCCTAGCGCTTATGGAGTAGTTCGCGCGGCTTCTCTTGAGTTACGGCTCGGTGTCGGTGAGTATAGGGAACTTGACCATCCGGTTCAACCAAACCGCCTCGACGACGCAGCGGAGCCGCAAATGAGTACAAGATCGACCGGGTGGCATGGTTGACGCGCCGCCACGCCCGTTCGCCGCGGTGCTGAACGAGCTGTGTGCGGAAGTCAGGGCGCCGGACGGTGGCCCATACTCCAATGTGGCACTGGCC
>DASZLR010000168.1:0-8652 GCA_035552275.1 Pseudonocardiaceae bacterium | reverse complement strand
TGGGAATCCCACTGTCATAGGCCATGATCGCGACCTCATCCACAGTAGACGCGACAGCGTGAAGATAGCCGGTGGACCAGAAATGTGGATGGCCGACGATCCATTGGGCGGGCGTGGCCATGTCAGGTAGGGGCTCGGTCTGGTCGGCGGCGACGGACAGGATCGCGTGCGCGGCCGTGGTAATCGGTCGGGTCGCATCCAACAGCGCCAGCAGTCTCGGATCACCGTCGGGTACCGGTTCCAGGTCGTAGTGGATGCCGTCGAATCCGTCGCCGAGAACTTGCTGCGCGGCAATGACGATGTTGGTTCGGGTGCTGGTCTCGGCCAGGTTGAGCCGGCCGCTGCCGACGACACCACCGAGCCAGGCTTGTACCCGAACAGCCGGCAGGGCGCGATGCAGGGCGTTGGTCAGTTGGCGGGCATCAGGCCGCAGGCGTGGGTCGAGCGCGCCGTTGTCGGCCAGCGGTCCGACGTGCACGAACAGATCTCGGATGCCGGCCGTCTGGATTCGGCCGATCAGCACGTTCAGCTCGGCGGTTGAATGCTGGCCGTCGACCCAGGCATGGCCCATCCACAGGCCGTCCGAGCCCTCGCCACGCGCGGATGGCGAAGCCGTTCCGGTGTCCTCGATCAGCAGCGCGGTGCAGCCAGCGGCCAGCAGAAACACCGGCGCCACAACGACAATCGCCGTCACCAGAATGGCCCGGCGAATCCGACGCGACCTTCTGCCGCCGACCGCCAAGCTAGGTGATCTTCCGACCTGCCACAGTTGTCGATCCTACGTTCGAGTGCAGATGAGCCGACCGAGAGAAAGTTGGCGAAATCGCTTGCCCTGTACCCAGGTACAGGGTTGATGCTGGGCTCTGTGCGTACCAGCGAACTGGCCGAGCGGGCCGGCGTGAACCCCCAGACGCTGCGGTACTACGAGCGCCGCGGTCTGTTGACGCCGCCGCACCGGTCAACCTCGGGGCATCGGGAGTATCCGCCTGACGCTTTGGCGCGGCTGCGGTTCATCAAGCGGGCGCAGGCGTTGGGGTTCTCGCTCGATGAAGCCGAGGAATTGCTGCACCTGGCCGCCGGCGGTCCGGCGCCATGTGATGCCGCGCGGGACTTGGCCGCCACCCGGCTGGCGGATATCGAGACCCGGCTGGCCGACCTGACTCGGATGCGGGACTCTCTCGCCGAGTTGGTGACCCGCTGCGATCTGCCCCGCGCCGACCGTGCGTGCACGCTGCTGGGGACGTTGCAAGCGCCGAACGGGGAATCGTGATGAAGCTACAGATCCTGTCCGTTCCGAACTGTCCGAACGTCGCCTCGCTGCGGGAGCGCCTCGCTGACGCGCTGGGCGCTCGCGAGGACGTCACGGTCACCACCGAGGTCATTGACACCTCCGAGCTGGCCGAAGCTGTCGGCATGAACGGCTCGCCGACGCTGCTCATCGACGGCATCGACCCGTTCGCCGAATCTGGGCAGGCCACGAGCATGTCCTGCCGGCTCTTTCGGGACGAGACCGGCTCCGTGACCGGCGCACCGTCGGTGACCCAGCTCCGCGCGGCCCTCCGGCGGGTGAGCCTGCGGACCTGGCGGGCCCGCACCGCGCCGACCGATCCTGCCGCACGCGCGGTGCACCGGGCGATCCTGCGAACGTTCGCGGCTACTGGCGCGCCGCCGACCGACGCGGCGCTGCGACAGATCGCCGAGGCGAACGGCGCTGAGGTCGGGTCCCTTCTGGCGCAACTGCACGAAGCGGATGCGATCCGGCTGAACCCGGCAGGGCCGATCCGGGTGGCCTATCCGTTCTCCGCGATCGCGACCCGGCACCGGGTTCGGCTCGCCACCGGGGTCGAGGTGTCCGCGATGTGCGCGATCGACGCCCTTGGGATACCGGCGATGCTCGACACGGACGCGACCATCACGTCCACCGACCCGGTCAGCCACGAATCCGTGACCGTCGCTGTCCACAACGGACGCTATGTCTGGAGCCCGGACACCGCGGTCGTGTTCTACAGCGCGGCCGCCGGCACCGGGCCGTCCGCGGACTGTTGCTGCGATGACCTCAATGCCTTCACCAGCACGGCCACCGCCCAGACGTGGATGCGTGCGCATCCGTCCATTCTCGGTGAACTGCTCGACACCACAACCGCCGAACGCCTCGGTCAACATATTTTCGGCGGCCTGCTCGATCAGCCGGCAGCCGCCGGCATCAACCCAGGAGGTCAGCCCGGATGACCATAGATGGTCTACAACGCAACATCGATTTCTTCCGCGCGCAGTTGGAGAGTTGGCCGCTGCCCGATCTCGTCCCGAAGCTGGCTCGGCTTGTCGCCGCCGGTCAGCCGGTGAGCGTGCGAGACGTGGCCAGTGCGGGCGGCTGGACGCAGGAGCAGGTCCAGGCCGCGCTGGCCCGGCATCCACGAGTGGACTTCGATGACCATGGCCGGATCGAGGGCTTCGGGCTCACTCTGCGCCCCACACCGCACAGCTTCACTTTCGACGGCCAGACGGTGTATGGATTCTGCGCGAGCGACGTTCTGGGATTCCCGGTGATCCTCGGCCGGTCCGGCCGGGGCGAGTCCACCTGCCCAGCCACCGGCAAACGCATCCACGTCGAGATCACCCCCAGCGAAGTCGTCAGCGTCGACCCGCCGGAGGCCGTGGTGTCAACCGTGCGTCCCACCGAGGCTGTCGCGGACATCCGCGCCTACTGCGATCTCGGGAACTTCTTCAGCTCACCCGATGCCGCCGCTGACTGGTTGGCGCACAACCCCGACGGCCGGATCACCACCGTCGCCGACGACTTCGTGATCACCCGCCAATCGATGATCGAGGTTGGCTGGGCAGCGGCCTGAATCCGAGTCAATTCCACGCCACGATCCGATCAAGCGCGGCGCAGACGCCGGTGGCGACGAGGAGAAACGCTGTTCCAGCGGCCAAGAGGCGCGTTTCCGGATAACCGCCGCTGAGCTCGAATGCGGCATATGCGATGGTCGCGGCGGAACCGAGTGCGATCACGATGCCGATCAACCAGGAACGTACGCCGATCGTCGCGCCGGACAGCGATTCCCGCACGCCGAGCGCCAACGCTGTGCCGGCGAGCGCGACAAAGGCGATAGCGGCGACTGGCCGAGCGCCGAAACTGAGGCCGTAGCGGATGGACAACGCGGGAACGAAGAACAACACCAGGAGCCAGCCGAATGATCGGACCACACTGTCGACCCGCGCCCCGGCCGGTCTCCCGCCATATCGACGTGCCGTCAGCTGAACCGCCGCGAGCACCACGACAGCGGCGGCGGCACGCGACAACTTCGATCCGAGATGCCCGAGGTTGTACAACAACGCGGTGTCATAGACGACCAGCACCAGGTAACCCGTGCAGGCTGCCGTGATCGCGAACAGCAGCAGGCTCAATGCCGAGCCGACACGGTCCTCGCGTGGTTCGCTGAGCCGGGAAGCCGCCAGCGCCACGACAACTGCGGAGACAATGCGGATCACCAGGTCGTCAATGGTGTAGGGATTGCGGAGCGACCATTCGATGAGGCAGAACGTTGCGGTGTAGGATGCCGCGACCACGGGTGTCAATCGAATGGCGCCGCGATAGACGTTCCGAGTGAACCATCGACAGACCGTCAGGTAGGCAAGCATCACAAAGGGTAGTTCGAGAAACGCCTGGACTCGGAGCACACTCACGGAAAGCAGGCTCGGCGCCGGCCAGCGCGCGGCGAGCCAGTCGATCACGGTGCTGCGATCGGCCAGTGCGAACCAGCCGGACGGTAGGTATTTCGCGATGAAAGCTGGATCGCCGTGCTGGACCCGCAGCACATAGATGGTGAACAGAACCTGGTTGAGATAGATCAGCGCGACGACGATCAGCAACCAGGTCAACGGATTTCGAAGGATGGCGCGATCCGAGCTGCCTTCCACGGGTACCCGCCGTGCGGCCAACCAACCCGTTCCGACCGATAAAATTATAATGAAACCCAGGAGAATTGACATCGGTCACCGGAGCAATCGGCGGGCGAGTTTGCCGGTGGCGGAATGCGGCAGCTTGTCGGTGAACTCGACCTGGCTGGGCACCTTGAACCGGGCGAGTCGTTCGACGCAGTAGTCGACCACATCGTCCGCGCTCAGGGTGGCGTCAGGTGCGCGCACCACGATCGCCTTGACCGTCTCGCCGGTTCGCTCGTCCGGCACGCCGACGGCGGCGACCTCGGCCACCCCGGCCAGGGTTTCCAGCACCCGTTCGACCTCGTGCGGGTAGACGTTGAAGCCGTTCACGATGATCAGATCGTTCGCCCGGTCGACCAGATGCAGATCGCCGTCCGCGTCCAGGTAGCCGATATCGCCGGTGCGGAACCAGCCATCGGCGTCCGGCCCTCGGGTTCCGTCCGGCCAGTAGCCGCTGAACAGGTTCGCCCCGCGCACCGACACCAACCCGGCGCCGCCGTCTTCGTCGCCGAGATCATCGAGCGGCTCGTTCGGGTCCGGCCCCGGTAGCGGATCGCCGTCGCTGTCCACCAACCGCAATTCCACGCCCGGCAGCGGCTGACCCACCGAACCCGGCTTTGCGTAGCCGGTCACCAGCGTGGACGTCAACACCGGGCCGGTCTCGGTCAGGCCGTAGCCCTCGAACACCGGCAGCCCGGTCATCCGCCGCATCTCGTCGGAGAGTCGCTGATCCAGTGCGGCCGCGCCTGAGGTGAACAAGCGGATTGTCGACAACGCCGTCAGCAATCGCTCCTCCGGCACCGACAACAGCGCCGAATACATCGGCGGCACGCCCGCCAGCGTCGTCACCCGGTACCGCTCGATCGCCGCGAGCGATTCCTCCACCCCAAACCTGGGCAGCAGCACCAGGGTCGCCCCGGCCGCCGCGACCTGGAACAGACCCGGCCCCAGCCCGTACGCGTGCGACAGCGGCAACGCCAGCAGCACCCGGTCCGCCGCTGTGACCGGAGCCGGCCGCAGCGCGGCGCACTGGGTCACGTTCGCCAGCAACGCCCGATGCGACAGCAACACTCCGCGCGCCACCCCGGACGTGCCGGAGGTGTAGCAGAGCACCGCGATGTCCTCGCCGCCGCCGACCGGCTCGACAGCCGCCGATGTCCCACTCACCCGATTGGGGGAGGGCAGCACAACCGGCGCATCGCCTTCGCCGACGAGGATCTTCGCGCCGCAGTCGGCCAGCAGCTCACCGACCGCCCGGCTCGGCAGGTCCAGGCTCATCGGCACCAACACCGCGCCGACCCGCAGCGCGCCGAACGCGGCCAGGCAGTACGACACGCCGGTGGCCAACCGCACCGCGACCCGGTCGCCGGGCTGGACGCCCGCGTCGAGCAGCGCCAACGCGTGCTCGTTGACCGCCGCGTCGACCTCCGACCAGCTCAATGTGTCCCCGGAGGCGGCGTCCACCAACGCCGGATGCGCCGGCCCGCGCTCGGCGGCGCGGGTGACGAGCTCGGCGAGGTTGGCGGCTGCGGCCTGATCAGCGGGTGCACCGGTCATGGTCGAAGTGTGGCAGACCTCACCCGGGTCTCACCCGTTTTTGTCATCCGTCGCGAATTTGAAACGGGGAACACCTACTCGTCGGTAGAACGTTCACCTATGCTAGGTCAACCTCGGGTGCCCGTAACCTCCCGGCAACACCGCTGGTCGCCGTGGGCGCAACCGAGGTGAGGCGAGGGAGTGACGATGGGTGCACCCGCCCGCCCCGGCGGGACGCGGTTCACTGGAGACGGCCGGATCGAGGACGACCGAGCCGTTCCGTTGGCTGTGTCCGGGTTTGGCGCGGCGGCGCTCGTCGCGGGAACCGGGGCTGGCATCGACTCGAACGCTGCCTCCAACGCCGACATGGCCGCTGCGGCGGCCGAGGAATCTCCCGCGCCCGCCGAAGGATCGTGGGTGCTGGTCGAGGCCGCGCAGCGCGGCGACCGAACCGCCTTCGGCCAACTCTACGACCAGTATGTCGATGTGGTGCACCGATATGTGCTGTACCGGATCGGCGATCGCGCGGCGGCCGAGGACATCACCAGCGAGACGTTTCTGCGCGCCTTCCGCCGGATCGACTCGATCACGTACCAGGGCCGCGACGTCGGCGCCTGGTTCGTGACCATCGCCCGCAACCTGGTGCTGGACCATCTCAAGTCCAGCCGGTTCCGGCTGGAGATCACCACCGCCGAGCCGGACGACACCGACCGCGTCCAGTCCGGGCCGGAGGCGGCGGTGCTGGCCAGGGCCACCAGCGCGCAACTGTTCGGCGCGGTTCGGCAACTCGGTGACGACCAACGGGAATGTGTCGTGCTGCGGTTTCTCCAGGGCCTGTCGGTCGCCGAGACGGCTGCCGCGATGCACCGCAGCGAGGGCGCGATCAAGGCGTTGCAGCATCGCGCGGTGCGCCGACTGGCCCAGTTGCTGCCCGCGGAGTTCCGCCGGGACCACTGACTCCGTAACTACTCAGGGTCCGCGCTCGTTGCTTGGGTCGACACTGGCCAACGGAGCAGGATCGTGAGCGCAGGCAGAACGCCCTTCGGATCGCGCCGACGGCACGAGCGATTCGCCCGCGCTGTCGAGTCGTCGGACCCGGATCTGCCAGAACGCCGTTATGCCGACGAACTGGCCGTGGTCGGGCTGCTTCGCGGGGCCGGTCCGGCGCTGCGCGCGGAAACCTCGATCGACCCGGCGGCTCGAACCCTGCTGCGCGAACGAGTTCTCGCCCAGCTCTCCGTCCCGGAACCAAGGCCGAAACCGACATCGACACCGCGCCGCCGAAGCCGGATGTCCGGCCGGCTGGTGATAGCGCTGAGCGCGGCCGGCTGCCTGGTGCTGGCACTGGCCGGCATGACGTTCCTGGTGAGCCAGAACGCGCTGCCCGGCCAACCGCTGTACGGGGTGAAACGGACCGTCGAGGCCGCCGCGCTGGACCTCACCATGGGCCCGGAAGCCAAGGGGTTCAAGCATCTCGAACTCGCCACCAACCGAGTCGACGACGTCAACGCGATGCTCGCCCAGGGATCGCGGTCGGCCGGCGACTACCTGTCCGCGCTCACCGACTTCAACTCCGACGCCGCCGCCGGTTCCACCGCGCTCACCGAGTTCGCCGCCAGCAACGCGCCGCCAGTGCTCGGCATGCTGCGGGACTGGGCGAGCACCCAGGACAGCCGGCTGACCGCCGCGCTGCCGCAACTGCCCACGGCCGCGCGATCCGGCGCCGAGCAGAGCCGCGCGCTGGCCGACCGCATCCGCGATCGGGCGGTCGACCTGTTGGCCCGCACCTCCTGCTACACGGTGACGTCCGGCCGCGCCGACGATATCGGGGCGCTCGCCGCGTCCGGCCCGTGCGACCGGGCGCCGAGCGCGGTCAGCGCCGGCGTCGGGACGACGGCCAACGCGACGCCGAGCACGCCGAATGCCGGCCCCGGCAACAACAGCGCGCCAACCACCGGGACCGCTGGCCCACCGGCCACCGGCACAGCGGCGGCCCAGCCGAGCGGACCGGCCGCGAGCGGGCAACCCGGACTCGGTCCGATCCTCCCGCCCAGCCTGCCGAGTCTCCCGGCCAAGCCGCCGACGACACCCACGAGCGTGCTGCCGTCGCCGTTGCCACTGCCGATTCCGCTGCCCACCCTGTCCGGCCTGCGGCTGCCCGGCTGAGATGTGGGCGTGCGAGGCTTTTTGCGCATGCCCAGGTCGATCGGGTGCGGGTGTCCCGCAAGGTGCTGAGGTGAAAGGTGACGTACCCCACCCGGCCGAACGAAATCGGCAGCGGGCAGGCCGTAGGCTGGACCTCGGACGCTCCGGCAGTAGGGCGTCAGTTTTGTCCTATTGCCGTCCTGTTGCCGCAGCGTCTGGCCTGTACCGATCTACCAGGAGGCGCCACGGTGCCACTCAGGGGTGACGGGACGCCCAGCGCGGAACGTGATCGCAGCGCCGAACTGGCCGGTGAGGCATCGGCGGAAGCGGCGCTGGCCTCGGTCGCGGCGTCCGAGCACCCGTTGCCCGTGCCGACCGACCTCACCGCGGCCGCGTTCTTCGACGTCGACAACACGATGATGATGGGCGCGTCGATCTTCCACTTCGCCCGCGGGCTGGCCGCCCGGAAGTACTTCAGCACCTCCGATCTGGCCGGGTTCGCCTGGCAGCAGGTGAAGTTCCGGATCGGCGGCCGGGAGACCCCGGAGAACATCCAGGCCAGTCGGGAGCAGGCGCTGTCGTTCGTCGCCGGTCGCAGTGTGGCCGAGTTGATCACGCTCAGCGAAGAGATCTACGACGAGATGATGGCCGAGAAGATCTGGTCCGGCACCCGCGCGCTGGCCCAGCTGCACCTGGACGCCGGTCAGCGGGTCTGGCTGGTCACCGCGACTCCGGTGGAGCTGGCGTCGATTATCGCCCGCCGGCTCGGGCTGACCGGCGCGTTGGGAACCGTCGCGGAAAGCGTGGACGGCGTGTACACCGGCCGGTTGGTCGGCGAGATGCTGCACGGCAAGGCGAAGGCGCACGCGGTCCGCGCGCTGGCCGCCCGGGAGGGTCTGGACCTGCGTCGGTGTGCCGCGTATTCGGACTCGTCCAACGACATTCCGATGCTGTCGGTGGTCGGCACGGCGGTCGCCGTCAACCCGGATCCGGCGCTGCGCGACACGGCCCGCAAGCGCGGTTGGG
>DASZLR010000167.1:0-18007 GCA_035552275.1 Pseudonocardiaceae bacterium | reverse complement strand
TTCAGCGCGAACGCCCCGCTGACGCTGTTCACCGCGAACCAGCCCACGCCGGCCGTGATCGCGTTCAGTCCGGCCGGCAGCACGTTGCCCCAGAATCCGAAACCGGCCCTGGACAACACCATCTGCGGCACCCCGTAGCCGGGACCCCGCGCGGACAGGAAGCCGTGCGCGGTCGCGCCCAGCACGTTGCCGACCACGATGCCCAGCACCGCCGGCCAGAACGACACCCCGAACGCCGACACCGCGAGCACGCCCACGAACACCGTGGCGAATTCCAGGTTCGGCGAGGTCCAGGTGCCCAACAACTGCCACGGCCGGCCATGCCGGTCCGCCAAGGGGATGAATTCGACACCGCCCGGTTCGACGGCGACCACCCGGTCGCCGTACTCGCCCGGCCGGACGGGTTCACCGACGGCCGCGCCGGTGTCGGTCGTGATGTCAGCCAACGGAGATCGCCGCCAATCGTTCCCGTAGATACTCGCCCCACACCACCGGCGGATAGCTGGTGCGGCCGATGGGCGGCGGCATCGATTCGATGACCGCGTCGTGGTCGGCCTCGTAGAAGAAGATCAGCGACACCAGGTCCTCGTCCGGCGCGCTGACAGCCGGCGCGAGCACCCGGTGCCGGGTGGACCGCCAGCGGTCGCCGGTCCAGCGGGCCAGCGCGTCGCCGATGTTGATGGTGAACGCGTCCGGGTCGTACGGCGCGTCCACCCACCGTCCGTCCATTGTGTACACTTGAAGGCCGCCGGTGCCGGGCTCGCGGTCCAGCACGGTGACCGTGCCGAAGTCGGTGTGCGGGCCGATCCGGAACTGACCGGGCGCCGGCGGCCCGACCCGGCGCCGCGCCGGATACCAGTTGAGGTTGAAGCCATAGGTCGGATGCCGCAGGAAGGGCACGAAATGCCCGGCCGGCAGGCCCAACGCCACCGCGCTGATCGCCAGCAGCTCGTCGGAGAGCGCGTGCATCGCGCTGAGGTACTCACCGACCACCAGCCGCAGCTCCGGCACCTCGGCCGGCCACACGTTCGGCCGGAAGTATGTCGCGTCCGCGACCGGGTCACCGATGGGCTCCTCGCGGGCGAAGGAGAACGACTCCTTCAGGTCCGGCGGAGTCTCGGCGCCCTCGGCATAGCCGTTGGCCTCGGCGCCCGGCGGAATCCAACCGCGACCTCCGACACCGACCGCGTATCCGGCCTTGGTTTCCGCCGGCAGCGCGAAGAACTCCCGCGCCAGCTCACGAACCCTGGTGCGGAGCTCGGTAGCCACGCCGTGCCCGGTGATCAGGGCGAACCCGGACGTGCGCAGCGCCGTGTCCCACTGGCGAGCGACCTCGTGCGCGCCATAACCGCCGGCGAACCAGGGGGTCAGATCGATGGTGGGCACATAGTCTGGCACCGCTATGACTCCGCTCGCTTGGGCACGCCGATGTCCTCGTGCCACAGGTCGGGCCGCTGGGCGATGAACTCGGTCATCATCATCACGCATTCGGCGTCGTCCAACACGGTGATCTTGACGCCGTGTTCGGCGAGCCAGTCGTGGCCGCCGTGGAACGTGCGGTCCTCGCCGATAATCACCGCGCCGATGCCGAACTGGCGCACCAGCCCACTGCAATACCAGCACGGCGAGAGCGTGGTGGCCATGATGGTGTCCGCGTAGCCGGCCCGTCGTCCGGCGGCGCGGAAGGCGGCTGTCTCGGCGTGCGTCGACGGGTCGCCGTCCTGCACCCGCCGGTTGTGGCCGCGGCCGAGCAGCACACCGTCGACGTCGAACAGCGCGGCCCCGATCGGCACCCCGCCCTCGGCCGCGCCGGCCCTGGCCTCGGCCATCGCGACGGCGAGCAGGCGAGTCGGGTCAGGGGCGGGCTGCGCGACCATGCCCACCACAGTGCGTGCCGAGCGTCGAGGACGCAAGCAGCGGATCGAACGATCTCGTTAACGCCACCCGTCCCGGTGCGCCGATCAGCCCGCCGGCTCGGCGGCCCCGAACCCTGGGACGGACGACTCGACACGAGGGCCTTAGCTACCTGCGCTCATACGACTTTTGCCACCTGTCCGTCACCTCTCGGTCACCTACAATCAATCTTGTGAGTGCTGCCAGTCGTCCGCTGACCGCCACCCAGCTCGGCCTGCCGGTGCTGCCCTGCGTCGCCGAACCGGACGACAGCTTCGGCATGCACCTGCTGGCCACGCTCGACACCCAGCTTCGGGTGCTGCTCGAACACCAGCGATCCGCCGGCGATCCGGACGAACCGGAGGCCGTGCACCAGATGCGGATCGCCACCCGGCGGCTGCGGGTCGCGCTGCGCGCCGCCGAAGCCGAACTGCCGCAACGACAACACGACGAACTCGAAGGGCTGCGCGCCGAACTGGCCTGGCTCAACGGGTTGCTCGGCCCGGTGCGCGACCTGGATGTGCTGGCGATCCGGCTGGCCGATGAAGGGGCATCGCTGACCGACGACGACCAGCCCGGCTTCGCGGAGATCAACGACGCGATCCGACAGGAAGGGATCCCCGCCCGCGAGGAACTGGCGGCCGGACTGGCCGGCCGTCGATACCGGGCGCTGCTGCGAGCGATGGCCCGGCTGATCCGCGAGCTGGCCGCCGAACCCGAGGCGGTGCCGGAACCGGCCCCGACACAGTCCTCAGCCACACCCGAGGGTGATTCCGAGGCGATACTTCGCCGGCCGGTGCGCAAACTCCGCCGTGAGGTCGCCGGCCTCGATCAGCCGCCCGCAGCGGACGCGCTGCACCAGGTGCGTATCCGGGCGAAGCGGGTGCGGTACGCGGCGGAGCAGGCCGCCGACCGCGCCACCCGGCGCAAGCGGCTGAAGCAGTTGGCCAAGGCCGCGAAACAGCTTCAGGACGTGCTCGGTGAGCACCACGACACGGTCGCGGCCGAGCAGCGGCTGCGGGAGATCGCGAAATCGTTGTCCGCTGATGGCGCGCTGGTCGCCGGCCGGCTGGTGGAACGGGAGTGGAATCAGCGGGCCGATCGCGAGGCCCGCTGGCCGGAGGCCTGGCACGAGCTACAACGCCAGACCAACGAGGTGCGCTGACCCGTTGCACGGCTGAAGAGTTATTCGGCCAACCGCTTGGCCGCCGCCGCCACCCGCTCGTCAGTCGCGGTCAGCGCGACGCGAACGTGCCGGCCGCCGTCAGGTCCGTAGAAAGTGCCGGGCGCCGCCAGAACGCCGCGCTCGGCCAACCAGGACACGCTGTCCCAGGCGTCCTCTCCCCTGGTCGCCCAGAGATACAGACCGGCTTCGGAATGGTCGATGGTGAATCCGGCGTCGGTGAGCGCCGGGCGCAGCACATCCCGCCGCCGCGCGTAACGATCCCGCTGTTCCCGGACGTGCTCGTCGTCGCCGAGCGCGACCGTCATCGCCTCCTGCACCGGCCGGGGCATGATCATCCCGGCGTGCTTGCGCACTTCCAGCAACCGTCGCACGATCTCGCCGTCGCCGGCCACGAAACCGGCCCGGTAGCCGGCGAGGTTGGACGACTTGGACAACGAGTGCACCGCCAGCAGGCCGGTCGGGTCGCCACCGGACACCGACGGGTGCAGCACCGACACGGGCTCGGCTTCCCAGCCGAGACTGAGATAGCACTCGTCGGACGCCACGACGGCGTCCCGTTCCCTGGCCCAGTCGACCACTTTGCGCAGGTGTTCCGCGGGCAGCACCCGACCGGTCGGATTGGCGGGTGAGTTCAGCCACACCAGCTTCGGCCGGCGCGGGCCGAGCCCGATCAAGCCGGCAGACCCGCCCGCGCGCACGACCTCGGCCCCAGCCAGCAGCGCGCCGACCTCGTACGTCGGATACGCCAGCTCCGGAATCACCACCAGGTCACCGGGTCCGACGCCGAGCAGGGTGGGCAGCCAGGCCACCAGTTCCTTGGAACCGATGGTGGGCAACACATCCAACCCGTCCACGCCGGTCACCCCGAACCGCCGGGCCAGCGCGTCGACGGCGGCCTGGCGCAGTTCGGGAGTGCCGTAGGTGGCCGGATAGCCGGACAGCTCGGCGACGGACGCCAAGGCCCGCTGGATCAGCGGCGGCACCGGATCCACCGGCGTGCCAACGGACAAGTCGACCACGCCGTCGGGGTGCTCACGCGCCCGCGCGGCGTGGCCGGCCAGGGAGTCCCAGGGGAAGTCCGGGAGCCGCATCACTCGCCTTGGGGTGGCAGAGCCTTGATCAACTCGGGATCGTTGCTGGTCTTGCCCACCTTGGACGCGCCACCGGGCGAGCCGAGTTCCACGAAGAAGTCGGCGTTCGCCTTGGTGTAGTCCTTCCACTGGTCCGGAACGTCGTCCTCGTAGTAGATGGCCTCGACCGGACAGACCGGCTCGCAGGCGCCGCAGTCAACGCACTCGTCGGGGTGGATGTACAGCATCCGGTCGCCCTCGTAGATGCAGTCGACCGGGCATTCCTCGATGCACGCCTTGTCGAGGACGTCGACGCAGGGTTCGGCGATCGTGTAGGTCACTGCGTTCTCCCGCTCCTTCAGCCAGTTCAGCACGCACCCGTCACTCTAGGGCGCGGCGGCGAATCAGAGTATCTCCTGTCGCCGTGCCGAAGACGACATCGGTGCGCGATCGCGGCGCCCAGTCGCGCCGACCACTGACCATCAGCAGCCGATCGGTCACCAACCGTAGATCGACTGGATGTCAGCCGCACACCAGTTCACCAGGCCTATTGCCGGGTGACTACCGCGATGGCATCGTCAAACCCCAGCTACTGACGAGTCAATCAAATACCCGACAGGAGGGTCCGTTCATGTCGAATCCCCACGATGACCGGAGCGATCAACTGGCTCCGTCCGGGGTGTGGGACCACACCGCGGAGTCCGGCCGCACGGGAGCCCCGAGATGCGCCGTCGTGCACTGACCCTGGTGATCCCGGCGGTCCTCGCGCTACTCGCGGTCACGGCGGGCACGACCGCCTCGGCCCTCGCCGCGACCGCGCCCGCCAGCGGCTACAACGACTGGACCTGCCGACCCTCCGCCACCCACCCGGACCCGGTCGTGCTCATCCACGGCCTGACATCCAACGCCAACGAGAACTGGTCCACCGACGGCCCCTATCTGGCCAATGCCGGCTACTGCGCCTTCGCCCCCACCTACGGCGTCGAGGACGGCATCGGCGGTATGGCCCCGATCCCGGACTCGGCCGCACAGATCGCGAGCTACATCGACCAGGTGTTGGCCGCCACCGGCGCGGCGAAAGTCGACCTTGTCGGGCACTCCGAGGGCGGCTTCCTGGCGCTCTATATTCCGAAAGTGCTCGGCTACGCCCCCAAGGTCGGCCGGGTGATCGCGCTCGGGCCGCCGACCCACGAGGACGACGGGCTGCTGAGCGGCCTGAGCCTTGGCCAACTCATGCCATCGGACCCGTCGAACGACCCGTGGGCCGCGCTGAACCAGGGACCGGTCACCGAGCTCGGCGTCTCGTACACGATCATCGCGACCAAGACAGACCTGCTCATCATTCCCGCGACCGAGTCATTCGTGAACGAGCCCGGCGTGCTGAACGAATGGGTGCAAGACGACTGTCCGCTGGACCTGGTCGGACACGTCGGCCTCGCGACGGACAGCACCGTCTCCCAGATGATCACCAACGCGCTCGATCCGACGACCGCCGCGCCCGTGCTGTGCGGCAACGGCCTGCCGGTCTGATTCCTCAGTCATAGCCATC
The DNA here is from genome assembly GCA_035552275.1 of Pseudonocardiaceae bacterium. Taxonomy (GTDB): domain Bacteria; phylum Actinomycetota; class Actinomycetes; order Mycobacteriales; family Pseudonocardiaceae; genus DASVLX01. The sequence goes on along the minus strand of DASZLR010000167.1, from coordinate 12,309 downwards.
ACCGACGCGCGGTCCGGCCCGACTCGGCCGGGCCGGGCCGGCGCCCGCGGCCGACCGCGCGGCCCAACGCGACCGCGGCCGGCAGCGCCCCGCCGGCCAGCAACAGCAGCAGCCGCCAGTCCTCCAGGACGATCTGGCCCTCGGTGGAGTTGCCGGTCACCCCGAGCACCGCGAGAGTGCCGAGCCACGCCCACAGCGGCAACCCGGCCAACACCATCCGGTGGGTGACACCGCCGGCCATCGCCACCAGCCATGGCGTGGTCAGCGCGGCCAGCAGCGCGGTGATCGGGAACGGCGGATTGCCGGTGACGTTGGGCAACAAGGTGCCGTCGAACCGCAGCGGCAGGAAGAACACTTCCAACCCGGCCAGCACCACCGCCTCCACGGTCAGCGCCGTGAGTGTCAGCGCCACCACCCATGGCCGGCTCACCGAACAACCGCCAGGCCACCGAACAGGTCCGTTTCGGCGCCCTCGGCCGGCCCGTGCGCCAGCGCGTAGTACTCGGTGTCCGGCAACGGTTGCGCGATGCCGTCCGTCAGCGCGAACGCCGCCCGGCCGGTCCTGTCCGGGCCGTCGACACAGTTTTCGAACACCGTCAGCTGGGTCGCGTGCGCCCGCAACGCCCGCAGCTTGGCCGCGCGCACGTCGCCGATGTCCACCGCCGTGGTGATCAGCTCGTCGTCCACGGCCGGCAGCGAATCCCGCTCCGGCAGCCGGAACGGCAGGTTCGGCAGGCCAGCCAGCGCAGCCACCCCCGCCTCGGTGGTCCGCCGCGACAGCACGGTGTGGAACACCCTGGCCACCTGCGGCGCAGAAGACACCGAAGGCACGGGAGACACCGCAACGGTGGCGGCCATGGTGATCTGGTGCGCGCGGATGTGGTCGGGATGGCCGTAGCCGCCGAACGCGTCGTAGCCGATCACCACCTGCGGCCGCACCTCGGCGATGATCTCGGCCAGCGCGGCGGCCTGTTCGTCGCGGTCGCCGCGGACGAACGCCCGGGGATGCTCATTCGCCGGATCACCGGCCATCCCCGAGTCGCGCCAGCGGCCGATGCCACCGAGGAACCGGTGGTCCGTCACGCCGAGCGCGGCGCACGCCGCCCGCAACTCACCGCAGCGGTAGCCGCCGAGCTGATCAGCAGCATCGGCGGCCAACCGCGCCAGGCCCGCCGGGATGATCTCGCCCTGTTCGCCGAGCGTGCAGGTGACCAAGGTCACCTGCACGCCGCGCGCCGCGTATGCCGCGATGGTGCCGCCGGTCCACAGGCTCTCGTCATCGGGATGCGCGTGCACCAGCAACAGCCGGGGCGGCGCCGTCAGAACCATGGACAGATCTTGACATCCTGCCCGCCCTGAATAAGAGCGGGGATTCCCACGCGGCTACGCCGCGTCTGGAGTGGTTCCTGCTTCATCACCCATTGCCTCCCCGGAGGGGGGTCTTACCTGGGCTCCACAGGCGTTTAGCCTCTCTGCCTGCCCGGCGGCGAGGATGTTGCGGGCCGCGTTGTGGTCTCGATCGTGCCCGGCCTGGCATTCGGGACATGTCCATTCGCGAATCCGCAGCGGCATGTGCTCCATCACGTGCCCGCACATCGAGCAGGTCTTGCTCGACGGCAGCCACCGGCTGACCTTGTGCACAGTGCGGCGGTAGCGTTGGGCCTTCTCCTGAACTGTGCCCATCCGGCGTCGTGGATGGCTCGTGCCAGCCGCCGGTTGCGGACCATACCGGCGATGTTGAGATCCTCGACGTGGACCGCTTGGTTGTCGTGGACCAACGCCAAGGCCTGTTTGTGGTGGTAGTCCCGCCGCGCCCGGCTGACCTTGCCGTGCTGCACCGCGACCGTGCGCCGGGACTTCGCCCGGTTCTTCCCACCTTTGGCGCGGCGGCTCTTTTCCCGCTCCAGGCGGGCGAGCTTGCGCTGTTTGCGGGCCAGATGCTTCGGGTTGAGCACGTCGCGTCGGGCACCGGTCGTCGTGGCCACTGTCGCCAGCCTGGCGATACCCAGGTCGACACCAGCTTCCTGCTCGATCACCGGCAGCGGAGCCGGGGACACCTCGACCACGAATGAGGCGTAGTAGTGCCCGTCCGGTTCCTGGATGACCGTGACCGAACTGGGCTGAGAAGGCAACTTGCGAGACCAGCGCACCTTCACCTCACCGATCTTGGCCAGGTACACGCGGCCGTTGGGGCGCAGGCTGAACCCATTGCGGGTGAACCGGCAGGATTGCCGGTTGTCCTTGCGGGACTTGAACCTCGGCCTGCCGACCTTGCGGCCCTTGCGTCGACCCTCGACCGAGTCGAAGAAGTTCGCGAACGCCCGGTGCGCATCCCGAACCGACTGCACCAACGCGACGCTGGCCACCTGCGACAACCACACCCGGTCGTCGCGGTCCTTGGCGTCGGTGATCACCCGCCGCTGCACCTCGGTGGGCGACAGCTTCTCCCCAGCCTGGTACGCCGCGTCCCGGCAGCGGATCGCGCCGTTGAACACCACCCGAGCGCACCCGAACGTGCGCGCCAGCATCCCGCGTTGAACCACAGTGGGTTCGATCCGATAGCGGTACCCGGCCTGCACGAAGATCGTGCATAACGCGAAGACGACCACGTCCACATCCTCGTCGAGTACCCACCCCGATCGCGGTGTCCCGGCTGGTAAACAGCCGCAAAGGCGTCTCGCGCCGACTGCCGCAGCAGCGCCGGGTTCGTACCCATCGCGACCACCTGTGGTCGCCGTCGTGCTTCGCGGCGTCCTGCGGCGGCACCCTCGCTGTCGATCAGCAAACAGTACGTCGAGAGCCAACGCCGCCCGACATGACGACCCACCATGCGGACCGGACAAGCACCGATCGGCTATCCCCACCCTGACGGACGGGCCTTACGCCGATTTGTTCTCGGTCACACCATCGCTCGCGGCTCGGCGAAGTGGCATGCCGACAACGTGCTGCCACCGCGCATCTCCAGCTTCGGCTCCTCGACGGCGCAGATGTCCTGCGCCTTCCAGCACCGGGTGCGGAACCGGCAGCCCGAGGGCGGGTTCACCGGACTGGGCACGTCACCGGTGAGCACGATTCGCTGCCGCTGCCGCTCGACCACCGGATCGGGCACCGGCACGGCGGACAGCAGCGCCTGGGTGTACGGGTGGCTGGCCTGGTGGTAGATCGCGTCCCGGTCGCCGGTCTCCACGATCTTGCCCAGGTACATCACGGCCACCCGGTCGGAGATGTGCCGGACCACGGACAGGTCGTGCGCCACGAAGATGTACGCCAGCCCCAGTCGGGCCTGTAGTTCCTCCAACAGGTTCACCACACCCGCCTGGACCGACACGTCCAAAGCGGACACCGGCTCGTCGAGCACGATCAGCTTGGGGCTCAGCGCCAGCGCGCGGGCGATGCCGATGCGTTGCCGCTGGCCGCCAGAGAACTCGTGCGCGTACCGGTTGCGGTGCTCGGGGTTGAGCCCGACCAGCTCCATCAGCTCGTTGACCCGGTGCTGGATGTCCGCGTCGCCCTTGCCGACCTTGTGGATCCGCAACGGCTCGGCGATCAGCTCGTTCACCTGCCAGCGCGGATCCAGCGACGCGTACGGATCCTGGAAGACGATCTGCATCTCCCGGCGAACCGGCCGCATCCGCCGGACGGACAGCGTGGTCAGCTCCTGCCCGTCGAACCGCACCGAGCCGGAGGTCGGCTTGTGCAACTGGAGAATCGCCCGGCCGGTGGTCGACTTGCCGCAGCCGGACTCGCCGACCAGCCCCAGCGTCTCGCCGGCCCGCAGGTCCAGGCTGATACCGGACACCGCCTGCACCTGGCCGACCGTGCGCGGAATGATTCCCCGGCCGCGCACCGGAAACTCCTTGACCAGATCCCGCACCGCCAGCAGCGGCTCACTCGTGGTGTCCCGCGCGAAATGGGCCCGTTCGGTCGTCACTTCGGTGCTCACGACGAGGACTCCTCGGTGCCCGTGCTACTGGTGCGGTCGGCATCAACCAGTCCGGGCGCGATGTCCAGGGCCACCGACACATCCGGATTGACGTCGATGAACGACGCCGGGTCCTCGATCACACCGATCTCCTCGTGCGCGAACAACTTCTGTGGCTGCTCGATCGCGGCCAGGTCGGCCCAGCGGATGCAGCGCGACCGGTGATCGCCGCGATCGGTGTCGGCCAGTTCCGGCTCACCGTCGGAGCAGTCCGGCACGGCCAGCGGGCAACGCGGGGTGAACGCGCAGCCGGCCGGCAGGTTCACCAGCGAGGGCGGGGCGCCCTTGATCGGCGTCAGCCGCTTGCCGACGGTGCTCGGGTTCGGGATCGAGCCGAGCAGCCCGACGGTGTAGGGCATCCGCGGCGCGGCGAACACGTCGTGCACGCCGCCGGTCTCCACCACCGTGCCGCCGTACATCACCTGCACCCGGTCGACCATGCCGGCGACCACCCCGAGATCGTGGGTGATCATGATCACGCCGGCGTCGGTCTCGTCCCGGATCTTCAGCAGCGTCTCCAGGATCTGCGCCTGCACGGTGACGTCCAGCGCGGTGGTCGGCTCGTCCGCGATGATCAGCTCAGGGTCGTTGATGATCGCCATCGCGATCACCACCCGTTGCCGCATGCCGCCGGAGAACTCGTGCGGGTACTGCGAAGCCCGCCGGTCCGGCTGCGGAATGCCGACCAGCTCCAGCGCCGCCACGGCCTTCGCCCAGGCCGCCTTCTTCGACACCGAGTGGTGCGCGCGGTACGCCTCGGCCAGTTGCCAGCCGATGGTGAACACCGGGTTCAGCGAGGTCATCGGATCCTGGAAGATCATCGCGATGCCGTTGCCGCGGACCGAGCGAATGTCCTTGGGCCGCAGGCCGGCCAGTTCCCGGCCCTTGAACTGGATCGAACCCTCGATCCGGGCGGTCTTGGGCAGCAGGCCCATGATCGCCATCGAGGACACCGACTTGCCCGAGCCGGACTCGCCGACGACGCCGAGCACGTCCCGGTGGTTGAGGGTGAACGACACCCCGCGCACCGCGCGCACCAGACCGTCGTCGGTCGGGAAGGTGACCGACAGGTCCTCGACCCTGAGCAGCGGGGCGCCGGTCGCCTCGAACTCGGTGTCCGATTCCGGAAACGTGTCGTACGCCTGCGCCATCACGCACGCACCTTCGTCTGTCGCGGGTCGAAGGCGTCCCGAAGGCCGTCACCGATGAAGTTGACCGTCAGCGAGATGAGCACGATCACGATGAACGGCGCCCAGAACAGCCAGGGGCGGTCGAGGATCTGCGAGTACGTGGTGCTGAGGATCAGGCCCAGCGAGGTGTCCGGGATGTGCACGCCGAGGCCGATGAACGACAGCACCGCCTCCTGCAGCACGGCCTGAGCGATGGTCAGCGTGGCGTTCACCGTGATGGTGCCGACCATGTTCGGCACCAGGTGCCGGAAGATGATCCGCCACGTCCCGGCTCCGGCCGCTCTGGCGGCCTCGATGTACTCGCGTTGGGCCAGCGACAGCGTCTCACCGCGGGTGATCCGGGCGATGTTCATCCAGTTCCAGGCCGCCAGCATCAACGCGACCCAGTACCAGCGTCCGCCCAGCGCATTGACCAGCAGCGCGGCGGCCACGATCTGCGGGAAGATCAGGAACAGGTCGGTCAGTCGCATCAGCGTGCTGTCCAGGACGCCGCGCAGGAAACCGGCCACCGCGCCGACGATCACACCGACCACTGTGGACAGAATCGCCACCACGAACGCGATCTGCAACGACAGTTCGGTGCCGCGCAGCACGTAGGCGAACATGTCGTTGCCGACCTGGTTGGTGCCCAGCGGGTGATCGCCGCTGGGCGTCAGGTAGCCCGCGCTGGACGTGTCCTCGTAGTTGTACTTCCAGAACAGCGGCACCACGAACGCGGCGAGTATCAGCAGCACCAGCACCGCGAGGCTGACCATCGCCAACCGGTGCCGCAGGAAGCGGCCGAGGATCACCCGGCTCTGCTTGCGCGCCTTGGTGTCGAACTCGTGCCGGCCGCCGCCGGCGGACAGGGCGGGCTCGGTGGCGATCGCGGCGCCGCCGGACGTGGTCGTGGGAGGCAGCGGGCTAACCAAGGCGAATCCTCGGGTCCAGGAAGCCGTACATGATGTCGGCGATCAGGTTGAAGATGATGATCAAGGCGGCGGTGACCACCAGGAAGCCCATCAGCATGTCGGGGTCGTACTGCTGAACGGAGGCCACCAGCACCGAGCCCATGCCGTGCCAGGCGAAAACCGTCTCGGTGGCGATCGCGCCGGTGAACGCCGAGCCGAAGTTCAGCGAGAACAGCGTGGTGACCGGGATCAGCGCGTTACGGAACGCGTGCCGGAACACCACCCGGCCGCCGGACAGGCCCTTGGCCCGCGCCGTGCGCACGTAGTCGGTGCCCAGCGTCTCCAGCATGGACGCCCGCTGGAACCGGCTGTACGCGGCGAAGCTGATGACCATGATGCTGATCGTCGGCAGCGTGAACGAGCCGGTGTACTGGAATATTCGGTTGAAGAAGTCGCCGGAGAACCCGCCTGGCGGCCCGGCGGCGACGGTCAGCCAGCGTTGTCCACCCATGGACTGGAGGGCGTTGTTGAACTGGATTCCGTAGTTCTCCAACACGATCGCCACACAGAAGATCGGCATCGAGAACAACAGGAACGCCGCGGTGGTGGCGAGGTAGTCGAAGATCGAGTACTGGCGCAGCGCGGCCAACGCGCCGACCGCCATGCCCAGGATCAACGCGATGATCTCCGCGCCGACCACCAGCCGCACGGTGACCCAGAGCGCGCTCATGATCGCCGGCCGCACCTGTTCCCCGCCCTGGGTCAGCGCGATGCTGGTGCCCCAGTCCCCCTGGACGAAATGGGTGAGCCAGTGCCAGTACCGCTCCAGGATGTTCTGGTCCAGCCCGAGGTTGTGCCGGGCGTTGGCGATCACCGCCGCCGTGACGCCGGGTCGAGCCGCCAAACCCGCGATGGGGTCGCCCGAACTGGCGACCAGGATGTACGCCACGAAAGTGCCGATCACCAGGATGGGAATGGAGATCAGCAGTCGGCGTATCACGTACTGAATCACGAAAACTCCCGCGCTCGGCCCGCTGCCGTGTGGGCAGCATAGACCTTCGATCGGCTGCGGTGGCAACCCGATCCATTGTTCGTTATGTGCGGCGGGCCGGGCGGTCGATTGGACCTGCCCGGCCCGCCTGTGGACCTACGGTCGGACGTTTGCTTCATGCGGTCTTAACAAACGCCGATCTGTCAATTGTTAGGAACCGGTCTTCTGCCATTCGTTGGCATCCCACAACACGCCGTTGTAGGACTGGTAGTAGATGCCCTTCCAGTTACTCGAGAATGCCCACTGATCGGGCGTGTTGAACAGCGGAAGCGTCGCGTAGGTCTTCGCGATCGCCTGATCCGCCTGCTGGTAGTACGGCAACGCCGCGTCCGCCGTCGGCTGGGCCAGCGCCTGCTTGAGCGCGTTGTCGACGGTGGGGTCGCTCAGGCCCTGCCAGTTCTCGCCGCCACCGGTCTGGTAGACCGTCACCTGCGCGGAGTTGAACGGCAGGCTGGACCACGCGAACAGCGCCACGTCGTACTGGCCGGCCGCCACCGGGCCGTTGAGGAAGTTCGGGTCGGTGTGGTCCGAGATGTCCATCCCGGCCGCCTTGCACTCGCTCTGGATCAGCTGCACCGTCGACGTCCGCCGCGGGATGTCGGTGTGGCTGATCGAGAAGCTCAGCGTCTTCCCGTTCTTCGTCATGATGCCCTGCGCGTTGGGCGTCCAGCCGTCGGCGACCAGGGTCTGCTTGGCCGTCGCGGCATTGCCGGTCGACTCGGACGAGTAGTAATCCTGCTTGCCCGAGGCGACGTCGGTCGGCATCACCGAGTTGGCCGGCTTGGCACCCGGTTCCACATCGCCCAACAGCTTCGTGGTGATCTGGTTGCGGTCGACGCACTGGAAGAACGCCTTGCGCACCGCGACATCCTGGAACAGCGGGTTCTTCAACTGCAGGTCGAGGTGCTCGAAGGACAGGCCCGGCGTCGCCACGTAGGTCACGCCCTGGTTGCTCAGCGCCTTCAACGCGTCCGAGCCGTCAGCACTGGGCTGGGCCGAGTACTGGACCGCCACCTCGTTGTTCTGCAGCGACTTCGACTGGGTCACCACATCGGAGGCGAACTTGATGTTGAAGCCGGCCGGGCCACCCGGATTGCCCCACCACTTGGGGTTGCGGGTCAGGGTGATCGACTGGTTCGGCGTGAAGGCGCTGATGAGGTACGGCCCGTCGGACAGGTCGTACTTCGGGTTGAAGCCCTTCCACGAGTTGGCATAGAAGTTGGCCGCCGGCGCCAGCGCGGACGCCGGGCTGTTCGGCGTCAGCTTGGTGATGTCGGCGATCCCGGTGGCCTGCTCCAGCACATGCGCCGGCATCAGCGCGTTCGTCGTCATGTCGAACAGGCTCTTGTAGTCGACGAACGGCGAGGTGAACGTCGTGGTGACGGTCTTGCCGTTGTCGGAACAGACCGGCGCGTTCATCTGCGAGTAGCCGGTGGTGCCGCCGCTGTTGAACGGACCGGTGTTGCCCTCGCCGTTGTTGGCCAGCCAGTACAGGTAGAAGTCGCTGCAGCTGACCGGCGCCCCGTCGGACCAGACGGCCTTGGGGTTGATGGTCCAGACGACCGTCTGCGGGTTGCTGTCCTTGGTCTGGGTGACCGAGGTCATCAGGTCCTTGTTGAGGACGACGTTGTTGTTGCCGTCCATCATGTACGGCGTGAGCAGGGTAATGACGTTCTCAAAGCCGTTGTAGGTGCTCACCGCGTCGGCGGTGGCGTTGTTGTAGTCGTTCCACGCCTTGTCGGTGATCAGGTTGACCATGTCGGTGTACTGCGTCACCTTGGGGGCGCTGTAGGCGCCGTTCGACTGGCCGAGCCCAGCCGCCCAGGTGCTGACGCTGCCGGTAGGGCCGTTGCCGCTACTCGAACCGCCGCAGGCACTCACAACGAGCGTCGCGCTGGCAATGAGCGCGAACGCACCGAATACCCTCGTTCTCCTCATGAAAACGTGTCCTCCTAGCGCGGGAGTGGTTCCCGGCCAACCTGGTCGGATTACGCCCGAAACTTTGTCACGGCGTGCGGGGCGGGTACGCACCGCGTAGAACCGTCACGCTAGGAACCTTAAGCGTTCATGAGTAGCAGGCGCGCGGTGATCGTGACCAAAGGGTGACCCGCTGATAGCCAGCCGCGTTCGGTCGATTACGCCGTGATGGCGTTCACACTTCGACCGCTGTGAACGGCGTAAGGCTATCACCCATTCGAGCGATCCCAAGAAGCAGCGGCATCGAACGGACCGACCAGCGGAGGCCCCGCCGAAACTCCGGTTACGTCACGCCCGATCGCCAGTTCTTCACAAACTTGAAACAGCGGAATCTCGACGTTCTCGGCCCACAACGCCGGTTCGACGGTCGACAGCGCGTCCGGCAGCGCGACGTCCCCGGTCAGCGCGGCGGTGATGGCGGACTGCTGAGCCGGGTCGCACCAGCCCAGCGGGCCGGCCGGCAGCGTCGTGGAACCGCTGTTGGCCGGGCAGCCGAACCAGCTGGCCAGCCCGGTCGCCGGATCGCCGCCGACCGGCTGCGGCCCGACCAGGATGTCGATTTCCTCGGCGCCAGGCGGGTTTCCGCTCGACGTCGCACCGCCACTGGTGGTCGCCGGCACGAGTTGCTGGTCGTACAACTGGGTGCCGGTCGGCGTGCTGACGGTGGCCGAAATGCCCGCGGCGGCCAGTTCCTGCTGCACCGCGTGCGCGATGCCGACGTAGGGCTCCCGGTTCGCCGGCGCGGCGATCGCCAGCCGCAGCGCCTGTCCGTCACGGCCCCACAGTCCCGCCGACTGGGTGTAACCCGCCTGGGTGAGCAACCGACTCACCGTGGTCGGGTCGGCACCGGCCGGGCGGCCCGCCGGCACGGTCGGCCGGTATCCCGGCCGGGACGGCGGCACGACCAGCGAGTCCGCCCGGTAGCCGGCGGACGGGCCGCCACCGGCGCCGGCGGCGATCAGCGCGGTGCGGTCCAGGGCGGCGGCCACCGCGCCGCGCACCTGCGGGTCGGCCAGCACCGTGCCGGTGGGCCGGAGCAGCACCGCGGCCATTGTGCCGGTGGGCACCGGCGACAGGGTGACCGCCGCGCCGAGGTCGTGCAACAGACCGAGCCCGGCCGAGTCCACCTGCGTCAGGGATGCCTGGTCCGCGCCGGTGCGCAGCGCGTCCACCGCGTCCTGGGCGGCTGACTTCCGCAACACGATCTGGTCCAGGACACTCGGCTTCCCCCAGTACCGGTCGCTGCGTTCCAGCACGATGTCACCACCCTGGGCGTCGACGCTCTTGATGTCGAACGGGCCGGCGGTGGCCGGGAAACTGTCGGCGAGCGCGCCCGGCCAGCCGCCGGGGGCGTCCTTGAGCAGGTGCGCGGGCAGCAGGTCGGCGAACAGCGACCGCCAGCCGGGACAGGGCTGGCTGAAGGTCACCTGGATCACCTTGCCGTTGGCTCGTGCGGTGATGTCGGAGATCAGCCGGTATCCGGCGGCGTCGATCACGCCCGGCTGGGAGCTCATCTGGTTGCGCAGATAGACGAAGTCGGCGGCGTCGATCGGCGTGCCGTCCGACCAGGACGCGTCGCTGCGCACGGCGTAGGTGACCGTGTACGGGCTGGCGTTGGTCACCCGCGCGGACACCATCAGGTTGCCGTCCAGAACCGGGTTTCCGTCGGCAGCGGTGCGAAACACCGACGGCAGCAGCAGATCACCCAGTGCGGTGGTGACCGTCGACTGGTCGGCGATCTTGTGCGGGTTGTAGCCGCCGGCGATGTTGTCCACCGCGACCACCGCGGACTTGAGATCGGTGCCCGGCAACGCGGAGGTGGCCGCTCCCGACGACGACACGATCGGGGCCGGCGGCATCGCGGTGCAGCCGGCGATCAGCGTGCTGGCCAACACCAGTCCGAGCAACGGCCTGATCAGCCGTCGCCGACACCCGCCCCCGACTCTGCGCACGAGCAGCATGCTGCCACCAGCCACGGTCGTCGTGGACGCCAGGCGGTTCAGCTGACGGTCCGACCCGGTCAGATCCGGTCAGACCCGGTCGCGGGACTTCGCCCGGGACCGCTCCTTGGCGCGGTCGGCCTGCGCGAGCGTGACCTTGCGCACCCGCACCACCTTGGGCGCGACCTCGACGCACTCGTCCACCGAGCAGAACTCCAACGCCTCTTCCAAGCCGAGCTTGCGCGGCCTGGCCAGCCGCTCCAACTCGTCACCGGTCGAGGACCGCATGTTGGTCAGCTTCTTCTCCCGGCAGACATTCACGTCCAGGTCCTCGGCCCGCGGGTTCTCACCGACGACCATGCCCTCGTACGCGTCCGCGCCCGGCTCCACGAAGAAACTGCCCCGGTCGGCGAGTTGCAGCATGGCATAGCCGGTGATCATGCCGGCCCGGTCCGCGACCAGCGAGCCACTGTGCCGAGTGCGGATTTCGCCGGCCCACGGGAAGTAGCCCTCGAACACGTGGTTCATGATCCCGGTGCCCCTGGTCTCGGTCAGGAACTCGGTTCGGAAGCCGATCAGGCCGCGCGCCGGAACCACATACTCAAGCCGCACCCGGCCACCGCTGTGGCCGCCCATGTGCTCCATGTTGCCCTTGCGGTTGGCCAGCAACTGGGTCACCGCGCCGAGGTAGTCGTCCGGGACGTCGACGGTCAGCCGCTCGTACGGCTCGCACAGCTTCCCGTCGATCTCGCGGGTCACCACCTGCGGCTTGCCCACGGTCAGCTCGAACCCCTCCCGGCGCATGGTCTCCACCAGGATCGCCAGCGCCAGCTCGCCACGGCCCTGCACCTCCCAGGTGTCCGGCCGCTCCGTCGGCAGCACCCGCACGCTCACGTTGCCCACCAGCTCGGCGTCCAGCCGCGACTTGACCAGCCGCGCGGTCACCTTGCTGCCGCCGCCGCGACCGGCCAGCGGCGAGGTGTTCACCCCGATGGTCATCGAGATCGCCGGCTGGTCCACGGTGATCCGCGGCAACGGCCGGGGGTCGTCCGGGTCGGCCAGCGTGTCGCCGATGGTGATCTCCGGGATGCCGGCGATCGCCACCAGCTCACCGGCGGCGGCCTCGGCCGCCGGCACCCGGTCCAGGGCCTCGGTGACCATCAGTTCGGTGATCTTCACCCGCTCGACGGCGCCGTTCTCCCGGCACCAGGCGACGGTCTGGCCCTTGCGCAGCCGGCCGGCGTGGATTCGGCACAGCGCGATCCGGCCCAGGAAGCTG
>DASZLR010000166.1:0-2214 GCA_035552275.1 Pseudonocardiaceae bacterium | reverse complement strand
GCCATCGGGCTGGCGCCATCGGTGTGGCTGACCAGGAATGTGCGGGTCTGGCGCTGGGTGGCCTACGGCATCGTCGCCGGCCTGGCGGTCGGCTGGATCGGCCTGCTGCTGACCTTGTTGTGACAGAGCCAGCGCGGTTCGCCGGCGATCCGGCGCTGCTGAGCCAGTTCGAAGGGCGCGATGACGGCGTGACCGGTTCACCATCGGTGACGGACATTCTTGATCAAGTACGTGCTGAGCGAGATGCCCGGAACATGGGTCTCGATCAGTCGGGAGACATCCGGTGATTCTCAGGTCGCGTGCTTGTCGATCTGGTTGTGATCGATGACCGTGGTCACCGGTCCTTCTGCCGGATGACCGCTGCTGGTCAGCCATCCGCTGAGCTGTCGCTGGACGGCGGTCAGGGTCGGCCGGCGCGCCGGGTCCGGGTCCAGTGCGGCGGTCAGTAGGTCGCGATGCGCGCTGTGCGCCGGCAGCCGCTCGCACTGGTCCGCCCGCGCGGCGGCGGCCAACGCGGCCAGCACGTTGTCCTTCGAGCCCCTCGGCGGTGTTCCGGTGAGCGCGAAACTCACCGTCGCGGCGAGTTGCCAGGTGTCCGAGGACGGCGTCGACACACCGGTTTTCGCCGTCTCCGGCGCGAGGTAGTCGGGTGTGCCGACCAGCATGCCGGACGCGGTGAGCGTCATGTCCCCGCTGCTGCGCGCGATGCCGAAGTCGAGCAGGTGCGGCGCGGCCGAGGGATCGAGGATCACGTTGGAGGGCTTGACATCCCGGTGCAGCACGCCGTTCTCGTGCGCGGCCGCCAGCGCGCCGGCCATGGTCGTCCACAACCGCGCCGCCGACACGTCGTCCAGCGTGCCGCTGCCGCGCACGGTCTCGCCGAGCGAACTGCCCTCGATGTACTCCATCACCAGACAGAGCCCGTCGACGTCCTCGACCACGTCGTAGATCCGCACGCAGTGCGGATGGTGCACCGCCGCCAGCGCCCGCGCCTCACGCAGCATCCGGCGTTCGGTCTCCACGTCCGGCGCGTGCGCGATCTTGAGCGCGACGGTCCGGTTGAGCTGGGTGTCCTGGGCCAGCCACACGGTCCCGAAGCCGCCCCGGCCCAACTGCCGGATCCGGTGAAACCGGCCGCCGGCCGGAGCCAGACCGGGCTGGGCCGGGCGGGTCGGCGGATCGGCCGGCCCAGCCTCGACCGGGGCGCCGCGGAACGGCAGCGGTCCCGGGGTGTCGGCCAGCGGGAAGTCACTAACCGGGTAGGTCGGCGGCGACCAGCGCAGCGGCGGAATCACCGCGAACAGCAGCGCGCCGAGCAGGCAGACCGGCGCGAACCCGATCCAGGCCTGCGCCAACGCGTTCGCGCCCAGCGGCGCGCTCGCCGCGACCACGGCCAGGAACGGCAGCCCGTACAGCCGGCCCGGCCAGCCGACGCCGCCGGGAAACACCAGCCGGCCGTGCAACCAGATGAACCCCAGCGCGAGCAGTGGCAGCGCGATCAGCAGGCCGAGATACTGCGCGTGCACGACCGAACCCGCGCCCGAGCCGACGATCGCCTGGTACACCGACGGGCTCTCGCCCAGGTAGCCACGCTGGCTGGCGCCGGCGCAGGTCGCGGCGCCGAGCGTGCGGTAGTCGGCTTGGGACAGTCCGTACAGCTCGCCCCGCGCGGCCTGCCGGAACACCGTCGAGATCGACCACAGCCCACCCAGCGGAAGGACGAGCGCGAACACCAGACTGGCCGGTCCGGTGACGCCGAAGACCAGACCGGCGCCAATGCCGGCGCGGCGCCGGTTGCCGATGATCCGCAGCGCCACAACGGACAGTACGATCCCCAGCCATGGCAGGCAGGCGAGCAGCGCGCCGGCCACCACCGTGGTCCAGAGCCAGTCGCCGGGGCACGCGCTCGGCGCGAACGTCCCGTGCAGCCACGACAGCATGGCCCCCACGAGCTCCGCGACCGCGCCCATGATCCGCTCCTCCGCCGCCGGCGTCTCGGCGTCACCCTAGAGGAACGCAGGCAACCCCGAGCGGATACGCCGCGTCTGAAGGACAACGGGATCACCGGGAAGCGAGTCCACACAGCAGTCACCGCAGTCGGGGAGTGGGAAACCGTCATGTCCAGGACCAGGATCGCCGCCATCGCCGCTATCGGCTCTGCCGCCGCGACGGCCTTGCTGCTCGCCGGTTGTGGCAGCTTGCAGGCCGCCGCCA
>DASZLR010000165.1:0-5124 GCA_035552275.1 Pseudonocardiaceae bacterium | reverse complement strand
TGCGCCGGCTATTCCGGCGCACGCCCGATGAGATCAACCCGACGAGATCAGCGAGATCGGTCAGCGATCCTGCTCGGGCCTGGTCGGCATCGGGCCGATTCCGCCGGGCGGGGTCGGCGCGTCGCTGGCCGAGCCCAGGTGCCCGGTGTAGCTCTGGCCGGACCGCTCGCCGTAGTGCTGCCCGCCGCCCTGGATGCCCTGCCGGCCGGCGCCGGCGGTGACTTCCTGCCCGGCTGCGCCGTTCTGCGCCTGCAACCGGTCCAGCCAGCCGTCCCAGCGGTGCCGCATCGGCTGGATCAGCCCGCCGCCGGCGCCGACGACGATCACGCCGCCGACAGTGGCCAGCACCGTCACCAGCAGCGGAGTGATCACCGTGGTGGCGATCTCCAACTGGCCCAGCGCGGCGATGATGCCCAGCGCGAGCACGAAGACGTAGGTGATCGTGCCGGTCATTCCGGCGATCGGCCGCTGGCCGAGCGCGCCGGTCACCAGATTGCGCAGCACCCGCGCGATGGCCGCTGCGATCAGCACCAGCACCAGGGCCACCACGACCCGTGGCAGGTAGCCGATGATCTCGTTCAGGAACACGCTGACGGGGTTGCTCGGCCCGAACGCGCCGAACGCGACCTGCAATGCGAGCAGCAGGATGAAGTAGTAGATCAGCTTCACGATCAGCGTGGTCGGGTCGAAGCCGCCCATCATGCTGGACAGTCCGGACTTCTCCACCAGCTTGGGGAAGCCGACCCGCTGCAGCACGAAGCCAATGGCCTTGGCGATGGCCTTGGCGATCAGCCAGCCGACCAGCAGGATCACCAGGAAAGCGATCAGCTTCGGCACGAATGTCGCGAACAGCGACCAGGCGTTGCCCAGTCCTTGGGTGATCTGCGCGCCCATGTGGTCCTCCCACAGTGATAGACGTCTCTGTTGGTCAAGACCGTTTCGCGGATGGCCGCGACCGGCAACTCGAAACATGACCCGATCGGGCGAAACCGACGGTTGGGGTGGCGCGGCCGACCGCGACCGTCCAGAGTGGAGTCACCGGTGGGGACCGGGGAGAGGGGATCGCCCGGCATGCCGCGCCACGTCGGCATGCCGGGCGATCTCCGTCGTCATCCACCAGGAACCGTTATCCCGTCGCATCCGACCGCATCCGGCCGAGAACGTGCGATTCTGGGCAGGTGAGCGTCGCGACCCGCGCCGGCAGTGGCCCGGAAGGCTCGGACAGCCCAGACGGCCCGGAAGGAATGGGCTTGTCCCGGGCGACCCTGCGCCGCATCGAGCGGGCCTCCGGCGAGCTGGCCGCCGCCACGGTGACCGCGATGGAGCAGCGGCTGTCCTGGTTCGGCCGGCTGCCCGCCGACCAGCGCGCCAACGTGCTGCTGATCGCGCAGGCCGGGGTCGCCGGCTTCGTGGAGTGGTTCCACGACCCGCAGGCCGCGTTCCGGCTGTCCACCGACGCGTTCCGCTCCGCGCCCCGGGACATGTACCGCTGGGTCAGCCTGCGCCGCACCGTCGAGCTGGTCCGGCTGGCGCTGGAGGTGTTCGAGCGGAAGCTGCCCGAACTGGCCGCCAACGCCGACGAGCGGGCCGTGCTCACCGAGGCGATCCTGCGCTACGGCCGGGAGATCGCGTTCCAGGCCGCCACCTCCTACGCGGCCGCCGCCGAGGCGCGCGGGGCCTGGGACGCCCGGCTGGAAGCCCTGGTGGTGGACGGCATCGTCCGTGGCGACGCCGAGGAGTCGTTGCTGTCCAGGGCCGCCGCGCTGGGCTGGGAGCCGGCCGCCGAGGCGACCGTGCTGGTCGGCCGGCCGTCCTCGGACGATCCGCCGACCGTCGTGTACGGGGTGCGCAGTCGCACCACCCGGATCGGTCGGCCGGTGTTGCTGAGCGTGCAGGGCAGCCGGCTCGTGGTGGTGCTCGGCGGCCGGACCGACCGACCGGCCGACCAGGACCTGCTGGCCAAGGTCGCCGACGCGTTCGGCAACGGACCGGTGGTGGCCGGGCCGACCGTGCCCGATCTGGGTGACGCGCACCGCAGCGCCACCGACGCGCTGTCCGGCCTGCGGGCCGTGGTGGGCTGGCCGGACGCGCCGCGCCCGGTGCGCTCGGCGGAGTTGCTGCCGGAACGGGTGCTGGCCGGTGACGCCGAGGCCGAGCGCCAACTCATCGACGGTGTCGCCCGGCCGCTGGAGCGCTCCGGCGGCGCGCTGCTGGAGACGGTGGACGCCTATGTGGGGACCGGCGGCAGCCTGGAAGCCTGCGCACGACGGCTGTTCGTGCACCCCAACACCGTGCGCTACCGACTCCGGCGGGTGATCGAAGTCACCGGGCGCAACGCCGCCGACCCCCGCGACGCACTGGTGCTCCGCACAGCACTGACGGTCAGCAGGCTTGCCCGCACCCGAGGCTCGTCATCCTCGACCCAGCCTCGGTGAGCAGCGATCTTGGCCGAATCAAGACGAAACAGTCTCGATGTCATGCCGTTCACCTGGGCGTAGCGTTTGTAGATACCCTACAAATCATGACCCGGTACTTGGTGACTGTCAGCACCACCGCGGCGGTCTCGCAACGTGTTCAGTGTGCATCGTGATCGCACTTCTCGCCCCCGGCCAGGGCGCGCAGAAACCAGGCATGCTCAGTCCCTGGTTGGAGTTGGACGGGGTGCCCGAGCGGATCGCCGCCTGGTCCGCCGCGACCGGTCTGGACCTGCGTCGGCTGGGCACCACGGCCGACGCCGACGAGATCAAGGACACCGCGATCACCCAGCCGCTGGTGGTCGCGCAGAGCCTGGTCGCCTTCGAGGTGTTGCGCGAGCGGATCGCACTGCCGGCGGACACCGTGCTGGCCGGGCACTCGGTCGGCGAACTGGCCGCCGCCGCGATGGCCGGCGTGCTCGCCGCCGATGACGCGGTGGCGCTGGCCGCCGTGCGGGGCGCGGAGATGGCCGCTGCGTGCGACCTCGAACCGACCGGGATGGCCGCGGTGATGGGCGGCGACCCGGACGAGATCGCCGACTGGCTGATCGAGCAGGACCTGGTGCCGGCCAACATCAACGGCGCCGGGCAGATCGTGGCCGCCGGCTCGAAGGCCGCGCTGGACCGGCTGGCGGAGCAGTCCCGGCCGGGCATCAAGATCATCACGCTGAAGGTCGCCGGGGCCTTCCACACCCGGTACATGGCCCCCGCCGAGCAGGCGCTGCGCGAACGGGCCAAGGACATCATCACCGGCACCGTCGGCGATCCGACTTTCACCCTGCTTTCCAACGCCGACGGCGAGCCGGTCAGCAGCGGCGCGGAGATGCTGGAGCTGCTGATCGCCCAGCTGACCAAGCCGGTCCGGTGGGACGAGTGCATGGCCACCATGGCCCGGCTCGGCGTCACCGCGACCGCCGAAATGCCGCCGGCCGGCACCCTGTCCGGCCTGGTCAGGCGGCAACTGGCCGGCGTCGCGACGCTGCCGCTGAAATCACCCGCCGAAGTGGACAAGGTGGCCGCGCTGGTCGCGGAGCATGGAGGAACCCAGTGACCGCAGGCCGTCCCGCGTTGCTGCTCAACCAGGGAGCGTCGGCCACCCGAATTCTGGGCACCGGCAGCTACCAGCCCGATCGGGTCGTCACCAACGACGAGCTCTCGCAGGTGATGGACACCAGCGACGAGTGGATCCGGGACCGGGTGGGCATCGTGGAACGGCGGATGTCCGGGCCCGACGACCGGGTGGTCGACTTCGCCACCTCGGCCGGTGTCCGGGCGGTCAAGGACGCCGGCCTGTCGCCGTCCGATGTGGACACTGTGATCGTGGCGACCTGCACGATGCCCAACCAGATTCCGAACGCGGCGGCGACAGTCGCCGAGCAGGTCGGGGTGCACGGGGCCGGCGCGTTCGACCTCAACGCCGCCTGCGCCGGGTTCTGCTACGGGGTGAACACCGCCTCCGACCTGATCCGCTCCGGCTCGGCCGGCCGGGTGCTGGTGGTGGGCGCGGAGAAGTTCACCGGCTGGGTCGACCCGACCGATCGGGCGAACGCGATCATCTTCGCCGACGGAGCCGGCGCCGCGGTCGTCGGACCGTCGGACGAGCCGGGCATCGGGCCGGTGGCCTGGGGCAGCGCCGGCGACCTGGCCGAGCTGATCTACATGCGCGAGGGCCGCTGGCTGTACCAGGAGGGGCAGTCGGTGTTCCGCTGGGCGACCACCCAGGTCGCGCCGGTCGCGCTGCGCGCGCTGGAGCTGGCCGGTCTCAAGCCCGGTGACGTCGACGTGCTGATCCCGCACCAGGCCAACCTGCGGATCGTCAACGCGATCGCGAAGCGGCTGCGCGCCGAGGGCGCGTCGGACGACATGGTGGTCGCGGACGACATCGTGCACTCCGGCAACACCTCGTCGGCCTCGATCCCGATGGCGCTGGACCACATGCGCGCCGCGGGCCGGGTCAACGCGGGTGATGTACTTCTGCTCGTCGGCTTCGGCGCCGGGCTGTCCTACGCGGCGCAGGTCGTCATCAGCCCCTAGTCAAAGCCGAGCCCCCGGCTCCGGCGCCGACCCCCAGGCGCCGGCCACAGCAACACGACAAGGAAGGAAACGCACGTGGCGAGCAACGAGGAGATCCTGAAGGGTCTGGCCGACATCGTCGAGGAGGTCGCCGGTGTGCCCAAGGACGAGGTGACGCCGGAGAAGTCCTTCGTGGACGAGTTGGACATCGACTCGCTGTCCATGGTGGAGATCGCCGTGCAGGCCGAGGACAAGTTCGAGGTCAAGATTCCGGACGACGAGCTGGCCAACCTGAAGACCGTGGCGGACGCGGTCAACTACATCGCGAAGCACTCCTGAGCATCGCGGTAGGCATCGAGACGAGGACGACATGAGCGGCACCGGCATTGATGTCGTTGTCACCGGACTGGGCGCGACGACCCCGCTGGGCGGGGACGTCGCGTCCACCTGGGACGGACTGTTGAGCGGACGCAGCGCGGTCCGAACGCTGGACTACGACTGGCTGGAGCGGTACGACCTGCCGGTGCGCATCGGCGCGCCACTGGCCGTGGAGCCGACCGCGATCCTGCCGAGGGTCGAGGCCCGGCGGCTGGACCGCTGCGAGCAGGTCGCGGTGGTCGCGGCCCAGCAGGCCTGG
>DASZLR010000164.1:0-6161 GCA_035552275.1 Pseudonocardiaceae bacterium | reverse complement strand
CCCATGCCGTCGCTCAGGCCACCGGCCGGATCGGTGTCCCACAGCCCCCACGCCAGCGAGGTCGCCGGCAGACCGGCCGCCCGGCGGTGCCCGGCGAGCGCGTCCAGGAAGGTGTTGCCGGCGGCGTAGTTGGCCTGGCCGGCGTTGCCGACGATCCCGGCGACGGAGGAGAACAGCACGAACGCCGCCAGCTCGTGGTCTCGGGTCGCTTCGTGCAGGTGCCACGCCGCGTCCACTTTGGTCCGCAGAACCGCGTCGAACTGGTGCGGATCAAGTGATTCCAGAACACCGTCGTCAACCACGCCGGCAGCGTGCACCACGGCGGTCAGCGGATGCTCGGCCGGCACGGCGGCGATCAGCTCCACCACGGCCCGTCGGTCGGTGACATCGGCGGCCGCGAAGGTGACCGTCGCGCCGAGTTCGGTGAGCGCGTCCCGCAACTGGTCCGCGCCGGCCGCCGCCGATCCGCGTCGGCTGACCAGCAGCAGCTGCCGGGCGCCGTGGTCGGTGACCAACCGGCGGGCGATGGCGCCGCCCAGCTGGCCGGTGGCCCCGGTGATCAGCACTGTCGCATCGGGACTGAGCGCGACGGTGCCGGTTTCCTCGGGAGCGCGGGTGAGCCGGGGAGCGTGTCCGACGCCGTCGCGGATCGTGAGCTGTGGCTCGCCGGTGGCAAGAGCGGTCCCGATGAAGGCTGCCAGCTCGGTGTCGTCGGGGCTGTCGATGAGCACGAACCGGCCCGGATGCTCGGTTTGCGCCGTGCGGATCAGGCCCCACACCCCGGCGTGGACCAGATCGGTGACGTCCTCATCCCGCACGGCCACCGCGCCTTGGGTGCGGACCACGAGCGTGGCATCGGTGTGGTCCAGCCAATCCCGGATCAGCTCGAACGTTCGGACGGTGGCGTCGCGCACCGCTTCCGGGGTGGTTGGCCCGGTTCCGGCGCGGAGGGTGAGCACCACCGGCTGGCCGGCGGAGGCATGGTCCCGATCCTGATATTCCACCCAGTCGGCCGGCTCAGCGCCGACCGGGACCGCTGTCCACTCCAGACCATAGAGCGGCTGGCTCGGCAAGCTGAGCGCGTCGATCGGCCGCAGCGCGACCGAATCGATTGTGCCGATCACCGCGCCGGTGCCGTCGGCGATGGTCAGCGTGAAGACGTCTGGCCCGGTTGGGGCCAGCTTGGCCCGCAGCGTGGTTGTCGGTTTCCCCGCCCGACCGAAAACCCTTGCGCCGGACCAGGAAAACGGCAGCCGCGCCGGCGCTGTCGGGTCGAGCAGCAGCGCGTGCAGCACGGCGTCGAGCAGCGTCGGCGACAGCCAGAAGCCGCCCGGGGTGATCTGGGTCGTCTCGACTTCGGCGTAGACGGTGTCGCCGTCGTGCCAGGCGGCGCGCAGGCCCTGAAACGCCGGCCCGTACTCGTAGCCGCGCTCGGCGAACTGTTCATACGCCTGGGTGACGTCGACGGACCGCGCCTCGGGCGGCGGCCAAGCACTGAGATCCGGGACGTCGGCGGCTTCGACCGGGACGAGCGTGCCGGTCGCGTGTTGGGTCCACTCGTCGGGACTGGTCCCGGGAACATCGTTGTCGTGCCGGCGGCTGTGGATGCCGACCGCGCGCCGTCCGGCGTCGTCCGGCTCGGCGACCGTCACCTGGACCGCGAGGCTTCCGCCCGGCGGCAGCGCCAGCGGTGCCTGGATGACCAGTTCCTCGACCTCGGGCGCGCCGGTCTGGGCGCCCGCGTGCAGCGCCAGGTCGAGTAGCGCGGTCGCCGGCAGCAGCGGGACGCCCCGCACCTGGTGGTCGGCGAGCCAGGGCTGGGTGCGGGTGGACAGCGCGCCGGTGAGGACGGTGCCGCCGTCGGCGAGGCCGACCGTCGCGGTGAGCAGCGGGTGGTCCGAGCTGTCCAACCCGGCGGCTCGGACATCGCCGGCCGCCGGCGCGTCCAGCCAGAACCGCTCGCGCTGGAACGGATACGTCGGCAGCTCGGCCAGGGTCGGGCCGTCGCCGAGAATCGGCGCCCAGTCGATGTTCGCGCCCTGCGCGGCCACCTGGGCGAGCCCGGTGACGAGGGCACCCGGCTCCGGCCGGTCCCGGCGCAGGATCGGCACGAACACACCGTCGCCGTCGAGCACGTCATCGGCCAGACCGGTGAGCACCGCGTCCGGCCCGATCTCCACGAAAGTGCGCACACCGTGGTCGTGCAACGTGCGAACCGTGTCCGCGAACCGGACGGTGTCCCGCACGTGCCGAACCCAGTGGTCGGGGGAGCGGGCGTCGTCGGCGGTGAGTTCGACGCCGGTCACCGCGGACACGATCGGCAGCTGGGGCGGCTGGAAGTCCAGTCCCGAGATCGCGGCGCGGAACTCCGCGAGCATCGGCGTCATGAGCGGCGAGTGGAAAGCGTGGCTGACCCGCAGCCGCCGGGTCTTGATGCCGCATTCGGCCAGCGATTTCTCCATCTCTGTGACCGCCGCCTCCGTCCCGGAGATGACTGTCGCATGTGGACTATTGACGGCCGCGACACCGACCTGGTCCGCGCGCCCGGCGAGCAGCGCCAACACCTCGGATTCGGCGGCCCGCACGGACAGCATCGCGCCGCCGGTCGGCAGCGCCCGCATCAGCCGGCCGCGCGCGGCGACCAGAGTCGCGGCGTCGGGCAGGTCGAGCACCCCGGCGACGTGTGCGGCGGCGATCTCGCCGATCGATTGACCGGCCAGGAAGTCCGGCGTCAGGCCGTGCCGCGCCAGCAACCGGAACAGCGCCACCTCGATCGCGAACAGCGCCGGCTGGGTGTAGTCGGTGCGGTCCAGCAACTCGGGCTGGTTGAAGATCACCTCGCGGATCGGCTGGTCCAGATGCCGGTCCAACTCGCCGGCGACCTCATCGAAGGCGCCGGCGAACTGGGCCGATGTCTCGTACAACTCGCGGCCCATGCCAACGCGCTGGCTGCCCTGGCCGGTGAACAGGAACGCGGTTCGGCCGGCGGGACCGCCGCGCAGCAGTTCGGCGCTGGATCGGTCGCTGGCGAGCGCGTCGAGTCCGCGCAGCAAGCCGGCCCGGTCGTCCGCGACGATGGCCGCCCGATGTCCGAACACCGTCCGGGCAGCCAGCGACCGCGCCGCCCGAACGGGTTCGAGATCAGGATCGGCGGCGACGAACTCGCGCAGTCGGGCCGCCTGATCGCGCAGTGCGGCAGCAGAGCGCGCGGAGAGGATGACCGGCGTCGTGCCCGCTCGGCTGACCTCGCCGGTTTGGTCAGCGTCGACCGGCGATTCGACGTTCGACTCGATGTGGGCGGGCTGCTCGATGATGACGTGCGCGTTGGTGCCGCTGATGCCGAAGGACGAGATCGCGGCCCGGCGGGGACGGTCGTGTTCGGGCCACGGTCGTGGTTCGGCGAGCACCTCGACCGCGCCGGCGGACCAGTCGACGTGCTGTGAGGGTTGGTCGACGTGCAGCGTTCTCGGCAGTTGGCCGTGTGCGATGGCCTCGATCATGGTGATGATGCCGGCGATGCCGGCGGCGGCTTGGGTGTGGCCGATGTTGGACTTGACTGAGCCGAGTAGCAGTGGTTTGCGTCGGTTCTTGCCGTACGTGGCGAGCAGTGCCTGGGCTTCGATGGGGTCGCCGAGGGTGGTGCCGGTGCCGTGCCCCTCGACGACGTCCACATCGGACGGTTTGAGGTCGGCGTTGGCCAGTGCGGCCTGGATCACCCGTTCCTGTGCTGGTCCGTTCGGTGCGGTGAGGCCGTTGCTGGCGCCGTCCTGATTGACAGCGGAACCGCGGACCAGAGCGAGCACCGGGTGGCCGTGTCGTCGGGCGTCGGACAGTCGCTCGACCAGCAGCACGCCGACGCCTTCGGACCAGGCAGTGCCATCGGCGGCGTCGGCGAACGGCTTGCAGCGGCCGTCGGGAGCGAGTCCGCGTTGCCGGCTGAACTCCACGAACGTCGCCGGACTGGCCATCACGGTGGCGCCGCCGGCGAGGGCGAGGTCGCATTCTCCCGCGCGGAGGGCTTGGGCGGCCAGGTGCAGCGCGACCAGGGAGGACGAGCACGCGGTGTCCACGGTGACCGCCGGACCCTCCCAGCCGAAGGTGTAGGAGATCCGGCCGGACGCGACACTGCCCGCGCTGCCGCTGACCAGATAGCCCTCAACGTTCGCCGGGGCGGACGCGGCCTGGTGCAGCCGGGCCCCGTAGTCGTTGTACATGACGCCGGTGAAGACGCCGGTTCGGCTGCCGCGCAGCGCGGTCGGGTCCAGGCCGGCGCGTTCGATGGCCTCCCAAGCCGTTTCCAGCAGCAGGCGTTGCTGCGGGTCAGTGGTGAGCGCCTCGCGGGGGGACAGGCCGAAGAACTCCGGATCGAACTGGTCGGCGTCGTGCAGGAAGCCGCCGTGCCGGACGTAGGAGGTGCCGGAGTGGTCGGGGTCGGGATGGTAGAGCCGGTCCAGATCCCAGCCGCGGTTGCCGGGGAATCCGGTGATCGCGTCCCGGCCTTCGCTGACCAGGTCCCAGAGCTGGCCGGGCGTGGCGACGCCGCCCGGATAGCGGCAGGCCGTGGCCACGATGGCGATCGGATCGTCCGCAATCCAGTTGTCGGCAACCGGACTGTCCGGGTTGTCAGTGCTGGGATTGTCCGCGACCACCTGTCGCAGCAGATGATCCGCGAGCGCGGTCGGTGTGGGGTGATCGAACACGATGGTGCTCGGCAGCCGTAGCCCGGTCGCCGCGCCGAGCCGGTTGCGCAATTCGACGGCGGTCAGCGAGTCGAAGCCGAGATCGGTGAACGCCCGCGTCGGTTCGACCTCCGCCACCGTCGCGTGCCCGAGAACACCGGCCACCGTGGTCTGGACGAACTCGGCCACCGCCGTCGCCCGGCGTTCAGCCGGCAACGCCACCCATCCATCCACAATGGATCCTACGGTGGCCGTGTTCGTGGACACCGCGCGCCGGGTGACGCCGACGAGTCGACGCAACATCGCCGGCGCCGGACCGCCCGCGGCGCGCAGGCCGGCGATATCGAACTTCGCCAGCACCGCGACCGCCCGGTCCGCGGTGAGACCGCTGTCGAACAGGGCCAGCGCGTCGTCGGTAGGCAGCGGCGCGATGCCGGCGCGGGACAGCCGGGCGCGGTCGGCCTGGTCGAGGGCGTCGGCCATGCCGCCCCCGGTGCCCGGTACGCCCTCGCTGCCGTCGCCGCCCCAGAGCCCCCAGGCCAGCGAGGTCGCCGGCATTCCTCGGTCGCGGCGGTGGTGGGCGAGTGCGTCGAGGAAGGCGTTGGCGGCAGCGTAGTTCGCCTGCCCGGCCGTGCCGATCAGACCGGTGATAGAGGAGAACAGCACGAACGCGGCGAGGTCCTGATCGGCGGTCAGCTCGTGCAGCGCCCAGCCAGCGTCCACTTTGGCCCGCAGCACGGCGGCCAGCCGATCCGGGGTGAGGGCGCTCAGCACCCCGTCATCCAGCACCCCGGCCGTGTGGACGACGGCGGTCAGCGGATGGTCGGCCGGAATGCCGGCGAGCAACGTGGCCACCGTTCCCCGGTCGGCCACGTCGGCAGCTTTGACGGTGACCTGGGCACCCAGCCCGCGCAACTCCGCTTCGAGCTCGGCGACGCCCGGGGCCTGTGGGCCTCGCCTGCTCACCAGCAGCAGATGCCGGGCGCCATGGTGGGTCACCAGCCGGCGGGAGATCAGCCCACCGAGCGCACCACTGGCGCCCGTGACCAGGACGGTGCCGTCGGGGTCGAGCACCCTAGCACGATCTTTATCGTCCCCACCCGGATCTGTCCACAGCCGATCCGACTGTCCACAGGGGTCCACAACCGGCTTCGTTTCCGCACCCTCCACCGATAGACTGGCCTCGGGGAGCCCCCCGGGAGGGTGGGGGCTGTCTTTCGGAACTTGAGTACTGACGGTGGCGCGGATTGGCGCGAGTCGCGGGGCGAGTGCGGCGCCGTGACGGATGGCGAGCTGCGGTTCGTCCGATGTGGACAGCAGGTCGGCGTTGCCGTTCGCATTCGTGCCGGTGTTGGGGTCTGGTTCGTTGTCGATCAGGAGGAAACGGTCCGGGTGCTCGGATTGGGCGGTCCGGATCAGTCCCCACACGGTGGCCGCGGCCGGATCGGTCACCGGCTCGTCATCGCGCGCCGACACCGCTCC
>DASZLR010000163.1:0-10481 GCA_035552275.1 Pseudonocardiaceae bacterium | reverse complement strand
CCGGCCCACGCCGGTTTCGCGTCAGGCCGCGGCTAATCCGCGGACCCGGGTAATCCGCTAGGGTGACGCTGGCCTTGGCCGTCGTCGTGTCCTGCATCACGCTTTTCTTGACGTCAAGGGAGAAGCCCGCCCCATGTCCGTTCCGCCCGGCGCACCCGGTGGCTACCCCGGTCAGCCGTCACAGCCCAACCCCGGATTCGGCCCGCCGCCCGGTCAGCCCCGCTCGCCCGGCTCGACGCCCAATCCGCTCGCCGGACTTGGCCTGGCACAACAGCTTTCGCTGGTGATCCTGGTGCTGGCCCTGGTGTCCTACTTCTGTGGCTTCACCTCGGACGCCACCGATCTGGGTGTGGAGATCACGGTGCTGCTCACCGGCGGCCTGCTGGCCGTGCTGCCGCTGCTGCCGAGGGCGCCACGGACGCTGCCCATTGCGGCCGTGCTCAGCGTGGTTGGTGGCCTGACCACGCTGACCGCCATCATCCAGGCCGGCTCCGGCGCGGCCATCCGCGTCGTCATCCTGGTTTTCGCTTTGTTGCAGGCGTTGGTCGCGATCGGCGCGCTGCTGCTGGACCACGAGGTGGTCAAGTTGGCGCCTCGGCAGGCCGTGCCGTACGGATCGCCCAGCGGATTCCCGCCGCCCGGCGGTTTTCCGGCTCCGCCGCACTCCGGACCCCAGCCACAGCACCAGCAGCCGCACCAGCCCCAGCAACAGCAATCCCCGCAACAACAGCAGCCGACCCAACAACAGGCGCCGCGCCAGCAGCCGACCGCGTTCCTACAGCATCCCGGACAGATCAGCCAGGGCGACGACACACCGCCGAACCAGCCGCCGAACCAGTAACGTCGATCACCGTCCGCGACTGAAACCGGCGCTGATCAGCTATTTGTGGCCGGCTGGCTCCGGCGTGGCTCGCTCGAATGGCCCAGTTGGTTTGTCACAGTGGGATCGTGCCGACGCTGATCGCCCCACCCGAGGTCGCCGACGCCGCGTCGGCGGCCGCGGTGTCCCGGGCGGAGCGGGTGCGGGTGCTCGCGCTGGCCGCCGGCGGGCCGGTGATCGCGAGCTACGCGGCCGTCGCGGCGCTGCTCGCGCTGGTCGCCGCGGCCACCCCCGGCGCCGGACTGTCCACGGCGGGCGTGCTGAACGCGGCGGGCCCGGCCTGGTTGGCCGCGTTCCACGTTCCGGTGACCTTGGTCGGCCACGACTTGGGCGCGTTGCCCTTGCTGCCGACGATGCTGGTGCTGGCGCTCGTCGGGCGCACCGCGGCCGATGCCACCAGCCGGCTGGGCGCCAGCACGCCGGCGAGCGCGGTGCCCGTGCTCGGCACGATTGCGGTCACGCACGCGATGTTCGGCCTGCTACTCGCGGTGGTGTGTTCGGATGACGCCGTGCGCGCCTCGCCGGTGCTGGCGTTCTTCGTCTGCGGGGTGCTGTCCGGGCTGGCCGCCGCGGTGGGAGCAGCGCGACGGTGCGGTCTGCTGCGCGCGGCGCTGGTCCGAGCCGATGACGTCACTCGGTCGGGACTGCGGGCCGGTGCGGCCGGGGTGGCCGGATTGCTCGGCGGCGGCGCGCTGATCCTGGCCGGCGCGTTGATCGGTTCCTGGCCGAGCGCGGTCGCGGTGTTCCGGGTCGACGCGCCCGGCGTCGGCGCTGGCCTGGGAATGCTGCTGCTGTCCGTCGCTTATCTGCCGAACGCGGTAGTGGCGTCGGCGTCGTTCGCGGCCGGGCCGGGGTTCTCGGTCGGCGCGTCGTCCTTCGGCCCGTTGGTGTCACATCCCGGTCCGGTGCCGGCGCTGCCGTTGCTGGCCGCCGTACCGACGGGACCAGTCGGACCGCACCGCTGGTCGATGCTGCTCATGCTGTTGCCCGTCGCGGTCGGCGTGCTGGTCGGCTGGATTGCTCGAAGGATCCCGGGAACCATGCTGGCCCGATGCCGCGCGGTCGGCGTGGCGGCGATCTGCGTGGCGTTGGGCGCGTCGGTGCTGGCCGCGCTGTCCGGCGGCGCGCTCGGTGGTGGCCGGTTCGATCCGGTCACCGTGCCGGCCGGGCTGTTGGCCGTGTCGGCGTTCGCCTGGGTGACGGCGGTCGGATCGTTCGTGGTCTGGCTGGCCAGCCGCCGGGCGGACCAGCCCGAGCCGGAATCGACGCCGGAATCGGTATCCGAGCCGGCCGACGAGTCGGGCGAGCCCGACAAGCCTGGTGAACCCGATGACCAGGATGAGCAGCCGGACCCGGAGTGACCTGGCCGATCGGGCCGGACCGGCACCACATACGCTGGACTGGATCCCGAAACCTGTCAGGAGACCACGCTGCGTCCGTCCGACTCCGCCAGCACGCCGGCTCGTACCCAACTCGCCTTCGCCACGCCGGCCAGGGTTGTCGTTCTCGTCTCCGGGAGCGGAACGCTGCTGCAGGCACTGATCGACGCGGCCGCCCAGGCTGACTACCCGGCCCGGGTCGTCGCGGTGGGTGCCGACCGTGCCGGGATCGAAGGCGTGGCTCGGGCGGAGCGTGCCGGGTTGCCCGGTTTCGTGGTGCGCCTCGCAGAGCATGCCGACCGTGCCGCTTGGGACAAGGCACTGACCGAAGCCGTCGATGGTCATGAGCCTGATCTGGTGATCTCGGCCGGGTTCATGAAGATCCTCGGCCCGGCGTTCCTCAGCCGGTTCGGCGGCCGGACGATCAACACTCACCCGGCGCTGCTGCCGTCCTTCCCCGGCGCGCATCCGGTGGCCGACGCGTTGGCCTATGGCGCGCGGATCACCGGCTGCACCGTGCATCTGGTCGATGAGGGCACCGACAGCGGGCCGGTGCTGGCCCAGGAGCCGGTGCGGATCGAACCCGCCGACACCGAGGAATCGCTGCACGAGCGGATCAAGGTGGTGGAACGCCGGCTGCTGGTGGACACCGTCGCCCGGCTGGCCCGTGCAGGCTGCACAGTGAACGGACGAAAGGTGAGCATCCCGTGACCGGAACAGAGTCGACCGCTACCGATCGGCGTCCCGTCAGGCGAGCCCTGATCGGGGTCTCCGACAAGTCCGGTCTGCTGGACCTCGCTACCGGCCTGCACGCCGCCGGCGTTCAGATCGTCTCGACCGGGGGGACCGCGGAGACGATCGCGGCGGCCGGCGTGCCGGTGACCGCCGTCGAGGCGCTGACCGGATTTCCGGAGAGCCTGGACGGCCGGGTCAAGACGCTGCATCCGCGGGTACACGCGGGACTGCTGGCCGATATGACCAATCCCGGACACGTGGACCAGTTGCGACAGTTGGGCATCGCGCCGTTCGACCTGCTGGTGGTGAACCTCTATCCGTTCGCCCGGACCGTCGCGTCCGGCGCCGCGCCGGCCGAGTGCGTGGAGCAGATCGACATCGGTGGCCCGGCGATGGTGCGCGCCGCGGCGAAGAACCACGCCAGCGTGGCCGTTGTGGTGGACCCGACCCGCTACGACTGGGTGCTGGACCAGGTGCGGGACGGCGGATTCACGCTGGCGGACCGGCGGGCGCTGGCGGTCGACGCGTTCCGGCACACCGCGTCCTACGACGTGGCGGTGGCCTCCTGGATGGGCAGTGTGCTGGCGCCCGAGGAGGGCAGCGTGTTCCCCGCCTGGATCGGCGCGACCTGGCAGCGCGACCGGGTGCTGCGGTACGGCGAGAACCCGCACCAGGGCGCAGCGCTGTACCGGTCGCCCAGCGACGGTGCGGACACCGGACCGGTCGGGCTGGCCGGCGCACGGCAGTTGCACGGCAAGGAGATGTCGTACAACAACTACGTGGACGCGGACGCGGCCTGGCGCGCGGCGCATGACTTCGACGCGCCGTGCGTGGCGATCATCAAGCACGCCAACCCGTGTGGCATCGCGGTGTCCACATTGGATGGATCGGCGGCGATCGCGGAGGCGCACCGTAAGGCGCATGCCTGCGACCCGTCCAGCGCGTTCGGCGGGGTGATCGCGGTGAACCGCGAGGTCACCGTCGAACTGGCCGAGCAGGTGGCGGACATCTTCACCGAGGTGCTGATCGCGCCGAGCTACGCCGACGGCGCGGTGGACGTGCTGACCCGTCGGAAGAACCTGCGGCTGCTGGTCGCGACACCACCGGCGCGGCACGGCGCGGAGACGCGGGCCGTCACCGGCGGGCTTTTGTTGCAGACCAAGGACACGATCGACGCCGAGGGCGACGACCCCACCAAGTGGACGCTGGCCACCGGCTCGCCGGTGGACGACCGGACACTGGCCGACCTCGCCTTCGCCTGGCGGGCGATTCGCGCGGTGAAGTCCAACGCGATCCTGCTCGCGCACGACGGCGCGACCGTCGGCGTCGGGATGGGTCAGGTGAACCGGGTCGACGCGGCCCGGTTGGCGGTGGCCAGGGCCGGCGACCGGGCGACCGGTTCGGTCGCCGCGTCGGACGCCTACTTCCCGTTCCCGGACGGCCTTCAGGTGCTGCTCGACGCCGGCGTGCGCGCCGTGGTGCAGCCCGGCGGCTCGGTGCGGGACGCCGACTCCATCGCGGTGGCCGAGGCGGCCGGCGTGCCGATGTACCTCACCGGAACCCGCCACTTCGCGCACTGACGTCAGCACAGTCCGCGCCGGAACCGGCGCCGGAACCCACTCCAGAACCCGCTGGCCGGTCGGCGATCGCCGACCGGTGGTTCTGTTTGACACCTTCTCGATCATGCGGTTAACTGTACTCCATCGATCGAACATGCGTTCGATCGATGGGTGATCGGTAGTCGGGATCGATCGCTTGAGGCACCGCCGTCTTCCCCACGGCGGTTCACGTACACGGACGTGTGCGTGACCTGTGTGGTGGAGGTTGTCCGGTGTCTGTGGCGTCTGTGACCTCGCTGATCCCGCGCGGTGCTCCTCCGGGTGCCGTGCGGAGCGCCAGCGAGCTCAGCACGCCGAGCCAGGCGGTGGGGCAGCGGGTTCTGCCGGTGCACGCGGAACTGGCGAACCTGTTGCCGCATCGCGGGTTGCGGCGCGGTAGCACGGTGGTGGTGCGCGGGTCCACCACCGTGCTGCTCGCGCTGCTGGCCCTGGCCACCTCGCGCGGGTCATGGGCGGCCGTGGTGGGCATGCCGGATCTGGGCCTGCTCGCCGCGTCCGAGCTCGGGGTGGCCGTGCATCGGCTGGCGCTGGTGCCGGACCCCGGGGCGCAACTCGGCTCCGTGGTCGCCGCTCTGCTGGACGGGGTGGATCTGGTCGTGGTGGCCGGTGCCGGGCTGGCGCGCGCCGGTCCGTCCGGCGCCGGGCTGGCCCGTCGGTTGTCGGCCCGGGCAAGGCATCGGGGCGCGGTGCTCATCCCGTTTGGACAATTCCCGTTTGGACAGTGGCCGGGCGCCGACCTCGAACTGAGCTGCACCCGGACGCGGTGGTCCGGGCTCGGCGTCGGCTTCGGCACTGATCCCGGTGCTGAAGCCGGTGCTGAATCCGCGGTCGGCCACGGCCACCTGGCCGAGTGCGAGCTGGCGTTGTCGGTGCGCGGTCGTGGCGTCGCGGCCCGTCCGACGTACGGCGGCTTGTCCCTGTCCGGCGGGGGTGGTCTCGGTCCGGTGCCACCGACACCGGAGGAGAACTCCGATCTCGATCTAGGCGTGAAAGCGGGGTGAGAGAGCAGTGCTGACAAGGGCGACAGTCGATCGGGCCGACGACGCCACCCGGGTGATCGTGGTGTGGTGTCCGGCCTGGCCGGTGATGGCGGCTGGCATGACCGCCGGCCTGACCTCGGATGTTCCGGTCGCCGTGGTCGCGGCGAACCGGGTGGTGGCCTGCTCGGCGCCGGCCTGGACGGACGGGGTGCGGGGCGGCATGCGCCAGCGGGAAGCTCAGGAACGCTGCCCTGAGCTGGTGCTGCTGCCCACCGATCCGGGCCGGGACGCCCGGTTGTTCGAGCCGGTGGTGGCGGCCGTGGAGGAACTGGCGCCGGGAGCGGACGTGATCCACCCCGGCCTGGTCGCGGTGCCGGCACAGGGGCCGATCAGCTACTTCGGCGACGCCCAGACGGTCGCCGAGCGGTTGATCGACCGGGTGGCCGCGCGGGCTCGGGTGGAGTGTCAGGTGGGTGCTGCCGACGGGCTGTTCGCCGCGATGCTGGCCGCCCATCGCGGGTTGGTCGTGCCGCCCGGTGGCAGTCCGGAATTCCTTGCCCCGCTGAGCATCGCCGAGCTCGACCAGCCGATGGAGAAGTGGGACGGCCGAGCCCGATCCGAGCGAGCCGATCTGGTCGATCTGTTGCACCGGCTCGGCATGCGCACCCTGGGCGCGTTCGCCGCGATCCCGGCGCGGGATGTGGCGTCCCGGTTCGGCACGGACGCGGTGATCGCGCACCGGCTCGCCCGGGGGCTCTCGGCCGGCCAGCTGGCCCGCCGGCGACCCCCGCCGGACCTGGCGGTCGCCGAGGTGCTCGACCCGCCGGCCGACCGGATCGACAACGCGGCGTTCGCCGCCAAGGGCGTGGCGGAACTGCTGCATTCCCGGTTGTCCGCGCACGGTCTGGCCTGTGTCCGGCTGGCCATTCAGGCCGAAACCGAACAGGGGGAGCTGTTGAGCCGGGTATGGCGGTGTGCCGAGCCGCTCGCCCTCGCCGGCATCGTGGACCGAGTGCGCTGGCAGTTGGACGGCTGGCTGCGCGCGGGTGGTGGGGTCGGTCGCTCGGGTGGCGGGCTGCGGATGCTGCGGCTGGTTCCCGAGGAAGTGATCGACGGTCCGGCGCTGCAACTCGGGTTGTGGGCCGGGGCGGACGGCAGTCCGGCCGAGGCCGAACGGGCGGGCCGGGCGTTGCTACGGGTGCAGGGCCTGCTCGGGCCGGAAGGCCTGTTCACCGCAGTGCTCGGCGGCGGTCGCGGCCCCGGTGAGCAGGTGCGATGGGTGCCCTGGGGCGACAAGCCGGTCCCCGAGGTCGATCCCGAGGCGCCCTGGCCGGGGCGGCTGCCGGCGCCGTCGCCGGCGACCGTGCCGAGAAAGCCGCTGCCCGCCGTGGTTGTCGATGAAACCGGCGCGGAGGTCGGGGTCACCGGCCGGCGCCGGCTCACCGCGAGTCCACATCGGATTTCGGTTGACGGCGGTCCGGCCCGGCCGGTGCGGGCCTGGGCCGGTCCCTGGCTCACCGTCGAACGGTGGTGGACCGACGGGGACAGACACCGTCTTGCCCGGCTACAGGTTCTGGCGCGGGGCCGGCACGGCGATGAGGCGAGCGATGAGGCGAGCGATGAGGCGTTTCTGCTGCTCCGCGAAGGCGGGCAGTGGCTGGTGGAAGGGATATATGACTGATGTTCTCCGACGAGGTTCCGTGGCCGGCGCGAATGAGCGATCGATGCTTGCTCCATGAGCTGACCGACGAATCCGCCGAGTTGCGGATCCCGACCGGCTCCGCCGAACCGGCGCGGCTGTTGATCTTTCCTCGGCCGCGTCGACCGAGCGACGGATATGGAGCGCGCCATGGGCTGGAATAACCCGCCGGTTCGGTGGGGTGAGTTCCACCGGGTGTTGTCCGGGCAGCCGGCAGGTCCTCCCGGCGACGGCGGGGACAGTCCGGCGTGGACACGGCGGCGAGACGAGTACAAGCCCGACCCGGCGCGGCGCCGCCCGGTTGACGAGCATGTCGGGGACGCGGCGCGCGTGCCCTACGCGGAACTGCACTGCCATTCCAACTTCAGTTTTCTGGACGGCGCCAGCCATCCCGAGGAACTGGTGGAGGAGGCGGCCCGGCAGGGCCTGGACGCGATCGCGCTCACCGATCACGACGGGATGTACGGGGTGGTGCGGTTCGCCGAGGCGGCCAGGGAAATCGGCCTGCACACCGCGTTCGGCACTGAACTGTCTCTCGGGCTTCCCGCGCCACAGAATGGGATCGCCGATCCGGCCGGCCGGCATCTGTTGCTGCTGGCCAGAGAAAAGGCCGGCTACCACGCGCTGTGTCAGGCGATCACCGTCGGCCAGCTGGGTGAGCGCACCGTGCGTCGGGCGCGGCGTGGGGAGTCCGAAGGTCCGTCCCGGCAAGCCGATGATCCGGAGAAGGGCCGGCCGCGCTACGACGTGGAGCGGGTCGCCGAGCAGGTGCGGGGGAAAGTGGCGGTGCTCACCGGTTGTCGCAAGGGCGCGGTGCGTCGGGCGCTGGTCGGCGAGGGGTCACCAGCGGCGGCCCGGGAACTGCGCCGGCTGGTGGATTTGTTCGGGCACAACAATGTGTACGTGGAGTTGGTCGACCACGGCCTGCCGCTGGACTCCACGCACAACGACCTGCTCGCCGGGTTGGCCGCCGATCTCGGCCTCCCGACCGTCGCCAGCAACGCGGTGCACTACGCGCGGCCGGCTCGTGGTCGGCTGGCCGACGCGCTGGCAGCGGTGCGGGCCCGGCGCGGTCTGGATGAGATGGTGGGCTGGCTGCCGTCGGCGCCCAACGCGTATCTGCGTTCCGGCGCGGAGATGGCGCGGTTGTTCGCCCGCTATCCGGGCGCGGTCGCCAGGTCGGCGCTGCTGGGTGTGGAGT
This sequence comes from Pseudonocardiaceae bacterium, assembly GCA_035552275.1. Lineage (GTDB taxonomy): Bacteria > Actinomycetota > Actinomycetes > Mycobacteriales > Pseudonocardiaceae > DASVLX01. Next base: position 1,988 of record DASZLR010000163.1, on the reverse strand, counting down.
GCGCGTTCGATCTGCGGTTGGTGGCGCCGAACCTGCCGCCGTTCGACGTGCCGGCCGGGCACACCGAGGCGAGCTGGCTCCGCGAGTTGGTCCGGCGGGGAGCGCGGCGCCGTTATGGTTCACGCACCCAGAATCCGCGGGCGTACCAACAGCTCGACCACGAGCTGCAGGTGATCGAAAGCATGAAATTCCCGGGCTACTTCCTGATCGTGCACGACATCGTGAGTTTCTGTCGTCGCAACGGAATTCTGTGTCAGGGCCGGGGTTCGGCGGCGAACTCGGCGGTCTGCTTCGCCATCGGAATCACCAATGTCGACGCGGTGAAGTACGACCTGCTGTTCGAACGGTTCCTGGCGCCGGAGCGGGACGGCTATCCGGACATCGACCTGGACATCGAGTCGGACCGGCGGGAAGAGGCCATTCAGTACGTCTACCAGAAATACGGCCGGTTGCGGTCGGCGCAGGTCGCCAATGTGATCAGCTATCGGGCGCGGTCGGCGGTGCGGGACATGGCCCGAGCCCTGGGTTATGCGCCGGGCCAGCAGAACGCGTGGAGCAAGCAGATCGACCGCTGGGGTCCGCTACCGTCCAGTATCGACAGTCCGGATCACGATATCCCGCCATTGGTGGTGGAACTGGCCAACGAGATGCGGGATTTTCCCCGGCATCTGGGCATTCACTCCGGCGGAATGGTGATCTGCGACCGGCCGGTCAGCGAGGTGTGCCCGGTGGAGTGGGCGCGGATGGCCGAACGCAGTGTGTTGCAGTGGGACAAGGACGACTGCGCTGCCGCCGGCCTGGTCAAGTTCGACCTGCTGGGTCTGGGCATGCTGTCCGCCCTGCGGTACGCGATCGACCTGGTGCGGAAGCACGAGGGGATCGAGGTCGACCTGGGATCGCTGGACATGGCCGATCCCGAGGTGTACGAGATGCTGTGCCGGGCCGATTCGATCGGCGTGTTCCAGGTGGAAAGCCGGGCCCAGATGGCGACTCTGCCGCGGCTGAAGCCCAGGAAGTTCTATGACCTGGTGGTGGAGGTCGCGCTGATCCGTCCCGGCCCGATTCAGGGCGGATCGGTGCACCCCTACATCAGCCGGCACACCGAGGAACAGAACAGAACGGCGGGAAAGCCACGGAGCTGGGACTACGACCACCCGAAGTTGAAAAAGGCACTGGAGAAGACCCTGGGCGTGCCGCTGTTCCAGGAGCAGCTGATGCAGATGGCGGTCGACCTGGCTGACTTCAGCGCGGCCGAGGCCGACCAGTTGCGCCGGGCGATGGGCGCCAAACGCTCCACCGAGAGAATGGAACGGTTGAAGGTGCGGCTGTTCCAGGGTATGGCCCGCAACAAGATCACCGGTGACCTGGCCGATCAGCTCTACGCCAAGCTACTGGCGTTCGCCAATTTCGGTTTCCCGGAAAGCCATGCGCTGTCCTTCGCGCACCTGGTCTTCTCCAGCGCCTGGTTCAAGCGATATCACCCGGCGGCGTTCTGCGCCGCCCTGCTCCGGGCGCAGCCCATGGGATTCTATTCACCGCAGTCCCTGGCCGCCGACGCCCGACGGCACGGCGTGACGGTCCGCGGTCCGGATATCAACATCAGCGCGGTGCACCCCACGCTCGAATCCAACGCCGGCAGCACCGGAGGACGGGCCGTGCGGCTGGGCCTCGGCTCGATCCGGCTGATCGGGGACGACCTGGCGGAGCGGCTGGTGGCCGAGCGGGAGCAGGCCGGCGAGTATCGCGGCATGGCCGATCTGGCCCGCCGGGTCCGGCTGTCCACGGCGCAGATCGAGGCGCTGGCCACGGCGGGCGTGTTCGGATGCTGGGGGCTGTCCCGACGGGCGGCGCTGTGGGCGGCCGGGGCAGCGGCGACGGAGCGGCCCGACCGGCTGCCCGGCATGGCGGTAGGGGTGACGGCTCCGACGTTGCCGGGCATGGACGACGTGGAGCTGGCCGCCGCCGATGTCTGGGCGCTCGGCCTGTCA